>JBAWFG010000001.1:0-5563 GCA_049591655.1 Solirubrobacteraceae bacterium
TCACCAGCCAGACGGTCCAGAACAAGTACGTCGCCGACTCGCTGCCGATCTGGTCGGCGTCCTATTCGGACCCGGCGGTGATCAAGGGCGCGGGCGCCCAGCTCGTGTCGACGGCCAAGACCCAGCTGCCCGACATGATCCTGCGCCCCCAGGTGACCAATTACAACGCTGCCTCCCAGGCGCTCCAGGTCCAGATCCAGGACGCTCTGCTCGGACGCAAGACCCCCGAGGCGGCGTTGCAGGCGGCCGCATCGGCGTTCACCTCGGGCGCCCCGCCGCAGTGACGGGCGCCCACCCCGCGCAGGCACACCCACCCGTGGGCACGAACGCCGAGCCGCTGCGTGACGGCGGCGGGATGACGTGGCGTGCCCGCACACGCGAGGGCCGCTTCGCCCTCGCGCTGCTGGCACCGAGCATCATCGTCGTCTTCGGGATCGTCATCTATCCGATCCTCAAGACGCTGTACACGTCGCTGTTCGCCGTCGACACCCCGTTCGCGGGCCATTTCCCCTTCGTCGGCCTTGACAACTACCGCTTCGCGCTGTCCCAGAGCGACTTCTGGTCAGCGGTCCAGCGCACCGTCTACTTCACGTTCGTCTCGACCGGGGCCGAGCTCGTATTCGGGATGGGGATCGCGCTGCTGCTCAACGCCCCGCTCCGGGCCCGGTGGTTGTTTCGGACGATCGTGGTGCTGCCGTGGGCGCTGCCCACGATCGTCAACGGCGCCATGTGGCGCTACTTCTTCAACGCCGAGTACGGGGTCGTCAACGCGCTGCTGACCCAGCTGGGTATCACGACCTCGTATCACTCCTTCTTCAGCTCACCGTTCGCCGCGCTCAACATCGTGGTGCTCGCCGACGTCTGGAAGAACACGTCGCTGGTGGCCTTCTTCCTGCTCTCGGGACTGACGACGATCCCCCGCGATCTGTATGAGGCGGCCCGGGTCGACGGCTACGGGAGGTTGGGGGCGTTCGTCCACATCACGCTCCCCTTGCTGCGGCCGGTGATCGTGGTGGTGCTCGTGCTGCGCACGATCGAAGCGTTCAAGGTCTTCGACATCATCTACGTGATGACCGGTGGGGGCCCGGCCAACGGCACCCAGAGCATCGCCTACTACACCTACCAGCGGGCGTTCTCCGACGAGTACTTTGGCTACGGCTCGGCGCTCGCCTACCTGATCGTCGTGTTCATCCTGGTGCTGGCGGTCATCTACATCCGCCTCCTGCGCTCTGAGTCAAACGGACTGGCCTGACCGATGACCGACTCACGCCGGTACCGGATCTTCATCCACTGCGCGGCGGCGCTGGTGGCGCTCATCATCCTCGCCCCGTTCGCGTGGCTGCTCATCGCCAGCCTCGCCTCCCAGGCCGACCTGCTCAAGGTGCCGCTCAGCTTCATACCGAGCCACCTGTCCTTCAGCCGCTACTCCCAGATCTTCAGCGCCGAGAACGGGACGATCTTCGCCAACTTCCGCGCCTCGCTGGTCAACAGCCTGATCGTCGCCACCGCCACCGTCGCGATCTCGATCACCGTCGGCGTGTTCGGCGCCTACGCCTTCGCCCGGCTGCGGTTCCGCGGTCAGCGGGCGTCGCTGATGCTGTTCCTCTCCACCTACATGGTCCCGCCGATTGCGCTGGTCATCCCGCTGTACCTGATCATGGTCAAGCTCCACCTGCTCAACACCCGGCTGGGCCTGATCGTGGTCTACTGCACGTTCGCCACGCCATTCGTGCTGTGGATCATGGGCAATTACTTCCAGACGATCCCCCGAGAACTGGAGGACGCCGCCCGGATCGACGGCTGCACCCGTGTCGGCGCGCTGTTTCGCATCATCCTCCCGCTCGCGCGGCCCGGACTGCTGTCGACGATGCTGTTCGCGTTCCTGATCGCCTGGGACGAGTTCCTCTACGCGCTCATCTTCACCTCGACGACGGCGGCCAAGACGATCCCGGTCGCAATCGCCGAGTTCACCGGCCGCTACACCACCGACTTCGGGCTGCAGGCCGCCGGGGGAATCCTCGCCGCGATCCCTCCGATCGCCATCGCCGTCGTCTTCCAGCGCTACATCGTCGGCGGGCTGTCCTCTGGTGCGGTCAAGGGATGAGCGCGTTCCGGGAGGGGATCGAGGCCCAGCCGCAGAACCTGGCCGCCGCCGCCGATTCCTTCCGCGACGCGTCCGGGGAGCTCGACCTCGCCACGATGCGCGCCGGGGCCATCGTTCTGGCGGGCATCGGCGCCAGCGCTCACGCCCTGATCCCCGCCGTACGCGCCCTGCGGGCCGCGGGGCGGCGGGCGTTCGCGCTGCAGGCCACCGAACTGACCACACCGGCGGCCCGCGAGCTCGCCGACACGTTCGTGCTCGTATCCCAGTCGGGGACCAGCACCGAGACGCTCGCCGCCCTGGAGGCGCTCGACGGCGCCCGCGTGGTGGCGATCAGCGCCCGTGCCGACAGTCCGCTCGTGCGATCCGCCCAGGCCTGGCTGCCGCTCGGCCCGCGCACCGACACGCCGGTCTCCACGCTGTCCTACACCGCCACGCTCCAGGCGCTGGGGTTGCTCACCGACGCGCTGCTCTCAGAGGATCGGGAGCCCGGCGTGTGGAGCTCGCTGCCCGAGCTGGCCGCCGCGGTGCTCGCCGGCAGCGCCGAGCGCGTCGCCCGGCTGGCCCAGTCCTTTGCCGAGATCTCATCCGTGGACGCCGTCGGCGAGGGACCGGCGCTGGCCTCGGCCGCGGAGACCGCGCTGCTCGTGCGCGAGGCGCTGCGGATCCCGGCGACCGGAATGGAGACCCGGGAGTACCTGCACGGGCCCCTGGAGGCGGTGGAGCCGGGGTTCGGAGCGGTCGTGTTCGGGCACCAGCGAGAGCGCGAGCTCGCCGGCCAACTCGCATCCTTCGGCGCGCGCGTTGCCCTGATCGGCGCCGCTGACGGACTGTCGCCCAACGAGGTCGAGACGTTCGAGGTCCCGGACGCCGGCCCGCTCGCCCGGGCGATCCTGGAGATCCTGCCCGTCCAGCTGCTCGTGGACGAGGTCGCGACGATCCGCAGCCTGCCGGTGGGCGAATTTCGCCGCCACCAGGACGACACCAAGGCTGCCGAATGACGGCCGGGGTGCGGGCCGGTGGGGTCACCGTCATCGGCTGCGTGCAGGCCGACGTCGTGATCAGCCCGGTCACCGAGCTGCCCCCGTCAGGGGCGACCCTGCTCGCCGATGCGATGAGCATCCGGATTGGCGGCGCAGGGGCCAATGCCGCGCTGGCGTTCGTGGAAACCGGTATGTCGGTGCGGCTGATGGGCTGCGTCGGCGCCGACCATCTCGGGCTCTGGATGCGCGGTGAACTCACCGCCGCCGGGCTTTCAGACGAGCTGGCCGTACTCGACGGACAGCCGACCGGGCTGACCGTCGCCCTGGAGTCCGACGCGCGCGACCGGACGTTCATCACCTACCTCGGCGTCAATGCCGCCTGGACGCCGGAGATGCTCCCCGATGATGCGCTGAACACGTGCAGCCTGCTGTTGTGCGACTACTTTGTGGCCCCCGGCTTTCAGGGAGCGGCCGCCCGGAAGCTGCTGGCTGCCGCCCGCGCCGGCGGCACCCGGACGTTCTTCGACACCGCCTGGGACCCGGCCGGGTTCCCCGAGCCCTCGCGCCACAGCGTCCGTGGCCTGCTCTCAGAGGTCGACGTGTTCCTCCCCAACGAGGCCGAGGCCTGGGCCATCGCGGGTACCGCGCCCGGCGAGACCGAGGCCGCCGCGCACGCCCTCCAACGTGACTCCGGTGGCTGGGTCGTGGTCAAGCTTGGCGCCCGCGGCTGTCTGGCGGTCGGCCCCGGCGCGGCCCGGCACGCAGTGCCCGCGCCGCAGGTCGCCGTCCGTGACACCACCGGAGCCGGCGACGCGTTCAACGCCGGCCTCGTCCACGCACTTGATACCGGGGCCGCCTGGCCCGACGCGCTCGCCGCGGCGACCGCATTGGCGTCGGAGATCATCTCCCGCCCATCCCACGATCGCCGGCGCCCGCAGGAGCTGCACAACCGCACCGGGTGAGCGGATAACGTTTCGGCTCGTGCTGGGTCTCCCCGACGGCATCACGGCGTGTCTGTTCGACCTCGACGGCGTCCTGACCCAGACCGCCAAGGTTCACGACGCCGCCTGGAAACAGACCTTCGACGCGTTCCTGGAGCAGCGTGCGCAGTCGTCGGGAACCACGTTTGAGGAGTTTGATCCTGAATCGGACTACGACGAGTACGTCGATGGCAAGCCGCGCTATGACGGAGTCCGCTCCTTCCTGCAGTCCCGGGGAATCTCGCTGCCCGAAGGGGGCCCCAGCGACCCGCCGGATGCCGAAACGATCTGCGGCATCGGCAACCGCAAGAACGAGCTCGTCCTCAAACTCATCAAGCGCGATGGAGTGGAGCCCTACGAGGGTTCGGTGCGCTATCTGAAGGCCGCCCGGGATGCCGGACTACGCCGCGCCGTCGTCTCCTCCAGCGCCAACTGCCGTGACGTGCTGGTGGCCGCCGGGATCGAGGACCTGCTGGAGGCGCGCATCGACGGGGCGATCGCCGACGAACAGCACCTCGCCGGCAAGCCGGCCCCGGACACCTTCCTGGCCGGCGCCCGGGCGCTGGGTGTCGCGCCCGATCAAGCGGTCGTGTTCGAGGACGCGCTGGCCGGGGTGCAGGCTGGCCGTGACGGGAAGTTCGGCTACGTCGTCGGCGTCGACCGCGTCGGTCAGGCGGATGGTCTGCGCATGCATGGCGCCAGCATCGTGGTGCAGGACCTCGCCGAGCTGCTGGACCCGCCGTGATCAGCCACCCCGCGTTCCCGGTCGAGCCGTGGGCGATCCGGGAGACGGAACTGCAGCTCGACAAACTCGCTCAGACCGAGTCGGTGTTCGCACTCTCCAACGGGCACATCGGGCTACGGGGAAATCTCGATGAGGGCGAGCCCTACGGCATCCCCGGCACGTATCTCGGCGGCTTCTATGAGGTGCGTCCCCTCCCCTACGCCGAGGCCGGCTTCGGCTACCCCGAGGACGGCCAGACCGTGGTCGACGTCACCAACGGCAAGATCCTGCGGCTGCTCGTCGAGGACGAGCCGCTCGACGTCCGCTACGGGGTCCTCAATCATCACGAGCGCGTGCTCGACCTCCGTGACGGCGTGCTGCGCCGCAGCGTCCATTGGACCTCGCCGACCGATCGTCAGGTCCGGGTCACCTCCACGCGCCTGGTCTCCTTCACCCAGCGTGCGGTAGCCGGGGTCGAGTACGTGGTGGAGGCAGTTGACGGGAGCTTCCCCGTCGTCGTGCAGTCCGAACTGGTGGCCAACGAGGCCGGGGGGCCGACGAGCGATGACCCGCGTGCGGCGAGCGCCCTCGCCGCGCCCCTGGAGGCTGAGGTCCACGACCACAACGGGTTGCAGGGCATCCTCGTGCACCACACCCGTCAGAGCGGGCTGCGGATCGCGGCGGGGATGCACCACATCGTCGAGGGGCCCGAGGGCACCGAGACCACCGGCGAGGCGTTCCCCGACACGGCCCGGATCGTCATCACCGCCGACCT
>JBAWFG010000002.1:0-2130 GCA_049591655.1 Solirubrobacteraceae bacterium
GCCACAGGCCCAGGCCGCGCCGACGCCGGCCGCCCCGCAGCCGGCCGAGAGCGCAGCGGAGCCCGAGCCCGCCGCGACAGAGCCCGCCACCCCGGCGCCCGCAGCCGACACCACCGCAGCCGAAACGAGTACCGAGGAGCAGTCATGAGTGCCATCTCCGCCAAGGACGTCAAGGTCCTCCGCGACCGTACGGGGGCCGGCATGCTGGCCTGCCGCGACGCGCTGACCGAAGCCGGGGGTGACCTTGATAAGGCGGTCGAGCTGCTGCGAACCCGTGGCGAGGCCCAAGCGGCCAAGCGCGCCGGCGAAGAGGCTCGGGAAGGGGTCATCCAGAGCTACATCCACGCCAACAACAAGATCGGCGCGATCGTCGAGGTCGACTGCCAGACCGACTTCGTCGCCCGCAATGAGAAGTTCGTCGAGTTCGCCCGGGACGTCGCCCTGCACGTAGCGGCGTCGACTCCGATCGCGATCAGCGAGGACGAGGTCCCCACCGAGGATCGCGAACGTGAGGTCCGGATCGCCACCGAGCAGGCGGCCGACCGTCCGGAGAACGTCCGTGAGCGGATCGTCGCCGGCAAGCTGGACAAGTGGCTCGACGAGGTCGTGCTGCTGCGCCAGAAGCACGTCAATGAGGACAAGCACAGCGGCCAGACGATCGAGGAACTCCGCGCGGCGCTGTCGGCGGAGACTCGTGAGAACATCGTCATCCGCCGATTCGCCCGGTTCACCGTCGGCGGCTGAGGTAGTGTCCGGCGGGGCGAGTGTGAAGCGAAGGGGAGCGACGAGATGAGCGATTCGGAGATGATCGACGGCCTGCTGGACGAGGGTCGCGAACGGATGGCCAAGTCGGTCGAGGCGATGCGCCATGAGTTCGGCTCGGTGCGCACCGGCCGGGCGAGCCCGGCGCTGCTGGATCGGATCTCGGTCGACTACTACGGGAGTCTCACGCCGCTCAAACAGCTGGCGACGGTCAGCGCCCCCGAGGCCCGGATGCTCACCGTCCAGCCCTACGACAAGAGCTCGATCAAGGCGATCGAGCGCGCGATCCTGGAGTCCGACGTCGGCCTCACCCCCGGTAACGACGGCAACCTCATCCGCCTCACGATCCCCGAGCTCACCGAGGAGCGGCGCAAGCAGCTGGTCAAGGTGGTGCGCCACATCGCCGAGGAGGGCCGGGTCGCGATCCGGAACATCCGCCGCGACGTCATGCACGACCTCCGCGAGCTCAAGGAGGCCGGCGAGGCCGGCTCCGATGACGAACATCGCGCCGAGGTGGAGCTTCAAAAGCTGACCGACGCCCGGATCGCCGAGCTCGACGAGCTGCTCAAGCACAAGGAAGAGGACATCCTCGAGGTCTGACGGCGGTGGGTCGCGGAGATGCCGAGTCGACCCCCGCGGGCGCGTCCCCTGGATCTGGCGACACCGAACGTCGGGCGCGTTACGTCGCGATCATCACCGACGGCAATGGGCGCTGGGCCCAGCGCCGTGGTCTGCCGGTGATCGCCGGCCACGAGGCCGGAGCCGACACCGTCAAGGCGCGCCTGCGCGATGCCGTCTCGCTGGGGATCGAGGAGCTCACCGTCTACTCGTTCTCAACCGAGAACTGGTCCCGGGATGATCGGGAGGTCGCGGGGCTGATGGAGATGTTCGGCCGACGGATCGAGCTCGAAACGCCCGAGCTCCACGCCGAGGGGGTGCGCATGCGTTTCATCGGCCGGCGCAGCGCGCCGGTCGCTCCGGAGCTCGTGCGCCGGATGGAGTGGGCCGAGGAGCTCACCTCCGCCAACCGCCGCATCACCCTGTTCGTCGCCTTCAACTACGGAGGCAGGGCGGAGATCGTCGATGCAGCGCGAAACTTCACCGGGAGCACCGAGGAGGAGTTCCGCGCCCAGCTCTACGCCCCGGACATGCACGATCCCGATCTCGTCATCCGCACCAGCGGGGAGCGCCGTCTCTCCAACTACCTCCTGTGGCAGGCCGCCTACTCTGAGTTCGTGTTCCGCGACGAGCTGTGGCCGGACTTCTCCCGAGAGGTCTTCGAGCAGTCGCTGGACGAGTTCACCGCGCGCCGGCGCCGGTTCGGAGGGCGCTGATGCCGCCCGCATCGCGCTCGGACCGGTCATCGTC
>JBAWFG010000003.1:0-4754 GCA_049591655.1 Solirubrobacteraceae bacterium
CCCACTGTCGATCGGCGGACGTGAGGATCCGGTGCGCCTCGTGTTCACCGCGCCGCCGGGGCCGGCTGTCGTCGTCTGCCTCATCGATCTGGGTGGGCGGCTGCGCCTCGTCGCCAACGAGGTCGACGTCGTGGTCCCCGACGAGGATCTGCCCCGGCTGCCGGTCGCGCGCGCCGTGTGGCGTCCGCGGCCCGAGCTGAGTACCGCCGCTGAAGCCTGGCTGCTGGCCGGCGGCTCGCATCACAGCGTCTTCACGATGGCGCTGGGGATCGAACCGCTACGCGACCTCGCCCAGATGTGGGGAATCGAGCTGACGGTGATCGACGAGGGCACGACGATCCATCAGTTCGCCGACCAGCTCCGCTGGAATCGGGCCTACTACCACCTGGCCGGCGGCCTGTAGACGACGGTCAGCCCGCCGCGGTGGGTGATCCGGCCCGGGCACGGGAGCGCTGCGGCCAGCGCCGACCCTGAGTCCAGTACGCGTCGATGTCCTCCAGCGGGCGATCCTTGGTCTCGGGGACGCAGAAGCGGACGAAGACGATGCCGACAGCCGCGAAGCCGGCGTAGATCCAGAACACGACATCCTTGCCGAGCCCGTTGACGGCGGTCAGGAAGGTGAGGGTGATGAGCAGGTTGGCCGACCAGTTGGCCACCGTCGCCGCGCTGGCTCCGTATCCGCGCAACCGGTTGGGGAACAGCTCGGCGGTCATCAGCCAGAACAGTGGGGAGATGCTCAGCGAGTAGCAGCCGATGTACACGAGCAGGATGACGAGCACGCCGAGTCCCCAGCTTGCCACGCCGAACTCGAACGCGATTCCCAGGAGCACGAGCATGCTCCCCATACCGATCAGTCCGAAGTAGAAGTGCCTTGCGCCCGACCACGTCCACCAGGGCGATCGTCGGCAGCACGAATATGAACAGGACGGCGCCGACGCAGATCTCGGCGAGCAGCCCGCCGGAGCCGGCCGAGATCCCGGCATAGCCGAAGATCGTCGGGCCGTAGAAGAGCACGGTGTTGGGGCCGACGAACTGTTGCAGGATCGCCAAGCCGATGCCGGCGATCAGCGCGCCCCTCATCCCGGGCGCCAGCAGCTCCCGGAACGACGCGCGGTCGGTCTGCTCCAGGTCGTCGCGTAGCCCCTGCATCTCCTCCTCGGCGGAGCCGCTGGTGATCCGCTCCATCACCCGCTCGGCATCGTCCCACCGGCCCTGCATCCCCAGCCAGCGCGGAGTGTGGGACATGTATGCCATCCCCACCGCCAGCGCGATGCCCGGGATGACGGCTGCGGCGAACATCGGTCGCCAACCCCACCCGGCGGAGAAGAAGATGTAGTCGAGGACGTAGGAGAGGAAGATCCCGCCGGAGATGGCCAGCTGCTGGAGGATGACAAGACCGCCGCGGATCTGCTTCGGCGCCATCTCCGCGATGTAGGTGGGGACGATCATCGACGAGGCGCCTACCGCGATCCCCACGATGATCCGGAACACCACGAACAGGAACAGGGTGGGCGCCAGAGCCGTGGCGACGGCCCCGATGGCGTAGACGATCGCCAGTCCCAGCAGCGAGTACCGGCGGCTGATGGCATCGGACAACCGGCCGGCGATCAGGCCGCCGATGATGGCCCCCATCAGGACGGCAGAAACCGCCACCTCCTCGCTGCCCGCGCTCAGGTGAAATTGGGCCTTGAGGAGGTTCTCGGCTCCTGAGATGACCCCGATGTCGTAGCCGAACAGCATCCCGCCCACGGCGGCCACCCCGGCGACGAGGTAGGCGTAGCCGGGGGTGGAGCGGATGACATCCCACCGAAACGACTCACGGAAGCCACCGCCGCGCTCAGCGCCGGCATTGCTCTCGCTGCTCATATCCAAACGTCTCCCCTGCCGCCTCGTAGCAGACTCGCTACCCGGTGCGTACGTATTACCCGCCCGTCAGCGGATGAATCGCAGGAGTCGTCAGCTGCCCTGGCCGTAGTAGGCGTCGGGGCCGTGCTTGCGCTGGAAGTGCTTGTCACGCACGGCAGCGGCCAGCGGCGCCGCCCCGGGATCGAGCAACGTGGACAGCAGGGTCATGCGTGCAACCTCCTCGAGCGTCACCGCGACCTCGACGGCCTTGGCCGCGTCCGGGCCCCAGCAGAACGGAGCGTGGCCGCGGACCAGTGCGCACGGCAGCTGGGCCGGACCGTGCTCGGCGATGGCCTCCACCAGGACGGTTCCGGTGGCTTCCTCGTAGGCATCGGCGATCTCCGCCTCGGTCAGGTCACGGGTAAGGGGAATGGGGAACGCGCACAGGTCGGCGTGGGTCGTTCCGAGCAGCGGGATCTCACGTTGGGCCTGCGCCCACGCGGTCGCCCACACCGAGTGGGTGTGCACGACCCCGCCGATCTCGTCAAAGGCGCGGTAGAGCACAAGATGGGTGGGTGTATCCGTGGACGGCCGTCGCTCGCCTGAGACGACCTCGCCCGCCAGGTCCACGACGACGAGATCGTCGGTGGTCATCTCGTCATAGCCGAGGCCGCTCGGATTGATCACGACCAACCCCCGCTCCCGATCGATGCCGCTGGCGTTTCCCCAGGTCAGTGGGGCCAGGCCGTGGACGGGCAGCCGCCGATTGGCGTCCAGGACCTCCTCGAGCAGGGACGCGAGCGCGGGCGAGTGACCGGACGCGGCGCCGCTCACGACCGCCCGACCCCGCCGCGAATCTGCTTGAGGCCGTGGAGCAGCTTCACCTCAGACTGGCCGAGTAGCTCGTACAGGCTGCGGTAGATCGCATACACCTTCTCGTAGGTCTTACCGGTCTCGGCGTTCGGATGAAAGGTGCGCATGCTCGAGGGGCGGGTCGCCTGGATGGCGGCGTCGATGTCCTCGAAGGCCCCGGCCGCGACCGCGCCGAACAGGGCGGCGCCCCGAGCCGGGATCTCCCCGGACTCGGGCACATGGACCTCGCGCCCGCTCGTGTCGGCGAGCAGCTGCATCATCAGCGGACTGCGCTCGGCGATCCCCCCGCAAGCGACGATCTGCGACAGCTCCAGGCCATGTTCCTCGAAGTTGTCCATGATCCGCCGGCTCCCGAACGCGATCGACTCCAGCAGGGCTCGGTAGATCTCCTCCCGCGTCGTCTGGAGGGTGAGGCCGAACAGGGCGCCACTGAGGTCCGCGTCGGCCAGGATCGTGCGGTTGCCGTTCCACCAGTCGAGCGCCACCAACCCGGTCTCGCCCGGCGCCAGCTCGGCGGCGTCCCGCTCCAGCTCCGCGTAGGCGTCGGGTTCCTCGGCGAGCTTCTCCACGAACCACGCCAGCATGTCTCCGACCGCGGCCTGTCCGGCTTCATAGCCGTACATGCCCGGGAGGATTCCGTCCTTGACGACCCCGGTGATGCCCGGCAGCCGGATCTCCTCGTCGTGCACGACCATGTCGCAGATCGAGGTCCCGATGACGATCACGAAGGTTCCCGGTGCGTCGACGCCCGCACCGGGGAGCGAGACCCAGGCGTCGACGTTTCCGACCGCCACGGCGACCGTCTCGGGGAGCCCCATCCGCGCGGCCACCTCGGCGCGCAGGGTCCCCGCCTTGGTTCCGAGGGCCACGAACGTCTCACCGAGCTTCTCGCCCGGCCGGTCAAAGCCGGGGTAGGCGGCCTCGAAGTACTCGGCCGGCGGCAGCCCCTCCTCCGGTGACCACATCGCCTTGAAGCCGGCGGTGGCACTCTGCCGGCACTCGGTGCCGGTCAAGTGCCAGACGATCCAGTCGGTGGCCTCGATGAAACGGTCGGCCGCGTCGTAGACCTCGCGGTCATCGCACCAGATCTCGATCAGCTTCGGGAAGTACCACTCCGAGGAGATTCGCCCGCCGTAGCGGGCCAGGAAGCTCTCGTCGCGCTCGAGCGCCACCTCCGTGAGCCGGTCGGCGATCGGCTGGGCGGCGTGATGCTTCCACAACTTCGGCCATGCGTGCGGGCGCTCGCGCCAGCGATCGAGCGTGCAGAGGGGCGCGCCGTCGGTTGTGGTCGGCAGGACCGTGCAGGACGTGACGTCGATCCCCAATCCGATGATCTCGTCAGCCGAGATACCCGCTTGCTGGACGACATCCGGAACCGCCTTCTCCAACACGTGGACCCAGTCGGCTGGGTCCTGGAGCGCCCAGTCGGGCGGCAGCCGCTCGTCACTGCCGGGCAGCGTCCGGTTGATGACAGCGCTCGGGTAGCGCACGGCGCTGGTAGCCAGCTCCTTGCCGGAGGCGACGTCCAGGAGGAGCGCCCGCCCGGATTCGGTGCCGAAGTCGACGCCGACGGCGTAGCGGGCGGCACTCACCGATCGTGATGCGGCAGGTCGGTCACTGAGCGGTGGGGGCGCCGGCGCCTTTTTCCAGCTGCTCGGCCTGACGCGCTCGGCGGTACTCGTCCACGACGATCTCCGTCAGCTCATCCACCGAGGTCTCCGCGGTGGGTCGGTCGAAGGCGATCACGCCATCCTGGATCAAGCTCACCCGGTCGCAGGCGGCGAACACGTGCATGTAGTTATGCACGATCATGATGATCGAGACCCTGCCCTCGGCCTTGAGCCGGGTGATGAGGTCGAGGATCATCGCGCCCTCCTTGGCGCCCATCGCGGCGAGCGGCTCGTCCAGAAGGATGATGTCGGCATCCGAGGAGACTGTTCGCGCTACCGCGATCGCCTGGCGCTGGCCTCCGGACAGCCGGGCCACCGGAACGTCGATGCGCGGGATGTTGATCCCAATCTCGTCAAGCGCCTTGC
>JBAWFG010000004.1:0-8769 GCA_049591655.1 Solirubrobacteraceae bacterium
CGCCCCCAGCGCGTTGATCACCAGCTCGGTCCGGCTCGCGGTGGCGGCGGCGATCGGCGCCGCCCCCGCCGTGGAACCACCGGCGATCACCGCGATCCGCGACGCGCTGGCGCTTTTCTAGAGTCACGACGCACGATGCTGTTGCGTGACGCCGACCCGGACCGCGACGCCGCCGCCTGCGCCGCCATCTACGCCCCCTCGGTCGCCGATGGCGTGGCCTCGCTGGAGGAGCGGGCGCCCGAGCCCCACGAGATCGCCGACCGGATGCGAAATATCACCCGCGCCTATCCGTGGCTGGTCGCCGAGGTCGACGGCGCGGTGGCCGGCTACGCCTACGCATCCCGCCATCACGATCGGGCCGCGTATCGCTGGTCGGCGAACGTGACCGTCTATCTCGCCCCTGAGCACCACCGTAAGGGGATCGGGCGGGGCCTGTACGCGGCGCTGTTCACGCTCCTGGAGCGCCAGGGCATCCACCAGGTGTGCGCCGGGATCACGCTGCCCAACGCCGCCAGCGTTGGGTTGCACGAGTCGATGGGCTTCGTCCTGATCGGCGTCTATCCCAACATCGGCTTCAAGTTCGGGCAATGGCGCAGCGTCGGCTGGTGGCAGAAGCCGCTGCGCGACCACCCGCCCGACCACCCCCCGCCGGAGCTCGGCCCCCCGCTCCGCCTCGCCGACAGCGAGACCAGCTAGACACCGGGGGACGGCGCGGCTGGGGCCGACGGCACGTCCGGCGCCACCGGCAACTCGAGCGTGAAGCTCGACCCGTCGACGGTCACCCGACCCCCATGCCCGGCGGCGATCGCGGCGACGATCGCCAGCCCCAGGCCGGAGCCCGGCCGCTCCGCGGCGTCCTCGCCACGCCAGAAACGCTCGAACAGCCGCTCCTGCACATCGACCTCCGGGCCGGGGCCCTCGTCGGATACCCGCAGCCGCACGTGGCCGTCCTCACCGGCCACCGAGACGCTGACCACTCCCTGGGCCGGACCGTGCACGAGCCCGTTCTCGACCAGGTTGCGCAGCGCCCGGCGCAGCGCGTCCTCGTCCCCGGTCACGGTAACCGGGTCGGCCCGGATCACCCGGACCCGCTCGGGATCCTGCTCGGCGGCGACCTCCCGCGCCAGCCGCTGGAGGTCGACCGGTTCGGCGGCGGGCGCCGTCGCCCCCGCCCGTTCAAGCGCCAGCAGCGAGTCGACGAGCCGGGCCAGGCGCCCGGCATCGTGGCGCAGGTCGGCGATCACCTCGGCGTCGGCACCGTGGCGGGCCGCGTATTCGACGTTGCCGAGCAGTGCCGTTACCGGTGTGCGCAGCTCATGGGAGGCGTCGGCGAGGAACCGCCGCTCGCCCGCCTGGGACGCCTCCAGAGAAGCGAGCATCCGGTTGAGCACCCCGGTGAGGCGGCCGATCTCGTCGAGCGTCGCCGGCTCGGGCAGGCGGCGTGAGGGGTCAGCGGTGCGCTCGATCTCGTGGGCGGCGTCGGCGAGTGACCGCAGCGGTCGCAGGCCGCGGCGGGTGAGCGCCGCCGCCGCGATCGCCGCCAGCAGCACGACCCCGGCGCCGCTGAGCGCCACGAGCACCCCGAGGCGGTGGGTGGTGTGCGCGATGTCGGAGGTGTCGGAGGCGACGAGCACCGCCCCGCCTGCCGCAAACCCACCGGCATCGGCGATCGGCGCGACGTAGAGCCGCAGCGGGCGGCCGTTGAACGAGATGTCCTCGGCCCCGGCGCGGCCGCGGAGCCGGGCGGCGTGCTCGAGCGCATCCTGGGGCAGCACCTCGGCGCCGAGCGTCAGCGACCGGGCGACGATCCGCCCTCGGGCGTCGACGACCTCGACGAGGATCTGGCGCCCGGAAACCGGGCTCTCCAGCGCCCCGGGGCTGGTCAGCACCCCGGGGGTCGAGATCGCCAGCTGGGCGACCTCCTGGGCGCGCTCACGCAGCGCCGCATCGAGCGACGCGCGCAATTCGTGGTCGACAAGCAGTACCGTGACGACCGCGAACAGAACGACGGCGGCGAGGATCGCCGCGGTCACGCCGGCGGCAAGTCGTGCACGCAGCGAACGGGGCAGTCTCAGAGCGAACGGCTCCCTGACGGCGTCATTTTGGCCAAAACATTCTAAAAGCTCACTTTTCCGGCTAAAGTCTCCAATTAAGCAACACGGAGGTTTGCCGGTGGCGCAGGAGCTGGAGGGGCACGGGAAGGCCGCTCGGGTCTTGCTGGTACAGGAAGACCCGCGGGCGGCATTGATGCTCGGGGACATGCTGAGAGCCGTCTGGACACGGGGCCTGGTGGTCAGCCATACACAGCACGTAGTTGACGCGGCGCAGGAACTGGCCGACCACGGGGCCACCTGCGTGCTGCTCGACGTCCCCGCCGAGCAGGCGCCGCTGTCGGCGCTCGAAGAGCTCGCCGCGGCCTCCCCGTCGACGCCGATCATCGTCCTCTCCGAAGAGGCCGACGACGAGTTCGGGATCGCCGCGGTCAAGGCGGGCGCCCAGGATCACCTGCTCAAGGGGGACCTCAACGCCGCCGTGCTCGGCCGCGCCGTGCGCTACGCGGTCGAGCGCAAGCGCTCCGAGGTGCAGCTCGCGCTTCAGGCGCTTCACGACCCGCTCACCGCGCTGCCCAACCGAGCCCTGTTCGTCGACCGGGTCAGCGTCGCCCTTGACCGCAGCCGTCGCACCGGCAGCCCGGTCGTGGTCATGTTCCTCGACGTCGATGATTTCAAGCAGATCAACGACACGCTCGGCCACGCCGCCGGCGATCAGCTGCTGACCGTGCTCGCCGACCGCTTCCGTGCCCTGATGCGCCCGATGGACACCGTCGCCCGGTTCGGCGGCGACGAGTTCACATTCCTGTTCGAGGGAATCGAGGACGAGCAGGAGGCCGGCCTGCTGGCCCAGCGCATCCGGCACGCCGCCTGCCTGCCGCTGCCCCTCGGGGAGGCCCCGGCGTCGGTGTCGGCGAGCGTCGGGGTGACGATCGTCTCCGACCCCGAGATCTCGATCGACGACATCATCAGCCACGCCGACAGCGCCATGTACCGGGCCAAGGACAACGGCGGGGACCGGGTGGAGGTCTTTGAGGACATGATCACGCGGCTGTCGCGGCCGCGCGCCAGCATCGAGCGGGCGCTGCGCCACGCGGTCGACCGCTCCGAGCTGCGCGTGCACTATCAGCCCCACGTGTCGCTCAACGGCGACACCGGCCTGGTCGGATTTGAGGCGCTGGTGCGCTGGCAGCACCCCGAGCGGGGGCTGATGGAGCCCGTCGAGTTCATCTCGATCGCTGAGGAGACCGGGCTGATCGTCCCGATCGGCGACTGGGTCCTGGGCCAGGCGCTGACCCAGGTGGGACGCTGGCGCCAGTCGCGACCCGGGGTCACGATCTCGGTCAACCTGTCGGCGCGCCAGCTCGTCGACCCCGGCCTGCTCGCCCGGCTCTCGTCGGCGATGCACGCCGGCGGCCACGATCCCGACGTCCTGTGCCTGGAGGTCGCCGAGGGCGCGCTGGCCCGTGACCCCGACGCCGCCACCCGCCAGCTCGCCGCACTCAACGAGATGGGCGTGCAGCTCGCGATCGACGACTTCGGCACCGGACTGTGCCCGGCGGCCAGCTTGGCGCAGATGCCGGTCCACGTCCTCAAGATCGACGAGACCCTCGTCTCTCCGCTGCGTAACAGCGTCGGGGTGCCCTCGGGCGACATCGCCAGCGTCAGTGCGGCAGTCGAGCTCGGGCACACGCTCGGCCTGACCGTCGTCGCCGAAGGGGTCGAGACCGACGCTCAGCTCGCTCGGCTGCGGGCCCTCGGCTGTGACGGCGCCCAGGGCTTCCTGTTCAGCCAGCCGATGCCCGAGGAGGGCGTCTACAACCTGCTCGGCGGCGCCTGAGCGGCTCACGCCCGCAGCACGAATCCGGTGCCGCGCAGGGTTCGGATCAGTGGCGGGTCGCCGAGCTTGCGCCGCAGCCGGGTGATGTAGCGGTCGACGACATTGGGCTCGGCGGCATCGTCCCAGATCTCGCGCAGCGCCCGCTCACGGGTGACGATCTGGCCGGTCTCTCGCAGCAGCAGCTCCAGCAGCGCCGCCTCACGTCCGGTGAGCTCGAGCGCCCGGCCGCCCCGCGTCGCCGCGCGCGCACCGACGTCGAGGCTGAGGTCCGCGTAGGCGAGGACCGGCTCGGCAACACGGCCCCGGCGTGTCAGAGCGTGCAACCGGGCGACGAGCTCCTGGACCGCGAACGGCTTGACGAGATAGTCGTCTGCCCCGGCCTGCAGCCCGGCGACCCGGTCGGCGACCGCGTCGCGGGCGGTGAGCATGAGAATCGGGGTGGCCAACCCCTTGCCGCGCAGGCGCCGGCAGACCGCGAGCCCGTCGAGCGTCGGCATCGCCACATCGAGCACGATCACGTCCGGGGCAAAGCGTTCGGTGGCGGCCAGCGCCGCGCCGCCGTCGCCCGCCACGGTGACCGAGAACCCCTCGGCCGACAGCGTCCGGCTGAGCATCCGCTGCAGCGGCGGGTCGTCGTCGACGATCAGCACCCGTCCAAGATCGCTGTTGGCCATCGGCTCCGCCCCGCCGCCGGGCTGCCAGCCGTCAGCCGCCGGCGACGTCGCGGCGGATGAACACGAGAAACGCCGCCGCAATCGCCGGGATCCCGTACAGCGCGCAGACCCAGATCGCCTGGATGATCGGACTCCAGTCGATCGGCGTGCGCAGCAGGCCCTGCCAGGCGTTGAACTGGGTGCTGAGCAGATAGGGCTGGACGCCGCTGAGCCCGGGGAGGATCCCGATCAGCTGGATGAGCAGCGAGACCATCAGCGTGCCGACGACGGCGGCGGCGCTGTTGCGGGTGACCGCGGAGAGCAGCAGCCCGATGCAGACAATCGCCGCGATCGGGATGAGATAGATGAGCAGGCTGACGTACACGAGCTCCAGCCCCTTGGGCGCCGAGACGACCGTGCCGGACAGGGACTGCAGTGAGTTGAACCCCGACTGCAGGCTGCCGGCGATGACCGCCACCGTCCCGCACAGCAGGATCGCCACGACCGCATAGGTGGAGGCGGCCAGGGTCTTGCCGGCGAACAGCTGCCAGCGCTCCAGCGAGCGGGTGAGGATCGTCTTCAGCGTCCCGTTGTGGTCCTCGGAGGCGAAGATGTCGCCGGCGACGAGCGCCGTGATCAGCGGGAACATCCACACCGCGCCGAACAGCAGGATGACGAGCGGGACGGCCAGCCCGCTCTTGTCCAGGTAGTCCGAGAAGGCGAAGTCGCCGCCACGGTTGCTGTGGTGGCGCAGATGGATGGCCAGCACGAACAGGATCGGGACGATGATCGCCGCGCCGAGGCCCAGGTAGGTCCGCTTCTGGTGGCGGAGCTTGAACAGCTCCCAGCGGTAGACGGTGCCGACGCCGGGCATCAGCCGGCCGCCTGCGCGCCCGCGGGGGCGGTCTGGGGCACCTGCGGCGGCCGCTCGTCGCCCTCGGTGAAGGAGAAGAACAGATCCTCGAGCGTGACCGTCTGGGGCGCCATCGCCTGGATGAGCACCCCGGCCTCCACGAGCGCCTGTGACAGCGCACCGGCGGCGGCGTCGTCGGTGATGAAGGTGATGCGGCCGTGGTCGGTGGCGATGTCGTCGATGCCCGGCTGGGCCTGGCAGATCGCCCGCGCCCGGTCATCATCGGTTGTCTGCAGCCAGTAGCGGGTGCCGGCGCCGCGCTTGAGGTCGGCGATCTCGCCCTCGTAGACGATCCGCCCGGAGCGGACGATCGCCACGCGGTTGCAGACGTCCTCGACCTCGTTGAGCAGATGGCTGGAGAGCAGCACGGTCATCCCCTGGCCGGCGAGCCGGTGGATGAGCAGGCGCATGTCGCGCATGCCGGCCGGGTCAAGGCCGGTGGCCGGCTCGTCGAGCAGCAGCAGCTTGGGGTCGCGCAGCAGCGCGGCGGCAATCCCGAGCCGCTGGCGCATGCCGTGCGAGAAGCCACCCACCCGGTCACGCTGGCGGTGCGTGAGCTCGACCGTGTCCAGCGCCTGATCGACGCGCTCGCGGGCGTCGCCGCCGTCGTAGGCAGCGAGCATCTCGAGGTTGCGCCGCGCGTTGAGGTACGGGTAGAACGTCGGCGCCTCGACGAACCCCGCGACGCCCTCCAGCGCATGGACGCTGTCCATCGGGTCACGGCCGAACAGCCGGACGGTCCCGGACGTCGGGCGAATGAGGCCGAGCATCATCCGCAACGACGTCGTCTTGCCCGCGCCGTTGGGGCCCAGGTAGCCGTAGACGTCGCCAGTGCGCACGTTGAGGTCGACGCCTCCGACGGCGGTCAGCTCGCCGTAGCGCTTGATCAGGCCCCGGACCTCGATCGGGTCCGGGGCACCGTCGGGCGTGTCGCCGGCGTCACTCACGGAGTCAGCGTCTGCGCGGCCTGGGTCGCTGCGGTCGGCAACACCGATCCGATGATCGTGTAGGCCACACCGTTCTTCGTGTAGCGCAGGACCGTGCCGAGCGCCGTTCCGAGCTCGGTGCCGCTCGCACCGTTGATCGAGACGGTCGGCAGGCTGAGACCACCCGCCGAACCCGACGACTGGCCGGCGGCGGTCTTCTTGGACGCTGTGTCGGCGCTCTGCTCGATAACCGCCAGGCCACCGAGATTCTGACCGTAGGTGACCAGCGCCGCGGGCTTGCCACCGAAGTCCAGCAGCGTCGTCGTGTGCCGGGGCAGTCCGACGAGCGTGGCCGGCGCGGCCAGGGTGAACGGCACGTGGGAGGCGACCGCGGAGACACCGCTGACGTTGGCGTGGTGCCTGGCCTTCCCGGCGTGGGTGGCGGCGCTGTGGCCGGCGGTCGTCGGGGTGGCGATCTTGACGACCTTGTCACCGGGCGGCGGGGTCAGCGCGACGTCGGAGGCGCTGACATGCCCGTAGGAGATGTTCGTCGCCTTGAGCTCGAGCACCGGGGTGCTGTTGCCGCGGGCGAAGACGGCGATGTCGAGCGGGACGCCGGTCGCCGCATCCCACGCCAGCTGCGCTGAGCCGAGCAGGCCGGCGCTGTGCTTGGGCGAGATCGACACCGAGTAGGCGGGCTGGCCGGCCACGTCGGTCGGGTTCGATGTCTTGGCGCCGGTCACCATCGCGTGGTTCATCAGGCGGCTGAGCTCGGCCTGGATCTTGGCCACGCTCGGCAGGCCGGTGTCGGCCGCACCCTGCTTGGCAGCCGCCGTCTTGCGCTCGGCGGGCAGCGTGCCCTCATAGACGGTGCTCGAGGACGGGTCCGAGATCCAGAACCGGCGCTTGCTGACGACGATCTGGGTGTCGCCGTTGGTGGTTTGCAGCTCCAACCGTGCGCCGTTGCCCGGCGACCACCACAGGCGCCCGGTGGCGCCCTGGAGGATCGGGTTCTTGGCACCGCCGGTGAAGTCCGTGGAGCTGATCAGGTTGTTGGTGAAGGTGATGTCGGCGGTGATCCCGGACACCGGCTTGGCCTTCAGCGCCCCGTGCAGGGACTTGGCCAGCGTTTGGGCCTTGGGCACCGGGCCCGCGCTCGTGGCGGCGACGGCGATCGCGGCCCCGGCGGCGATCACGCCGACGATCGCGGCGATGACCGCGAGCAGACGACCGGTGGGTGCTGTGCGCAGGAATTTCATGGGAATCAGTCCGCCCTTCTTAGGTGACGGTGTTCACGATCGCAGACGAGCTTGAAATTACTTTGACAGACGCATCTTTCGGGCCCGCCGACTACCGTCTGAGCTGCGATGTGCCGCCTGTTCGGAATGACTGGAGGCTCGGAGCCCGTGGAGGCAACGTTCTGGCTGCTCCAGGCCCCGGATTCGCTCAGCGCCCAGAGCCGCCGTGAGCCCGACGGCACCGGCCTGGGCAGCTTCGGCGCCGATGGTCGGCCCGTCGTCTCCAAGCAGCCGATCGCCGCCTTCCGTGACCGGGAGTTCGCCCGCGAGGCCAAGTCGGTGCGGTCCCGGACGTTCGTCGCCCACGTCCGCTACGCCTCGACCGGCGCGCTGCGGCTCCAGAACACCCATCCCTTCGAGCAGCACAACCGGCTGTTCGCCCACAACGGCGTGATCGAGGATCTCCCCGCGCTGGAGCGCGAACTTGGCGATGACATGGCCCTCGTCGGCGGCGACACCGACTCCGAGCGCTTCTTCGCGCTCATCACCCGGGAGATCGGGCGCTGCGGCGACGTGGGGCGGGGGATCGCCACGGCCGCGGGCTGGGTGGCCGAACACCTGCCGGTGTTCGCACTCAACCTCGTGCTGATCGGTCCCACCGACCTGTGGGCCCTGCGCTACCCCGACACTCATGAGCTCTACGTGCTGCAGCGTGATCCCGGCGGCCCCGACGGCACCCAGCATCTGGAGCACTCAAGCCCGGCCCACCGCATCCGCGTGCACTCGGGCGCGCTCGCCGACCGCCCGGCGGTGGTCGTCGCCTCTGAGCGGATGGACGACGACCCGGGCTGGCGGCTGATGGGATCCGGCGAGCTCCTGCACGTTGATCACGACCTGCACTGCCACTCCGAGGAGGTGCTTGACCATCCGCCCGCTCGCCCGCTGACCCTCGCCGACCTCGGCGAGCAGGCCCGCAGCTCGCAGGCGCCGGGTGCCCCGGGCGGGCGCTGACGGTCTGTCACCATCGATCGATGAGCGCCACCGTCCCGACGAGCGCCGCCCCGGCCGCCTCCCCCACTCTCGAGCGCCCGCTGCCGCCCGGGCCGCGCCTGCCCCGGGTGCTGCAGACCGCCGGGTTCATGCTCGGC
>JBAWFG010000005.1:0-3476 GCA_049591655.1 Solirubrobacteraceae bacterium
CGACCGCCGATCTGCGCCACCGCGCCCGTGAGAACGGGCTGCTGTACGCGCCGGATCCGGGCGCCGCCGAGCAGTCCCAGCTGGGCGGCAACATCGCCACCAACGCGGGCGGCCCGCACACCTTCAAGTACGGCGTCACCGGGACCTGGATCACCGGCCTGGACCTCGTGCTGGCGCCCGGCGAACCGGCCGCCGTCGGCGGTCCGGTGCGCAAGGACGTGGCCGGTTATGACCTGCGCTCGCTGATGATCGGCTCAGAGGGGACGTTGGGGATCGTCACCGGCGCGTGGTGCAAGCTGATCCCGGCCCCCGAGGTCCAGCTCCCGGTCGCCGCGTTCTTCCCCGACGCCGAGACCGGGTGCGCCGCGCTGGCGTCGGTGCTCGGTGCCGGCCTGCAAGCGGCAGCGCTGGAGTACCTCGACGAGCCGGCGGTCGCGGTCGCCGTCGCCAGCTTCCCGGGCCCCGCGCCCGCGCGCCCGGGGTTCATGCTGATCGCCGAGGCCGACGGCGGCGAGGCCGAGGCGCGCCGGCTGCGCGACGAGCTGATCGAGGTGCTCTCGGCGGGCGCTCAGTCGATTCACGCCCCGCTGCAGCGCGCCGAGATCGGCGAGCTGTGGCGCTGGCGGTCCGGGGTGTCGCTCGCGGTCATCGCCGCCCGGGGCGGCAAGGTCTCCGAGGACATCGTCGTGCCACTCGACCGGCTGGCGGAGGGGATCGCCGCGATCCGGGAGATCGGGCGTCGCCATGGCCTGGAGGCCTGCAGCTGGGGCCACGCCGGGGACGGCAACCTCCACGCCACCTTCCTGATCGACCCCGCTGATCCCAGTCAGGGCGAGCGGGCGCAGGCGGCGGCCGAGGACCTGTTCAGGATGGCGGTCGGGCTGGGCGGCTCGGTCTCCGGCGAGCACGGGCTGGGGCTGGTCAAGCGCGGTGCGCTGGCCCGGCAGTGGTCAGAGCCGGTGCTCGCCGCTCACGAGGCGATCAAGCGGGCCTTTGACCCCAAGGGGTTGTTCAACCCTGAGAAGAAGCTGGCCCGGAGCGGGTGAGCAGCTCGTAGGCGTCCGGGCGCCGGGTGCGCAGGAACGGAAACAGCTCCAGCCAGTCGCGGCGCTGGTCGAGATCAAGGTCGGCGACGAGCACCGACGGGCGGTCCCGGGAGGCCTGGACGAGGATCCGGCCGTAGGGGTCGGAGATGAAGCTCGAGCCGTAGAACGTGAGCGGCTCCTCGACGCCGATCCGGTTGATCGCCACCATGAACGTGCCGTTGGCCACGCCGTTGCCGACGATCACCTGTTGCCACAGCGGCTGGGTGTCGAAGTCCGGGTGATCGGGCTCGGAGCCGATCGCGGTCGGGTAGATGAGCACCTCAGCGCCCTCCAGCGAGTAGGCCCGTGCCAGCTCGGGAAACCACTGGTCCCAGCAGGTGGGGCAGCCGAGCGAGACGTCGCCCTCGTCGGTCGGCAGCACCGTGAGCGGGAACGGATCACCCTCGGCCGGACCGGGCCGGAAGTAGCGGTCCTCGTAGTAGCCGGCGGTGACCGGGATGTGGAGCTTGCGCGTCCGGGAGACGAGCCGGCCGTCGGGGGCGACGACGATGGCGGTGTTGAAGCCGAGGTCATCGCCGGCGGCGTCGGCGCGTTCGAACAGCGACGCATGGACGAAGATCCCCGTCTCGGCGGCCATCCGCCGCGCGAACGTCACCGTCGGCCCGGACTCCAGCTCCTCCGGGGCGGCTCCGGCCGCGTGCGGACCGTCGGGGGTGATGGCGAAGTACGCCGACAGCGTCAGCTCCTGCAGACAGACGATCCGCGCGCCCTCGCCCGCGGCAATCCGGATCCCGTCGGCGAGGGCCGCCTCGTGCTCCTGCGGGTCGGGGTGCCAGCTTTCCTGCACGAGGCCCAGGCGCAGCGGACTGCGCTGCGGCGGCCGGGTGCGCGCCGGCGACGGCGGAGGCGAGTAGGCGGTGAGCAGCTCAGGCATCGCGCACCGGGACCTGCTGAGTGATGCAGTGCGGGCCGCCACCGCCGAAGGCGATGACCGCGCCGGGGACGGGCACGACCTCACGGCCGGGGTAAGCGGCGGCGATCGCAGCGAGAGCCTGCGTGTCGGTGTCGGTGCCGGCGACGGGCACGATCACGGCACCATTGCAGATGTAGAGATTGAGGTACCCCGCCACCACCGTCTCGCCGGCCACCTCCACGTAGGGCAGCCACGGCAGCTCGGTCACCTCCAGGCCGGCGGCGGCGAGCCGCCGGGCGTTCTCGACGCAGTTGTCGTGGTTGGGGTTGTCCGCGGGCACGGTCTGGAGCAGGACGTGGCCGGGGCGGGTGAATGCCGCCACGAGATCGACGTGGCCGTCGGTGTCCCGGTCCTCCAGCAGCCCCATGCCGAGCCAGACGATCCGCGTCACCCCGAGCTGCTCGCACAGGGTCCGCTCGATCTCGGCCCGGTCCATGCTCGGATTGCGGTTGGGGTGCAGCAGGCACTGCTCGGTGGTGAGCAGTGTCCCCTGCCCGTCGGTGAGGATCGAGCCGCCCTCCAGCACCATGCCAGCGTCGGTGACCGGATCGCCGAGGCGCTGCGCGACCAGCCGGCCCACCGCCGCGTCGCGGTCCCAGGGCACGAATTTCCCGCCCCAGGCGTTGAAACCGAAGTGCACCGCGGTGCGGGTCCCCTGCTCGTCGTAGGTGTAGATCGGGCCGCAGTCGCGCAGCCAGGAGTCGTCGAGTCCGAGCTCGATGATCTCCACGCCATCGGCGCACGCCGCCCGGGCCGCACGCGCCTCGGCGCCGGGGTTGGCGATCATCGTCACCGGCTCAAACGCGGCGATCGCGTTGGCCACGGCGGCGTAGTCGGCGCGCGCCTGCTCCAGGGTCTCGCCCCACAGCTCCGACCGGCACGGCCACCCCATCAGGGTCCGCTCGTGAGGCTCCCATTCGGCCGGCGTGCGCACGCCGTGCAATCTACGCGGTCAGGCGAGTCCGAGCCGGTGCGCCACCGCCGCCGCCTGGGTACGGCTGTGGACGTCGAGCTTGGCGAGGATCCGCGAGACGTGGACACTGGCCGTCTTCTCGGCCATGTACAGCGCGCCGCCGATCTGGCGGTTGGTCGCGCCCTGGGCCACCAGGGTCAGCACCTGGCGCTCGCGCGGGGTGAGGCCGAATGGGTCGTCCGGCCCGTCGGAGGGGGTCTTGGGGGCGTCGGCGCCGGCCTGGGCATCGACCTGGAGCCGCGCGCGGCCGGCCAGGCCGCGCACCTCACCGGCCAGCCAGTCAGAACCGACCGCCCGGGCGGCGTCGAGCGCGCTCTGAGCGGCCGCCGTGGCGCCACTGCGGTCACCGTCGGCCACCAGTGCCTCCGCCTCACGCCAGCGGGCCAGCCCCGCCCGGTACGGACGCTGCACCTCATCCCAGGCGGTGGCCGCGCGCGCCCATTCGCGGGCGCTCGCGCGCCCCCGGGCGCGAGCGAGCTCGGCG
>JBAWFG010000006.1:0-13727 GCA_049591655.1 Solirubrobacteraceae bacterium
GTGGAGCGGGAGGGCATCGACTGCGACTGGCGCCACTCCGGGACGCTGACCGTCGCCCAGTCCGAGGTGCAGCTGCAGCGGCTGCGCGCCACGGCCGACTCCGAGCGCCGGGAACTCGGCGAGGACCTCGCCTGGCAGCTGCTCGACGCCGACGGGCTCGCCGCCCGGGTGCATGTGGATGGCGGCCAGGGGGCGCTGTACACCCCGCACTGCGCGCGGGTGCAGCCCGCTCGGCTCGTCGAGGGATTGGCCGCCGCCGTCGAGCGGGCCGGAGCCGTGATCTACGAGGGCTCGCCGGTGACGGCGATCTCGCCCCGCCTGGCCCGGACACCCGCCGGTCTGGTCCGCGCCCGCCACGTCCTGCGGGCCACCGAGGGCTACACCGCCGACCTCCCGGGCGAGCACCGGGCGCTGCTGCCGATGAACAGTTCGATGATCGTCACCGAGCCGCTCGACGCCGCCACCTGGGCTCGTCTCGGCTGGGATGCGGCCGAGACGATGCTCGACGGTTCCCACCTCTACACCTACTCCCAGCACACCGCCGACGGCCGGATCGCGATCGGAGGCCGCGGCGTGCCCTACCGCTACGGATCGCGCACCGACCGCGAGGACGCGGTGCCGGCCCGGACGGTCACCGAGCTGCGCGAGCGGCTCATCTCGCTGTTCCCGAGCCTGGCCGACGCCCGCGTCGACCACGCCTGGCACGGTGTGCTCGGCGTGTCCCGGGACTGGTGCCCGACGGTTGGTCTGGATCCCGTCACTGGGCTCGGCTACGCGGGCGGATACGCCGGGGAGGGGGTGGCGGCGAGCAACCTCGCCGCACGGACGCTGCGTGACCTGGTGCTGGAACGTGATACGGAGTTGACGCGCCTGCCGTGGGTGGGCAACCCGGCTCGCAACTGGGAGCCCGAGCCACTGCGCTTCATCGGAGCCCGCGGCATCTACACCCTCTACCGGATCGCCGACCGGCAGGAGCGGACGCACGCGCGGGAGTCGCGGATCGCGACGATCGCGGACCGGATCGCCGGTCGCTGAGCTAGTGATTCACGACACTACGCCGAAGCGTCGAGCCGAGCCCGCTGGGGCTCGACCGTGTACCTGGGGTCCTGGGCGGACGCCATTCCCGCCGCGAATACGCCGAACCGGGTCAGCGCCGAGCCGGTGAGCAGGGCTGCTCCGCTGAGGGCGGCCGCCACCCGGCTGCGCCGGCCGAGCGTGGCCGCGCCGAGCGCACCGGCCGCGGTCAGCGCCTTGGCCGCCTTCAGCCGCCGCCCAGCGGTACCGGTCCGCATCGTCTCGGCGACCATCCCGAGCCGGCGCTCCAGCAGTTGCTCGGCGATCAGTTCGCCGGCCGCACCGAGCACGGCCAGCCGCTGCACCGGCCCGTTCTCGGTGAGCGGCGCTGCCAGCAAGCCGAACCCCGCCCCGGCGCTCGCCGCCGAGGACACGAACAGGTAGGGCATCTCCCGGTGGCCGTCGTGCCAGGCGGGAACGGCGGTGTTGGCGACGAGCGCCGCGGTGTAGGAGGCGACCGCCGCCCCCAGCAGGCCGGCGGCGCCCCCGGCGGTCCGGCCGCTCCGTGGTGCAACGCCGGTCACGTCGCTGGCGGCGGAGCTGAAGCACAGCGGCCCGTAGAAGAACAGGATCCACACCCCGACGCTCATCGGCGAGGTCGGCTTGAACACGCGGAGCATGTTGAGGAAGCGCTCCGGGCGACCCAGGTCCTTGACGAGGGCCGCCAGCGAAACCGAGATCGCCGCCGAGGCACACAGCTTGCACCGGCGGGCCAGGACCGGGCGGTCAGTGAACTGGGCGCCGGCGGCGATGATCGAGGATGCGCCGGCCAGCCCGCCGGCGAACAGGTAACCGGCGATCTCCAGCTCCTCCCACACCGGTGGGTTGATGATGGGATTGCCGTAGTAGGAGGTTCCGGGGTGATCGTCAGGGCCCTCGCGGCGACGACGAGATGGGGCACCAGTGCCTGACCAGGTGCGCGCCTCACGGCCGGGACGCACGCCCTCCAGACCCTCACGGGTGACGCCGGCTTCGCTCATCGCCGGGCACTCACAAACGAGGCGGCGGCGCCGGTGAGCAGCACGCCGGCCGCGATCCCGACCTGACGCCACATCCTGGGCAGGTCCCGGGTCGTGACCACGGGGTCGGGGGGCAGGCCGTACACCTCCGGCGAGTCGAGCAGCAGGAAGAAGGCGCCGTCGCCCCCGACCCCGTCCTCGGGATCGTGCCCATAGAGACGGGCCTCGGTCACGCCGGCCTCGTGGAGCTGCTCGACCCGTCCGGCCGCCCGCTCGCGCAGCTGATCCAGCTCGCCGAACTGGATCGAATCGGTGGGGCACGCCTTGGCGCAGGCCGGCTCCTGCCCGACCTCAAGCCGGTCATAGCAGAGGGTGCATTTGAAGATGCGCCCGTCCTCCTCGCGCTTGTCCAGCACGCCGTAGGGGCAGGCCGGCACGCAATAACCGCATCCGTTGCAGATATCGGCTTGGACGACGACGGTTCCAAACTCGGTGCGGAAGATCGCCCCGGTGGGACAGACGTCGAGGCATGCGGCGTGCGTGCAGTGCTTGCACACGTCGGAGGACATGAGCCAGCGGAAGTCGTCCTCGCCGCGCTGGAAGTTGGTCTGGTGTTCGCCGATCGGCGAGCGCTGCTCGATGAAGGAGACATGGCGCCACGTGTCGGCGCTGAGCCCGCCGGAGTTGTCGTGCGAGCGCCCGGCCCAGTTGAGGCCGTCCTCGGGAACGCCGTTCCACTCCTTGCAGGCAACCTCGCAGGCCTTGCAGCCGATGCACACCGACGTATCGGTGAAGAACCCCATCCGCGGCGGGTGTTCGTCATAGCCGGCATCGGTCGCAGGGTCGCCACCGCGCAGCATCACGTTGAGGATGCCCTCGCCGCTCATGGCGTCATGCCCGTCTGCTCCGTGATCCCGGCACGGCGGCAGTACTCGCGTGCGAGCGCGGTCCGGGCTGGGCCCCGGGGCCGGCGGCCGGGTTGGATGTCGACAGTCAGCGCCTTGACCTCCTGGATGTGGGAGCTGGGATCCAGCGACATTGATGAGAGCTCGTTGGCCGAGTCGCCCCGCGCGTAGCCGTTGGGCCCCCAGTGATAGGGGAGCCCGATCTGATGGATGACCCGGCCGTCGCTGTGGACCGGGGTCATGCGGTCGGTCACCATCACACGAGCCTCGACGACGCCCCGGGCGCTGATCAGCGTCGCCCAGCCGGCTTGCTGCAGGCCGCGCTCGGCGGCGAGCTCCGGCGAGACCTCGCAGAAGAACTCCGGCTGGAGCTCTGACAGGTACGGCGTCCACCGGCTCATCCCGCCGGCGGTGAAGTGCTCGGTCAGGCGGTAGGTGGTGACGACGTAGGGGAACACCTCAGCTCCGGCCACGTCGGGGTCGGGGTGGTAGCGGTTGTTCTCATGCTGGTAGACCTGACGCGAGGGACTGCGCTGCTGGGTGTGCAGCGGGTTGCGCACCGGTGAGTCCTGCGGCTCGTAGTGGGTCGGCAGCGGCCCGTCGGAGACGCCCGCCGGGGCGAACAGCCACCCGCGCCCGTCGGCCTGCATGATGAACGGGTCGTCGCCGGCGATCGCGTCCGGGCCCGTGGCCCCGTCCGGGGGGCGGTAGTCCGGCGGCTTATCGGCCTGGAAGTCCGGGGTGTCGTGGCCCGTCCACTTGCCCTGCTCGGCGTCCCACCAGACGAGCGCCTTGCGTTCTGACCACGGGCGGCCCTGCGGATCGGCCGAGGCGCGGTTGTAGAGGATCCGGCGATTGGCCGGCCATGCCCACGCCCATTCAGGGCCGGTCCAGTTCTGCTCGCTCGCCGGCTTGCGGCGAGCGGTCTGGTTGACGCCGTCGGCATAGGATCCGCAGTAGATCCAGCAGCCGCACGAGGTCGAGCCGTCGTCCTTGAGCGCGGTGTAGGCCGAGAGCATCTCCCCGTCGGCGTTCCAGCCGCTGATCTCGGCGAGCACCGCCTCCGCGACGGGCTCGTCGTGGGCACCCTCGGTGGGGTAGTCCCAGGTGACGTCGAGGACGGGACGGTCGCGCTCGTCGGTGGACCCGGCGAGGCGTTCACGGATCAGGCGCCCGAGGTGGTAGGTGAACCACAGGTCCGAGCGCTGGTCGGCCTGGGGCTCGATTGCCTTGTGGTGCCACTGCACCATCCGCTGGGTGTTGGTGAACGTCCCGTCCTTCTCGGTGTGCGCGGCGGCCGGGAAGAAGAACACCTCGGTGGCGATGTCCTCGGTGCGCATCTCGCCGGACTCGATCTCCGGACCGTCCTTCCACCAGGTGGCGCTCTCGATCAGTGAGAAGTCACGCACGACGAGCCAGTCGAGCTTGGACAGACCGAGGCGCTGCATCCGGGAGTTGGCGGATCCGACCGCGGGGTTCTGGCCGAACAGGAAGTAGCCCTTGACCGTCCCCTTGATCTGCTCCATGACGGTGTCATAGGTGCTGTGGCTGCCGGTGAGCCGGGGCAGATAGTCGTAGCAGTAGTCGTTCTCGGCGGTGGCCGCGGCGCCGAAGTAGGCCTTGAGCAGGCTGACCAGGTAGGAGCGCATGTCGCCCCAGAAGCCCTTGTCGGGCGAGTCGGCGCTGACGAACTGATCGAGCGTTTCGTGGCGATGGGCGTGGGGGGTGGGGATGTATCCCGGGAGGGTGTCGAACAGGGTGGGGATGTCGCTGGAGCCCTGAATCGAGGCGTGACCGCGCATCGCCATCACGCCGCCGCCAGGGCGGCCCATGTTGCCGAGCAGCAGCTGCAGGATCGACGCGGCACGGATGTATTGGGAGCCGATCGTGTGCTGGGTCCAGCCCACCCCGTGCACGAACGCGGCGGTCCGCTCACGCCCGGAGTTCTCGACGAACAACCGGCACACCTCGGCGAACGTCTCCTGGTCGACTCCGCAGACGCGCTCCACCATCTCCGGCGTGTAGGTGGCGTAGTGGCGCTTGAGGATCTGCCACACGCAGCGGGGATGCTGGAGGGTGGGGTCGAGCTGCGGGGTTCCGCGGTCCTGCACGTCGCCGTCGTCATCGCCGCCCGGCTGCGCGTCGAGATTGCCCTCTTGATCGCGCTGGCCGGAGGCCGCCGCCATGAATGCGCCCTCGTACTGCCAGCTCCGGGGGTCATACGACGCGGATTCCTGATCAAAGCCGGAGAAGATGCCCTCCGGGCCGGCGTCCTCGAAATCCTCATTGATGATCGCGGGCGCGTTGGTGTAGTGGACGACGTACTCGCGGAAGTCGGACTCGGTGCTGATCACGTGGTTGATGATCCCGCCGAGGAAGGCGATGTCGGTGCCGGCGCGGATCGGCACGAACATGTCGGCCAGAGCACTGGTGCGGCTGTAGTGGGGATCGACATGGATGACCTTCGCGCCACGCGCCTTGGCCTCGACGACCCACTGGAAGGCGACCGGATGGGCTTCGGCCATGTTGGAGCCCTCAAGGACGATGAGATCGGAGTTCTGCAGATCGCCGGGCAGCGTGCTCGAGGCGCCGCGCCCAAACGAGGTTCCCAGGCCGACCACCGTCGAGCTGTGACAGACGCGGGCCTGGTTCTCGATCTGGATGATCCCCAGCGCGGTGAGCAGCTTCTTGATGAGGTAGTTCTCCTCGTTGTCGAGCGTGGCTCCGCCGAGCGCCGCGATGCTCATGCAGCGACGGGTCTGCTTGCCCTCCGACTCCCATTCAAAGTCAGCCGCGCGGTCGCGGACGACCCGGTCGGCGACCATCTCCATCGCCGTCTGCAGGTCCAGGCGCTCCCACTCGGTGGCGTGGGGACGGCGGTAGAGCACATGCTGCTCACGGGAGGAGCCGGTGGTCAGCTGCAGCGTCGCCGAGCCCTTGGGGCACAGCCGTCCGCGACTGTGGGGAGCATCCGGGTCGCCCTCGATCTGGATGACGCGGTCGTCGGAGACGAACACGTTCTGGGCGCAGCCGACGGCACAGTAGGGGCAGACCGACTTGACCACCCGGTCGGCAGTGTGGGTCCGTGCGACGAGCTGTTCCGAGCCGCGTGACTTCACCGCGGCGCCGCGCCCGAGCCGGTCCCGGCCGCGGAGCTGACGCAGCAGTGGCCAGTCACCCGGCGAGGGCCATCCGCGCTCGGTCAACCGTCCTGCCTCAACTGTCGAGCGGCCCGGTCACGGACCCACCTCAGAACGCCCTGGTTGGCCGTCGGGCCGGCCACCAACGGGTTGACCAGCCGCTGAGGGCTTGCCGAACCCTCTTGGGCGTCGTAGTGGCGCGCGGCCAGCGACGGGTCGTCACTGCCATCGGCCGGAAGCCCGGTGGCGATCATGAACGCACGCCCGGCAGGGATCCCAAGTTCGCGTCCCGCCATCTCGTAAGTATGCCCGGAATCGAGCAGGACGAGGACCTGTTCCCGGGTCGGCATGGGCATGGAAGTGCCCCCATCGCCGACCCGGCAAACAGAGTCGTATTGACGCTCAGGCAGCGGCCGCCGAGGAGCTGAACAGGGAGCTGAGGCTCCCGCCAAGCAGCACGGCGGCCACGACCACGACGAGCGCGATGACGGCGATGAGAATGCCGTATTCCGCCATCGTCTGGCCCTGCTCGTCGTCGAGGCGATTGAGGATGTGAGTGATGATGAGCACAAGCCCCCTATCGGGCCTGCGGCCGGCATCTTGAGCAATGTCTCGCTCTCTCGGCACCCGGACGATCAGCGCCCGAATACTCCACTTTTCAACGTCCCCAGACGTCCTCGGCGACCCCGACGATGAGCTCGAGCTTGGCCCGCTCCTCATCGATCGTCAGCTTGTTGCCCTCCTCGGTGGACGAGAAGCCGCACTGGGGCGACAGGCAGAGCTGGTCGACGTCGACGAACTGGGAGGCCTCCTCGATCCGGCGCTTGAGCAGGTCGGCGTCCTCGAGCGCCGGGCGCTTGGTCGTCACCAGGCCGAGCACGACCTGCTTTCCGGCCGGCACGAACCGCAGCGGCTCAAACGTCCCCGAGCGCTCGTCGTCGAACTCCAGGAAGTAGCCGTTGACATTGAGGTCGCCGAACAGCGCCTCGGCGACGAAGTCATAGCCGCCCTCGGCCGCCCACATCGACTGGTTGTTGCCCCGGCACAGGTGCGTGGTGACCACGAGATCCTGCGGCTTGTCGGCCAACGCCTTGTTGATGTTGGCGATGTACTGCTCGTGGAGATGGTCGGGGTCACCACCGATCTGCTCGATGTGGGCTCGCTGCGCGGGGTCGTTGATGTAGGCGAGACTCGTGTCGTCGAGCTGCAGGTAGCGGCAGCCGAGCTCATACGCGCCCGCCAGCTGGCGGGCGTAGGCAGCGGTGAGGTCATCCCAGAACCCCTCGATCTGCGGGTAGACCGACTCATCGATCGAGGAGTTGCCGCCGCGGTAGTGGACCATGCTGGGGGAGGGGATGGTGAGCTTCGGGGTCTGGGCCGCGGCGGCGTTGTCACGCAGGAACGCGAACGCGGAGGCGAAGATCGTCCCGTCGAGCCCGACCTTGCCCGCAACCCGCATCGCCGGCGGCGCATAGTCGTACTCGCCGTCGTCGCTGCGGAACTGGACGTGGATCGACTCGCCCTGCACCTGCTCGATCCCCTGCAGTGAGTAGATGAAGTCCATGTGCCACGAGGTGCGACGAAACTCGCCGTCGGTGACGCTCTGCAGACCGGCGGAGCGCTGCAGCTCGATCACCCCCCGGATGGCATCGTCCTCGGCGTCGCGCAGGGCGTCGGCGTCGATCGTCCCGGCCTTGAACTCAGCCCGGGCGCGAGCGAGCTCCGGTGGGCGCAGCAGGCTGCCCACATGGTCGGCACGGAACGGCGGGGTATCGCGCGGGGCCATCAGGTCACTCTCCTTCTCGTTGACTCGGCGGGCGATTCAAGCAGAGGCCCGGCCGGCCGCCGATCAGACGGGGCGGACCGGGCGGCAGGGGTTGCCGTAGCAGAGGTGGCGCTCGGGCAGGTCGGAGACGACCACGCTACCGGCCCCCACCACACTGCCCGCCCCGATCGTCACCCCGGGGCAGACGATCACCCCGGTGGCCAACCAGACGCCATCGCCGATGTCCACCGGGCTGGCCCACTCCACGTAGGTGCGACGCTGCACCGGGTCGAGGGGGTGGGTCGGGGTGACGATCTGGACCCCGGGGCCGATCTGGACGTCATCGCCGATCCGCACCGGGGCCGAGTCGAGGATGACCGCGCCGAAGTTGATGAACACCCGATCGCCGATCGTGATCTGGTAGCCGTAGTCGCACTGAAACGGCGACAGGATCTCGACCGAGTCGCCCATTTCGCCGAGCAGGGTGCGCAGGATCTCCTCGCGGGCGAACGGCTCGCTGGCGCTCGTGCGGTTCAGCTGCTCGTTGAGCAGACGCGCCCGCCGCCGATCGGCGGCAAGCTCGGGGTCGTCGGCCAGGTAGGGCTTGCCGGCGAGCATCAGGGCCTTCTGCTCTGGCATCGGCGGGATCCTGACAGCTGCGCCGGGCGACCGATCGGCCGCCCGGGCGCTTGGCTAGAAATGCAGCAGTTTGAGCGTTGCCGTCACATGCGGGAAGGCCGTGCGGGAATAGCGCGAGACGCTCTCGAAGGTCACCGTGTACTGCGACTTGGCGGGCCGGCCGCCCGGATACAGCAGCGCCCGCTGCCGGAGCACGCCGCAGGGGCCGTGGGTGCGGCCAAACCGGACATGCGCGACCACCCTGTGATGGACGATGTAGAAGGCGAAGATGGGCTTGCCCGGGGTGAAGCCGGAGAAGCGGTACGTCACCTTGTCGGTGCGCACGTTGGGGACGCTCACGGGCGTGACCGAAGCCGTCAGGTTGGCGGAGTGCACGACAGCGGTCGCGCTGGTCGCCGGCGAGTTCTGATCGGCGGCGGTGATCGTCGTGGCCGTACTCCCGGGGCCGCTGGTCGAGAGCAGCGGCGCCTGGGCCGTCGTCGTGAAGTTGCCGCTGGCGTCGGCGGTCACGTTGTCGTCGCGCATGCCGCGGCCGGTGATCAAGATCGGATCCCCGGCGCCGAAGCCGCTTCCGGTGACGGTCATCGGGGCCCCGGTGCCGGAGTCGGTGGTGACGTAGCAGGCCTTGTCGACCGTGATCGTCGCCGCGGAGGCCTGCGCGGCCAGCGCGCCGGAGGTGGGTGCCAGGGCGCCCAGAGTGACGGCGGCGATTCGCACCAGTCGTCGGGTGGATGAGTTCATGCTCGGGTCTCCTGTCGTTGGTGCGAGTCGCTCCCGTTCCCGGTCTGCCCCCGCGTCTAATGATGACCGGGAAGACGCCTCTCAAACCCGTCAAGGGGCCCGGAGTTGCTCCGGCAGACGTCCAGTTGTCCGGTCCCCGGTGCGTTGACGCTCCTGACCTGCATCTGATATATCAGTGCGATGGCCACTACGGAGAACAGGCAGTTGCCGGCCCGCCAGCGGATCGTGATCATCGGCGCCGGCATCGTGGGCAACAGCGTCGCCTACCACCTCACCCGCCTCGGCGAGACCGAGATCACGCTGCTGGACAAGGGACCGCTGCCCAACCCGGGCGGCTCGACCGGACACGCTTCCAACTTCATCTTCCCGGTCGACCACTCCAAGGAGATGACTGCGCTGACGCTCGAGAGCATGCGTCAGTACAAGGAGCTCGGCGTCTACCTGGAGTGCGGTGGCATCGAGGTCGCCCGCACCGAGGAGCGCATGCAGGAGCTGACCCGGCGGATGGTCTCCGCGGCGACGTGGGGCATCGAGCCCGTCTCGTTGGTGACCCCGGCCGAGATCAAGGAGCTCGTCCCGTTCATCAACGAGGAGCTCCTGCTCGGCGGCTTCTACACCCCCGGAGCGGGCGTCGTCGATTCCCTGCGCGCCGCCACGATCATGCGCGAGCGGGCCGTCGAGGCCGGCGCCACCGTGGCTGCCAACACCGAGGTGCTCGGCCTCGATGTCGAGCACGGTGCGGTCACGCGGGTGCGGACCGACCGCGGCGACATTGAGACTGACCGCGTCGTCATCGCCTGCGGATGCTGGAGCCCACGGATTGCGCACATGGCCGGCGCGCGGATTCCGCTCAGCCCGGCCGTACACCAGATGATCGACATCGGTCCCGTGGAGCGCTTCGCCGACGCCAAGACGCTCGTCGACTATCCGATCGTCCGTGACATGGACACCAACATGTACGAGCGCCAGGACGGCGGCGGACTGGAGATCGGCTCCTATGCCCACCGCCCGATCATGATGGATGCCGACGAGATCCCATCGATCGAGGAATCGGCGCTCAGCCCGACCGAGCTCCCGTTCACCCAGGCCGACTTCGACCTGCAGATGGAGCAGGCGCTCGAGCTGATGCCCGACATCGTCGGCGACGAGTCGGTCGGTGTGCGCTACGCCATCAACGGACTGCTGTCGGTGACCTTCGATGGCCTGCCGTTGATCGGCGAGACCCCGGAGGTCAAGGGCCTGTGGTCGGCGGCCGCGATCTGGATCAAGGAGGGCCCCGGCGCCGGCAAGACCGTGGCCGAGCTCATGGTGCACGGCGAGTCCGAGATCGACGTGTACGAGTCCAACATCGCCCGCGCCTACCCGCACCAGAAGACCAAGGCCCACATCCGGGCCCGCGTCGGCGAGGGCTTCAACAAGATGTACGGGATCGTGCACCCCGCCGAGCAGTGGGAGACCGACCGCCGGGTCAAGCTGTCGCCCTACTACGAGCGCGAGCAGGAGCTCGGCGCGGTCTTCTATGAGGCCGCCGGCTGGGAGCGGCCGCAGTGGTATGAGTCAAACGCGCGGCTGCTGGAGGAGTTCGGTGACCGGATCAACCGGCGTGAGGCCGAGTGGGAGTCACGCTGGTGGTCGCCGATCATCAACGCCGAGCACCTCGCACTGCGTGACCGAGCTGGGTTCACCGATCTGACGGCGTTCGCGATCTTCGACGTCACCGGCCCGGGCGCGCTCGATGGCGTCCAGCGCGTGGCGATGCGCCAGATGGACGTCCCGGTGGGGCGGGTCGTCTACACGCCGGTGCTGACGCCCAGCGGCGGCTTCAAGGCCGACCTGACGATCATGCGGATGGCCGATGATGTGTTCCGGGTCGTCACCGGCGGCGCCTGGGGCATGTCTGACCTCAAGTGGTTCGCCGACCATCTGCCCGCGGACGGAACGGTTCAGATCCACGACCAGACCAACGCGTGGACGACGCTCGGGCTCTGGGGACCACGGGCCCGCGACATCCTGTCGAGCGTCACGTCTGACGACGTCTCCAACGAGGGCTTCCCGTTCGCCCGCTGGAAGTCGATCGAGATCGGCCCCCTGCAGGTGATCGCCAGCCGAATCTCCTACGTCGGTGACCTGGGCTGGGAGCTGTATGTCCCGATCGAGCAGGGCGCCCGGCTGTGGGACATCATCGCCGAGGCCGGCCTGCCGCACGGGGCGGTCCCGGTCGGCGCGGGCGTCTACGGCAGCACCGGGCGCCTGGAGAAGTGCTACCGGGCCTACGGCGCCGAACTGGAGGGCGAGTACACCGTCGTCGAGGCCGGCATGGCCTGGGGCAAGGTCAAGCCCCAGGACTTCATCGGCAAGGAGGCGCACGTCCGCCAGCGCGAGGAGACTCCGGCGGCGATCATGTGCACGCTGACCGTCGATGACCACACCTCCAGCTCCGGGGTCAAGCGCTACATGCTCGGCGGGGAGCCGATCCTCACCGCCGAGGGTGAGCCGATCACCGACGCGCGCGGACGCCGCTCCTATGTCACCAGCGCCGGCGCCGGCCCGTCGATCGGCAAGCACATCCTGATGGGCTACCTGCCGCCCGAGCAGGCTGAGGTCGGACGGTCGCTGCTCGTCCAGTACATGGGCGAGCGCTATCCGGTCACCGTCGCCACCAACGACTCCACGCCGGTGTTCGATCCCGAAAACACCCGCGTGCGCTCATGAACGTCCTTGTCTGCGTCAAGCGGGTGCCGCTGACCGGCGGCAAGATCACGCTGACCGAGGACGAGCAGGCGATCCAGACCCGCCACCTCGGCTTCACCGTCTCGCCCCATGAGGAGTGCGCCGCCGAGGAGGCGATCCGGCTCGTCGAGCAGCACGGCGGCTCGTCGACGGTGCTGACGCTCGGGCCGCCGGAGGCCGAGGAGCAGCTGCGGGACATGATGGCGATCGGGATCGATGACGCCATCCACCTGGTCACCGACGGCGGGGAGTTCGATCCGCAGGCCACGGCAGCGGCGATCGTCGGGGCGATCGGTGCCGGCGCCGGCAAGACGTTTGACCTGCTGCTGTTCGGCAACGAGTCGGCCGATGCCGGCAACTACCAGGTGCCGATTCGCGTCGCGCACTCGCTCGGGCTCCCGTGCGTGACCGGCGTCAAGGGCATCACCGTGGACGGCGACCGGCTGCGCTGTGAACAGGAGGTCGCCGGCGGTCGGGATGTCTACGAACTCCCCCTGCCCGCCGTGGTCACCGTCAAGGAGGGGATCAACCTGCCGCGGTACCCGTCGGTGCCGGGGCGGATGCGCGCCAAGCGCAAACCGCTGGTGGCCACCGAGCCCACGCGCGTGCCGGCCCGGCTGGCGATGGCGCGTCTGCTGCTCCCCGAATCGTCGAGCAAGCAGGCCCAGGTGCTCGGTCACGGGCCCGAGGCGGCGCCCGCAGTCGTCCAGGTCCTGCAAGAGATCGGGGTGATGTAGCGATGATTCTCGCGTTCGTTGAGAGCGCCGGCGACGAGCTCTCTCAGCAGGCCGTCGTGCTCGCCGGAGCGCTCGGGGAGCCGATCACCGCGGTGGCGTTTGGCTCTGCCGAGGCCTACGCTCCCGCCGCCTGGGCCCAGACGCTGGTGGAGCTGGCCGACGAACGGTCCGCGTCGGCGATCATCGCCCCCGGCAGCGACCGCGGCAACGAGGTCCTGGCCCATGTCGCCGCCAAGCTCGACCAGCCGCTGGCTGCCAACTGTATGTCGGTGACCCCCGGCGATCCGGCCACCGTGGTCCGGATGCGATGGGGTGGCAGCCTGCTCGAGGAGGCGCGGTGCAGCGGCGCGCCGCTGTTGTTGACGAGCGCTCCCCACGCCGTCTCGGCCCAGCCGCTCGGCGATGTGGAGACCGTTGCGGTCAGCGCCGGGGCGTCCGAGCTGGACCGCGTCGTCCGCGTATCTGATCGGATCGAGGCCTCGGCCGCCGGGGTGTCGCTCGCCGACGCCGACGTCGTGGTGTCCGGCGGCCGCGGGGTGGGCTCGGCCGAGGGGTTCTCGGTCATCGAGGAACTCGCCGCCCTGCTCGGCGGCGCGGTCGGGTGCAGCCGGGCGGTGACCAGCGCCGGCTGGCGCCCCCACACCGACCAGGTCGGGCAGACGGGCACCAAGGTCTCCCCGGAGATCTACATCGCCTGCGGGATCAGCGGCGCCACCCAGCACATGGCGGGCTGCAAGGGCGCCAAGCGGCTGCTGGCGATCAACCCCGACGGCGAGGCGTCGATCTTCGCCTCCGCCGACTACGCGGTGGTCGGTGATCTGCACGAGATCGTCCCGGCGATCTCGGCCGAGATCAGGAAGGTGAGAGGGACATAGGGGTCATCGTCTCCGCGGTCGTGCTCGCCGTGCTGCTGGCGGTGAGCGTGACGTTATTCGCGCAGCGGGTGCAGTTCCTGGTGGCGCTCGTGCGTTCCGCCGCGCCGGTGAACCGGTCCGGCGACGCTCCGCGGCGGATCCGCAACGAGGGCACGATCGTCC
>JBAWFG010000007.1:0-3973 GCA_049591655.1 Solirubrobacteraceae bacterium
GCAGCCGGCGCCCAGGGCCCGTTCTGGCCACCGCTGCCGCGCGGTGCGCCACGCCCCGTCGTCGTCCGCGTGAGCTTCCCTATCGCCCGGGTCGGGGTCGGGGTACCGGTCGGGGTCGGCGTATGAGTCGGGGTCGGCGTAGGGGTCGGACCAGCCCGTCGGCGCAACCGCGGTCGAGCGGTCGCGCAGCGTGGTCCACGGGCCGCTCACGACGCCCGGCTCGTCGCTGACCTGCTGGGTGGCTTCCAGCAGGGCGGCCCGCAGTTCGGTGAGCGAGCCGCGCTCACGCGGGAGGGGGCGCAGGGCGAGGTCGATGGCCTGTCCGAGCTCTCGGGGCAGGTCGCGGCGCTGGCGACGCAGCGGCGGGAGGTGGGCGCCGAGACGGCGTGCCGGCACCCCCCGGGACGCCGCCACCGCCACCGGGTTGACGCCACTCAGGGCCTCGTAGAGGATGAGCGCGAGCGAATACAGGTCGGCGGGCTCACCGGCCTCCAGGCCATCCGCCTGCTCGGGCGCCATATAGGCCAGCGTGCCGAGCACATCGCCGGTCATCGTCAACGTGTCGCCGCCGATCACCCGCGCGACGCCGAAGTCGGTGAGCTTGGCCACCTGGGCCGCACTTGCCGGGGCCTCGGGCACGAGCACGTTTGATGGCTTGACGTCACGGTGCACCACCCCCTGAGCGTGAGCATGGCTCAGCGCATCGCACAGCGCGACCCCGATCGCGGCGATGTCGCGGTCAGACACGCGCCCCTCGACGAGCAGCGCATCCAGCGTGGACCCGAGCACGAGCTCTGAGACCAGGTAGGCGCCCTCGTCATCGACGGCCGCCTCGTACAGGGTCACGATCGCCGGGTGAGCGAGGCGCGCCGCAGCGCGCGCCTCACGTTCAAAGCGGCCTCCCATCACCCGCTCGCGCGCGAGGATCTTGACCGCCACATCGCGTTCCAGGCGCTCGTCCCGGGCCATCCACACGGTGCCGAACGCGCCCGTGCCGAGCCGTCGCGCCAGCCGGTAGCGGTCGAGTACGACGGGCGCCGGCGGCGCATCGGAAAGGGCCGTGCGCCGCGTCCGGCGTTCGGTCAGGCGCGTGGTCCGCGCCTCACTGGGGCTCATGGAACGCTTTTCCACGCCGCCGGGGCGGTCCCTGCGCCCACGGTGACGGTGAATCCAACCGCCGCGATGGTCATACTGCTGGCTTTCACCGGCACAGCAAGGAGCCCCACCGCTTGTCGTTCTTCGACGAGGCCGACGAACCGCCTCGCACCGAGACTCGTGCAGCCCCGCGAACGGGGTCACGGCCGCGGCCCCGCGGTCGCGGCCCATCGGGTCCTGGCGGGCCGGGTGGGCGGGGTGGGCGGGGTGGGCGGGGGTCCGGTGACAACCAATCGGTTCAGGTGCGCCGGGGTGTGGCGGTGGTGATCCTGATCGTGGTCATCCTGCTGATCGCTCTCGGGGTCCACAGCTGCCAGGTGAGCGCCACCGATTCGGCGCTGCAGGACTACACCAACAACGTCTCCTCGCTCATCACGCAGTCCAACCAGACCGGAACCCAGCTGTTCAACGTGCTCGCCAGCGCCGCGGGCAACAACGCGACCACCGTTCAGAACAGCGTCAACCAATCGCTGGGGTCGGCGCAGAGGGTCCTCAGCAAGGCACAGGCCCTCAACGTCCCGGATCAGGTGCGTACCGCCCATGACCGGCTGCTGCTGGCGCTGCGGATGCGCGTCGACGGCATCTCCAACATCGCGCTGCACATCCAGACCGCGCTCGGGAGTTCGGCGACGAAGGCCTCCATCAACGAGCTCGCCACCGAGACGGCCCGCCTCTACGCCTCCGACGTCCTCTACAAGGACTACGCCTCGCCTGAGATATACGCCGCCCTGCACGCGGCCAACACCCGCTTCGGCGGGCTGCCGGCGGGACAGTTCGTGCCCGACTACCAGTGGGTCGACCCGAAGTTCATCGCCTCAGAGCTGCACGTGACCATCCCCGGCATCTCCCCGGCGCCGAAGTTCACGCCCGGGAACCATGGCCATGGGCTGACCTCGGTTCAGGTCGCGGGCGTGACGCTGCAGACCGGCTCAACGAACACGATCCCGGCCAACCCGGCACCGACCTTCACGTTCAACTTTTCCAACACCGGCCAGTTCAACGAGACCAACGTCATCTGCAAGGTCACGGTCTCGGGCAGCTCGGACAGCGGCACGACCACGGTTCCCCAGACAAACGCCGGCCAACCGGCGACGTGCACCGTCAAGCTCAAATCCCCGCCGCCGACCGGCAGCCAGACGGTTGTGGCGACGGTCGAGAAGGTTCCGGGCGAGAGCACGATGGCCAATAACGTCCTGAGCTTCCCCGTCACCTTCCAGTAGCTGACCGCGCGCCCGGCGCTGCGCCTATCCTTTCTGCGGTGCACGACCTGACGAGCACCGTCGGCATCGTCGCGATCGCCGCCGCGGCGGTCGGCGTTGTCGCACTCCTCACCAGCATCGTCCTCGCGTTCCGGGTGCGGCGGATCCGCGGCGAGCAACGGGCGGTGCTCGGCGACCGCCGCCAGGATCTCGTCGCCCACGCCGCGTCGCTGCAGGCGCAGTTCGAGGCGCTTCACGCCTACGTCGAGGACGTCGCCGTCCGCCTCGACGGCCGGATGGGGACCGCCGAGCAGCGTCTCGACGGGGCAATCGCCTACACCGCGCTGATCCGCTACGACGCCTATGGTGAGATGTCCGGACGCCAATCGATGTCGATCGCGCTGCTGGACTCCACCCACTCCGGCGTGGTCCTCTCGGCGATCCACCACCGTGACCAGGCGCGCATCTACGCCAAGCAGATCCGAGGCGGTCGCGGCGAACACGAGCTGTCCCCCGAGGAGGACGAGGCGATCAAGGTGGCGCTGGCGGACGGCAGCGCGCCAGAGCAACAGGCGCCTGGCGGCTGGGCTCCCACGAGCGCCCACTGACGCCCGTGACCACCGGGTCTGACGAGCGCCGGGTGGGTGGTCGGCTGCGGGCCGGCTACTTCGGGCCCGCGGGGACCTACACGCAGGAGGCGATGCTCGCCGACACCGCCGGCCATGACCTGGAGGCGGTGCCCCTGCCGACCATCTACGACACCGTGATGGCGGTCCGCGACGGACTCGTCGACCGGGCACTGGTGCCGATCGAGAACTCGATGGAGGGCTCGGTCAACGCCACGCTCGACGCGCTGGCGATCGACACCGAGGACGTGCGCATCGTTGGCGAGGTCGTACTGCCGATCCGCCACTGCCTGATCGCTGCGACCGACCTCGAGTTGGATGAGATCGAGACCGTCGTCTCCCACCCTCAGGCCAACGCCCAGTGCGCGCGCTTCATCCGCACCCGGCTCCCCCGTGCCCGGGTCCTCGCCGGCAACTCCACCGCCGACGCCGTGCGCACCGTCGCCGGTCACCACGGACCGTGGGCGGCGCTCGGCAACCGGCTGGCCGCCGAGCACTATGGGTGCCGGGTGCTGCTTGCCGGCGTCGAGGACCACCCTGACAACGAGACCCGGTTCGTATGGCTGGCACGGGCCGGCGACTCCGGCCCGGCCCCGTCCGGTGCAGCGTCGAAGACCGCAATCGTGTTCTGGGGAGCTGGTTCCGAAGCCCCCGGGTGGCTCGTCGGCTGCCTGGGCGCCTTCGCGGAGCGTGACATCAACCTCACGCGGATCGAGTCACGCCCAAGCAAGCAGGGGCTCGGCCGGTACATGTTCTTCCTGGACCTGGAGGGCAACGAGCACGACCCGGCGGTGGCGGCCGGACTCGCCGCTCTTGCCGGCCGGGTCGAGCGACTGCGGGTGCTGGGCTGCTTTCCGGCGGCGTGACCGCTGCCGTGGCGTAGGTGCTGCCGCGGCGTGACCGCTCCGGGCGTCGGTACACTGGCGCCAGCGTTTGACCATGGTCTCCTCCGCTCCAACCGCGCCAGTGGGGTCCGCGCCGCAGCTCGAGCAC
>JBAWFG010000008.1:0-5166 GCA_049591655.1 Solirubrobacteraceae bacterium
CATGGGCGGTTCCTCGCAGTGGGAGTCGGATTCGAAGGACGGCCATCCCGGTGGCGGTGCGCCGGTGGCCTCATCTGTATCGCTGCCCGGGGCAGAGCGAGGCAAACGATGGCGTCGTGGTTGGCGCACGCCCTGGGCGGACGGCCCTGAGCGATCGTGCGCGCGCGTGGTTACGGCGCCGGTGAGCGGGAACCCTCACTGGCAACGATCGACCACAGAGGAGGCGAAGTGGCTGAACAGGGCACCAATACGCCCGCACTGAGTGACCGGTCGGTGGCGGAGCTGCTCACGCAGCTCTCCGATCAGACCGCCACGCTCGTACGGCATGAGCTGGAGCTGGCGAAGGTCGAACTGACGGAGAAGGGCAAGGCCGCCGGGATCGGCGTCGGGATGTTCGGAGCGGCCGGTGTTGTCGGCCTCTACGGCCTCGGAGCGCTGATTGCAGCGGTGATCCTCGTGCTCAGCCTCGCCATGACCGGCTGGCTGGCGGCGCTCATCGTCGCCGTGGTCCTCGGCGCGGTGGCCGGTGGCCTGGCGCTCACCGGACGTACGAAGGTGGCGCAGGGCGTGCCGCCGACCCCACAGCAAACAGTCGAGACGGTGCGCGAGGACGTGCAGGTGGTCCGAGAGAGCGCCCAGGAGGGACGTCGATGACCGACCAGACCCCGCAACCGGCCCAAGCCGGCGAACCGGAACAGTCGCGCACCGCCGAGGAGATTCGCGCCGACATCGCCGAGACCCGTGAGCAGGTGGGCGACACCGTGGAGGCGCTGGCCGCCAAGACCGACGTCAAGGCGCGCACCCAGGACAAGGTCAGGGACGCCAAGCAGAATGCCGCCCAGCTCAAGGACGACGTCGTGACCAGGGCCCGTGAGGCGACGCCCGCCTCGGCAGGGGCCGGTGCCGAGCAGGTGAGCGCCACCGTCGCGGAGCGGCCGCTGCCGTTCGCCGCCGGTGGGGCGTTTGCGGCCGGTGTCCTCGTCGGGTGGCTGCTGGGGAGGCGCTGAGCGCCATGGGCAAGCTTGCATTCACCCCGTTCAGCGTCGGCAGCGGCCTCGTCGCCGGCTTCGCCGGCCGCCGGCTGTTCTCGCTGCTGTGGGGGCTCGTCGACGACGAGGAGCCCCCGCGCCCCGAGCATCGCGAGGTGCCGTGGGGCAAGCTGGCGATCGCGGTTACGCTCGAGGCCGCGGTGTTCGCGCTCACCCGGGCCGCGGTCGATCACGGCGCTCGTCAGGCGTTCTACCGCGCCACCGGGTCGTGGCCGGGCGATGAGTCTCCGGACGCCCGATGAAACTTCCGCGAAGGTTGATTACCAATTTGTGCAAACGGGTAGATACGGGCTGGCCAAGTTGAACACAAGGCCCTCTCCTCCCTCGGGACTGCGGGCGGGTATGGCGTCGGCGGCACCATCGCCGTATTCGCCCGCAATTCCCCAATATCTCTACCTCACTCGGGCATCCGGTCGACGCTCAGCGGTGATCGCCGATGACCGCCCGTCTCGGCCCCGGGGCTGAGGATGGCGCCGCCTGACCGATCCCCGGTTCGTGCCGTCGGGCACCACGAGGATCGCCGGACACCGATTGGCGATCGGCGTGGTCGGGTATCTGTTTTTCGATCGGTTGTGCAACGGCCGGTCATGCCGCCCGGTCTGTGGGCGGGGTCGCCGCGAACGACCGGTATCCCGGCGCGGCGCACGGGACTCGTCAACCGGCACCTTCGGGCGCCCTGTATTGCCTGGCCTTGCGGATCCCCCGTCCGGTAGGCCCGGCCCGGTACGCACTGAAATGAACCCATTGCTGTTTGCTGACTGGGGTCGCATGAACCGCCTGTTCACCCGGCTGATGTGGACGGTGGTGCTGCTGCTCGTCTGCGTCATGTTCGTCGCCGTCGCCCAGTCGCGCGCCCCCTCACATCACGTGTCACCTCCCGCGATCCGCTCGGTCACCGCGGGCCAGACGTCCCGTCGCTGACGGGATCCATCTTCCTCGTGTTGCGGTTCTACTGGTCAGTAGAGCCGTTGCTTTTCCGATTTCGCTGAATGGGCTCGCTCATCCGGGGTAACTTCTGATAAGCCCCCCGTGACAAGTGCGCGGTGGGTGCGATGCATAGGTCAGTGCAGGTGATCGCCTCAGCGGTCCTCTGACGGGCACCGAATTCAGTTCCGCAGCCCGAGAGAAGGAGCCCCATGGCGACGAACACCCTTAGCCGGACCGGCGTATCTACGCCCCGTGCCCGCGACGCCGATATCAATGCGCTCGTCACGCGGTGGCGTGATCACGGAGACGGCGCGGCACGCGACGAGTTGTTTAACCGGTTTCTCCCACTTGCCCGCAAGCTGGCGTCCCGCTACACCAACCCGCACGAGCCCCTGGAGGACCTCGTCCAGGTCGCCTCGATGGGCCTGCTCGGCGCCATCGATCGCTATGACCCCGATCGCGGAGTGCGCTTCCCGGCGTTCGCCATCCCCACCATTCTTGGCGAGCTCAAGCGCTACTTCCGCAACACCGGATGGTCGGCCCACGTCCCGCGGGGTGCCCAGGAGCTTGCCCTGCGGGTCGATCGTGCCAGCCGGCAGATCGCATCTGAGACCGGCCGGCAGCCGCGCGTTGCCGAGCTGGCGCAGTACCTGGAGATCAGTCACGAGGATGTGCTGACGGGGCTTGACGCCGCCACGGCGCACTATTCGGTTTCGCTTGACGCGCCGCTGACCAACGCCGACGGCGAGGACCCCGACACGCTCGGCGACAGCATGGGCGAGGCGGACGAGCGATACGAGTTGGTGGAGATGACCGCGTCGCTGGCCACCGCGGTCGCGCGGCTGCCCTACCTCGAGCGCCGGGCGCTGCGCCTGCGCCTGGAGCACGATCTCAAGCAGACCGAGATCGCCCAGGAGCTCGGCTGCTCGCAGATGCAGGTCTCCCGGCTGCTGCGGCGAGCCGCGCAGAAGCTGCACCAGATGACCGACCCCGACCTGCCGGACCGGCGCGCGCTGACCGCGTGACGTAGCGGCTGCGGGCGCCCCTCTCCTCCGTCGCCCGCGGCAGGGACCGTCTCACCGCCGCCGTTCAGGCGGCGGTGAGCGCCGTCAGGTCGCGCAGCAGGGCGTCCATGCCGGCGATCTCATAAAACCTGCGCTGGCGCCCGGCGCCCCCACCGCGGGTCGCCAGCTCAGGTAGCAGGGCGAGTTCCTGCTCGCACCCCAGTTCTGACGCGTAGGGATGGGCGAGCGCCAGCGCCTCGGCGAGCACCTCCATCAGCGGTTGCGGTCGGCCCTCGTGGTCGGGCAGCTCCGCGGCGGTGCCAAACCGGGAGGCTCGGAACATCCCCTCCTCGACGAGCTCCGGTGGCCACTCCGGCGCCGGGGCAGCGTCGGCTGCGGCCCGCGCGAGGCAGTGGGTGAGGGCCACGATCGCCGCGGTGTCCAGCAACGACGCCTGGGCGTCGAGCGCCCGCACCTCCACCGTCCCCAACCGGGGGTGGGGCCGCAGCTTCCACCAGAACCACGTGTAGTCGCTGACGCCGGCGGCCCGGGTGAGCAGCCGGGAGAGCTGGCAGAAGTCATCGAAGTCGGTGAGCGCCCGTGGCACCCCGGACCGCGGCCAGGCGCGCATCGTCACGTCCCGCGCGCAGGCCAGGCCGGTGTCCCGGCCGTGGCGAAACGGCGAGTTGGCGGCAAGCGCGGAGAGCAGCGGCAGGTGGGTCCGCAGGCGGTTGAAGACGCGGACCGCGGTGTCGGCGTCCGGCATCCCGATGTGGACGTGCAGACCGCCCACGGCGGTCACCGCTGCGTCTCCGATCAGGTCGCGGATCCGCTCGTACCGGTCCTTGTCGGTGATTTTGGCCGCACCCTCGATCGCCGATGGGTGGGTCCCGGCACCGAGCAGGCCTGCGCCTGTGGCCAGGACCGCCTGGCGCATCGTCCCCAGGGCGTCGACCGCCTCGCCCACCGTCCGGGTGGGATCGGTGATGAGCTCGACCTGGCAGGCGTGCAGTTCCTGCGTGATCCGCCCCGGCACCTCGCCGAGACGCTCGATCACCGCCGCCCCGGAATTGGCCTGGCCCCCGGTCACGGGGTCGACAAGGAACAACTCCTCCTCGACGCCGAGCGTGAACGGGGGCCCTGACCCGAACCGCGCATCGGTCATATCAGCGGTGCTGACGGCCGATGGCCGTCAGCCGGTCGAATGCTGATCGGTGTCCCCGAGCGGGCTGTCGTCGTCCTCGTGGGGCGCGGGCGGGAGCTTCTCGTCGTCGTGCGACGGGCGTGCGCCGCCCTCCGCGCCGGGCTCACCGGGGCGGTTCTCTGGCGGTTCCTGCTGGCGGGTTTCGTCCTCGCGCATGTCGCTCACTTTCGGTCGTGGTTCGCTCTTGCGCTACCCACGGCCCGGTCGCGATAACACGGTCACGGGTGATTGCACCGCCCTGAGCGGGTAGCGCATTGCTGATGAATCCGCTGTCCGCACCCTCGCGCCCCCGTCCCGCCGCGGGCCATTCGCCTGGCCAGGAGCGCCCGCTCGGTGGATACGCCGCTCTGATGACGACCTTCGTGGCGCTGGCCGCGGGGTTCGCGGCCTGGTTTCACCGCTCGGACCGTGACCTACCAGACGCGATCTCGGCCCGGGATCTGGCGTTGCTGACCGTCGCCGGTCACAAGGCGGCGCGGATCGTCACCCGCGATCGGGTGAGCAGTGTCGTCCGTGCCCCGTTCACCCGCTTTCAGGGTGACGCGGGACCCGGCGAGGTCGACGAGGCCGCGCGGGGGCGGGGACTGCGCCGTGCCATCGGCGAACTGCTCGTCTGCCCGTACTGCCTGGGAATGTGGGTGAGTGCGGCGCTGACCGCGTCGCTGCTCGTGTTTCCGCGGTTCACCCGCTGGATGTGCTCTGTACTCGTCATGTTCTTCGGGTCTGAGCTTCTGCAGATGGCCTACGTCCGCGCCGAGCGCTCGCTCGGCCACTGACCACCGCGTGGGCGCTCTGACGCCCTCACCGCCTTCCGAAAGGAACCCATGTCCGATTCCGACACCTACCGCATCATCGAGCTTGCCGGCACCTCCCCTGACGGGGTGAGCGAGGCGATGCGCACCGGAGTCAAGCGCGCGTCCGAGACGCTGCGCGAGGTCGACTGGATCGAGGTGCGCGGCATCCGCGGCCACGTGGAGGGCGG
>JBAWFG010000009.1:0-12116 GCA_049591655.1 Solirubrobacteraceae bacterium
CGACGAAGGCGCCGAACGTGGTCGTCTTGACGACCTTGCCGGTGAACTCGTCGCCGACCTCGACCTCCTTGGTCATCGAGCTGATGCGAGCCACCAGCGCGTCGCCCAGTTCCCGGTTGGAGGCGTACACGAGAACCATGCCCTCGTCGTTGACGTCGATCTGGGACTCGAACTCCTCCTGCAGGGCACGGATGGTCTCGCCACCCTTGCCGATCAGCAGGCCGATCTTCTCCGGATCGATCTTGACCGAGGAGATGCCCGGCGCGTACTTGGACAGTTCCGAACGCGGTGCGTCGATGACCTTGGACATCTCGCCGAGGATGAACTCACGGGCGACCTTGGCCTGGGCCAGTGCGTCGCGCATGATCTCGAACGTCACGCCGGTGATCTTGATGTCCATCTGCAGGGCGGTGATCCCGTCCCGCGTACCGGCGACCTTGAAGTCCATGTCGCCGAGGTGATCCTCGACGCCGGCGATGTCGGTGAGGATGACGTACTCGTCGCCCTCCTTGATCAGGCCCATGGCGATACCCGCCACCGGGGCCTTGATCGGCACGCCGGCATCCATCAGCGACAGGGTCGAGCCGCAGACCGACGCCATCGAGGAGGATCCGTTGGACTCCAGGATGTCCGACACGACGCGAATCGTGTACGGGAAATCCTCCTGGCTGGGGATCATCGGGACCAGAGCCCGCTCGGCGAGCGCGCCGTGACCGATGTCACGCCGCTTGGGGCCGCGCATGAAGCCCGCCTCCCCGACCGAGAACGGCGGGAAGTTGTAGTGATGGAAGTAGCGCTTGGTCGTCTCCAGACCGAGCGTGTCCAGGCGCATCTCCTCCCGCGTGGTGCCCAGCGCGGCGACACTGAACGCCTGGGTCTGGCCACGGGTGAACAGCGCCGAACCGTGAGTGCGCGGCGCGACGTCGACCTCGATCGAGATCGGCCGGATCTCATCGGTGCCGCGCCCGTCGGGACGCTTCTTCTGCACCGCAATCCGCTCGCGGATGATCGTCTTCTCCAGCTTGTCGAACGCCCGCTGGGCGTTGGAGCGGTACTCGGCGTAGGTCTCAGCCTCGGCAGGACCCGAGTACTGAACGATGACCTGCTCCTCGACGGCCTTGGTGGCGTCCTGGCGGGCGAGCTTGTCCTCGACCTGGGTCGCCGCGTCAAGCGCCGCCCCGTGCGAGGCACGGATCTGCTCGTAGAGCTCGACGTGAACCTCGGGGACCTCGACCTGCATCTTGGGCTTGCCGGCCTTCTCGGCCAGCTCCCGCTGCGCGGCGCACAGCTTGCGAATGTTCTCGTGCGCGATGTCGAGCGCATCGAGGATCTCGGCCTCGGGGATCTCGTTGGCGCCCGCTTCGACCATCAGGATGGCCTCTTCGGTGCCGGCGACGATCAGGTCGAGGTCGGTGTTCTCCAGCAGCAGGTCCTCGTCGGGGTTGACGACGAAGTTGCCGTCGATCTTGCCGATGCGCACGGCGCCGACCGGCGCCGGGAACGGCACGTTGGAGACCATCAGCGCCGCCGAGGCGCCGTTCAGGGCCAGAATGTCGTACGGGTTGACATGGTCGACCGACATCGGGAGGGCCACCAGCTGGGTCTCATGACGCCAGCCCTTGGGGAACAGCGGCCGGATCGGCCGATCGATGAGGCGAGCGGTCAGCGTCGCCTTCTCCCCCGCGCGACCCTCGCGCTTGAAGAATGAGCCGGGGATCTTCCCCGCTGCGTACATGCGCTCCTCGACGTCCACCGTAAGCGGCAGGAAGTCGACGTCGCGGAGGTTGCCGGCGGTCGCGGTACACAGGACCATGGTCTCGCCCGCACGGACGACGACGGCGCCGGAGGCCTGCTTGGCCAGCTTGCCGGTCTCAAACGAGATCTCTTTACCTTCGATCTCGACGGACACGCGCGTGGCGTCAGACATATGTAATTCCCTTCTGCTCCGCCCTTCGGTCGGCGGAGTTCTTCGTTTCTCTCGAATTCGTTCCGAACCCGCGTGATGCTAGCGGGTTGCCCTGCATGCACGCGAGTCAAGAGGGGTGCGATGAGTTTCGGTCCCGGGGCGGGTCCTTAGCCCAGATCACAATTAAGCGGACCTACCAGTCCGCTTGTGATACCGTAAGCGGACCGCCTGGTCCACATCCGCTCGACCTCACTGGAGCACCTACCTATGAGCGTAACTGCCACGTCGGGTTCGCCCGTCATCACCGAGAGCCCGAAGTCCGTCAATCCCTGGCTGGTGCTTGTGATCGCCTGCCTGGCGCAGTTCATGGTCGTGCTCGACGCGACAGTCGTCAATATCGCTCTGCCGTCGATGCAGCGCGGCCTGCATTTCTCCGTCGCCAACCTCCAGTGGGTGGTCAACGCCTACACCCTCATCTTCGGCGGCTTCCTGCTGCTCGGCGGCCGGCTCGCCGACCTGCTCGGCCGCAAGCGCCTGTTCATCGCCGGCGTCGTGCTGTTCTCGGCGGCGTCGCTGTTCAACGGCGTCGCCCAGTCATCGGGCATGTTGATCGTCGGCCGGGGCCTGCAGGGGCTCGGCGGGGCCCTGGTCTCCCCCGCCGCACTGTCGATCGTCACCACGACGTTCCGCGACGGCGACCAGCGCACCAAGGCGCTCGGCGTCTGGAGCGCGATCGCAGCCAGCGGCGCGGCGGTCGGCCTGCTCGTCGGCGGCGTGCTCACCGACGTCGCCTCGTGGCGCTGGGTGTTCTTCGTCAACGTTCCGGTCGGCCTGGCCACGATTGCGCTGGCGCTGCGCTACGTCGCCGAATCCCGCGTTGACGTCGCCCGGCGCTCCTACGACCTCGCCGGCGCGGTCACTGTCACCGGCGGTCTGGTCGTGCTCGTCTATGCGATCGTCAAGGCGCAGGCATACGGCTGGGGCTCGGGGCGGACCCTGGGTCTCGGCGCGGTCGCCTTCGCGTTGCTCGGCGCATTCGTGTTCATCGAGAGCCGCAGCGCCGCACCGCTGATGCGGCTGAGCATCTTCCGCATCCGCACGCTGGCGGTCGCCGATACGTCGCTGCTGCTCGTCGCCTCGGGGATGTTCGGGATGTTCTTCTTCGCCTCGCTCTACGTGCAGGACATCCTCGGCTACACCCCGCTGCAGGCTGGACTGGCGTTCCTGCCGGTGAGCGCCGGGATCATGATCGGCGCCGGGCTCTCCCAGCAGCTCATCAAGCGGCTCGGGGTCCGCCGCGTGTCGATCGGCGGAATCGCGCTGGCCACCGCCGGCATGCTCGTGCTCACCCAACTGCCGGTCCATGGCAGCTATGTCAGCGACCTGCTCGTGGGTCTGATGCCGCTGTCGATCGGGATGGGGCTGACGTTCGTCCCGATCACGTTGCTGGGGACCAGCGGCGTCAAGAGCGAGGACTCGGGGCTTGCCTCGGGCCTGTTCAACACCGCCCAGCAGGTCGGGGGATCACTCGGCCTGGCGATCCTCTCCTCGCTGGCCGCCAGCCAGACGACCAGCCAGCTGCGGGCCAACGGGGTCGCCCACGGTGGCGTGCAGACAGCGCTCGTGTCGGGCTATCACGTGGCCTTTCTGGCGGCCGCGATCATGCTGGCCGGCGCCGCCGGCCTGATGAGCTTCGCCCTGCGGCGCTCCCACACCCGGGAGATCGAGACCGAGCTCGCCACGGGCAGCGCAGCGACCGTCCCGGCGCTGTGACCGGAGGCGGTTGTCAATGATCACGCCTGAGTGGCACAATCCCGCAGCGATGGAGGAGGGCTCCCGCCGTACCCTGCGTGCCGACGCCGAGCGCAACCGGCGTCGGCTGCTGGACGCCGCCACCGAGATGTTCGGTGAGCGGGGGCTCGACGTCAGCGTCGGGGAGATCGCCCAGCAGGCCGGGGTCGGGCGCGGAACGCTGTTTCGCAACTTCCCGACCAAGGAGCACCTCATCTCGGCGATCCTCGTCGAGCGGATGAACGAGTCGATCGCCCGGGGCCGGGAGGCACTCGATGCTCCCGATGCCGGCGAGGGACTGTTCGACCTCATCGAGCAGGCGGTGGCCCGCTCGCGCACCGACCGCGCCCTGTTCGATTCGCTGACCGACACCTGGCTGGCCAACGAGGAGATCCGCGGCCGCCACACCGAGATGCTCGGGGTGCTCGACGCGCTCGTGCAGCGGGCCCAGGACGCCGGCGTGGTGCGCGCCGACATCAGCGCCGTCGACGTGCTGATGATGATCAAGGGTGTGTGCGAGTCGACGGGGTGCTTTGCCCATGTCAACCCCGACGTGGCATTGCGCCAGCTCGACCTCGTCCGCGGCGCGATCATGGCCCGGCCTGACCAGCCTCCGCTGCGAGGCCGCCGGCCGACGATCGAGGATCTGGAGCAGAGCAAGACACCGGCGGCGGCTCCGGCTGCCGACCTCGCCGCTTCGGCGTAGCGCCGCTCAGCCGAGGGCGCTTGGTCCGAGGACGCTAGAAGCGGCGTTCGAGCTCCGCGGCGTCGATGCGCTGGGCGCCATCGGCGCCCCAGGCGAACACCGTCGGCGTCGTCACCACCCCGGCCCGTACGCCGGAGCGGAAGTCGTGCTTGACCCGGTCGCGCACCGCGTCGGAGCGGCGGTCGGCGTCAAAGCGCTCCACATCCAGCTCCAGGACGCGGGCTCGCTCCCACAGGTGGGGGTCCTCGAGGCGGGCCTGGTCGGCGAACAGCAGATCGTGCATCTCCCAGAACCGCCCCTGGGCCGCAGCGGCCTCGGCGGCACACGCGGCCGGCCAGGCGCGGGGGTGGCTGGAGCGGACCGGGAAGTGGCGAAAGACGATGCGCAGCACCAGCCGGGCCAGGCGCTGCTCGAGCGCCGCGCAGTACGGGCACTCGAAGTCGGCATAGACGATCAGGAGCGGCGCGTTCTCCGGACCCCGGACGTGGTCAGCGTCGCCGGGGCCGGGAACCGGTGCGGAGCCGAGATCGTCGCCCACCGGGCCACGCGCCCGCGGCGCTCAGCGCTCGAGCGCGTCGAAGATCAGGTTGGCGCCGGGGAGATCGCCGGGTGAGGGAGCCTGGTAGCTCCACTGCACGACGGTGTCAGGACCGGTGATGACGAGCGCGCGCTGCGGGAAGCCGCCCTCGTGGTAGGCCCCGAATGCCCGGCAGGTCGCGCCCTTGGGCTCGAAGTCCGAGAGCTGCTCGATCGTCACGCCGAGCTGCTGGGCAAACGCGGTCTGCGAGTAGGTGGCGTCACAGGAGACGCCATACAGCGTGGCCCCGCGCTCGGTGAAATCCTCCAGCACCTCTTCATAGAGGTTGAGCTGGTCGGTGCACACCGGGCTGAAGGCGAAGGGATAGAAGACGAACACCGTCGTCTTCCCCTCCAGATCGGCGCGGGTGAAGTCCGACCCGTCGCCGCGCTTGAGCGTGAACTCCGGGGCCGGGGTCCCGGCTGCGATCACCGACGCAGGCCGAGCTCGCGGATCAGCGAGCGGTAGCGCTCCAGATCCTCATGCTGCAGGTAGTTGAGAAAACGGCGGCGGCGGCCGACGAGCATCAGCAGGCCGCGCCGCGAATGGTGGTCCTTACGATGGGCGCGCAGATGCTCGGTGAGCTCGTTGATGCGCTCGGTGAGCATCGCCACCTGGACCTCGGTCTTGCCGGTATCTGCAGGGTTGTCGCCGAACTTGGCGATCAGTTCCTGCTTGCGTTCCTGAGTCAGAGTCATGCGGCCGGTGAGCGTAGCAGAGAGCGGCGCCTTCTCATCCGCACAGCGCCCGGACATGGGCGACATCACGGTGCATCTGCTCCACGAGCGACTCGACGCTGTCAAAGCGCTGCTCGCCGCGCAGCCGGGCGAGGAAGTCGACCGCCAACTGGCGCCCGTACAGGTTCTCGTCGGTGTCGAGCAGGTAGGCCTCGACGAGCACGCCCTGGCCGTCGTCGAACGTTGGCCGTACCCCGACGTTGACGGCGGCGCAGCGGCCGTCGGCCCGCGCCGCGTAGACGCCGTTGCCCGGGCGGATGAGCTCGGGGTCCGGGACGATGTTGGCGGTCGGAAAGCCGAGCTCCCGCCCACGCCGGTCGCCCGTGATCACCTCCCCTCGGACCTGGAACGGCGAGCCAAGCAGCCGCCCGGCCTCCCCCACTTCGCCGGCGCTCACCAGCGAGCGGATGTGGCTGGAGGACACCACCTGCCCGCCGACCGAGACCATGTCGACAACGCGGGTCTCAAACCGCGGGTCGGCGGCGAGCATGTCGGTGTCGCCGGCGGCGCCGTGGCCGAAACGGAAGTTCTGCCCGACCGAGACGTGCGTGGCCCCGAGCCGGTCGACGAGCACGTCGGCGATGAAGTCTTCAGGCGTCTGGGCCGCGAAGCTCTCATCAAATCCGATCACGACCATCTCCCGCACACCGAGCGCGCGCACCAGCTCCGCCTTGGCCGCCAGACTCGTGAGCAACCGCGGCGCCGCCTCCGGGCGGATGACCGCCAGCGGGTGGGGGTCGAACGTCAGCACCGTGTCGTTGCCGGCGATCACCTCCCGGTGACCGAGGTGCACGCCGTCGAACTCGCCCACCGCCACGCGACGGGGACGAGGCGCGACGTCGTCGAGCATCGTGACCTGCATGGCGCCAAGCCTAATCTGCCGCGCCTCCAAACCCCTCCTCGGTCCACGCTCGGGCTGATCGAGACCCACCCGCCCTCCGCCGACGGCCCACCCGGGCCGCCGGCGAAGAGCCTTGGTGGGGCTGGCGCTACAGGCCGAGCAGAGCCGGGGTCCCGGTGAGCTGCTGAACGATGTTGAGCAGACCGGTCAGCTGGCCGCCCAGCACCGACTGGGTGTTGAGCAGGTTCGAGACGCCGCACAGCAGGTTGCCGAGCAGGTTGCCGGCACCCGACTGGGCGGTGATGTTGAGGATCACCTGGTTGAGGTCAACGTTGAGCCCCAGCAGGTTGAGGTGCAGCGGCCCAAGGATCAGGTTGAGCACCGGGCACGCTGCCGGCGTCACTGCTGCGGTCCGGACGGAGCCGGTTGCGGCCTGGCCCACCTTGGCCGGGACGGAGACGACGGTCGGCTTGATCTTGCGGTTGCCGAGGCGGCCGGTGAGGATGCCCACAGCCACGGTGTGGCCGGCCTTGGTGGCGAACTGCGTGACCGTCAGCTTGCCCTTGAACGCCTTGCCGTTGTGAGCGGTGCCGGTGACCGGAATGCTCTTCAACGACGTGGCGTGCGTCGAAGCGGGCGTCGTCGCGGCACTGGCGGCGACGGGAACGGCGAGCGCGGCGACGCTGGACAGCGCCAGCACCATCGCGGCCTTGCGAAATACCATCATGTTGCTACCTCCGAGGAAACGGTTCTGGATGTGACTTCTGGCCCGGCGGATCACGAGATCCCCCCGGGCGATCGAAAACGCTCCCCGGCCGTGGGTGAAGCGGCGCACGGCCGCTTCATGAGCGCGCAGGCTGGCGCTGGCTACATATCTCCCTACCTTCCTATTCCCCTGTCTGGACCCCGCGCGGCACGCGGGTAGGGAGCCAGTACCCCGGATTGAGGACTCTAACCCCCGCAGAGGTCCGCGTGCGGACCTCCGGGGCGCTGCTCAGTCGCCGCGACGCAGCCCGACCACGGGGCGCAGCGTGCCGTCGGGCTGGGGCGCGGCGAGCGCGATCAGCCCCTCGGCATCGGTCAGGCGCACGGTCTCTGACCCTGGCGGCGCCACCGCGCTCACCCGGGCGCCGTGGGCGGCACGCCGCGCCTGCTCGCCCTCGAGCCGTACCTCGGGCAGGAAGCGAAGGGCGTCGGAGAGGGCGACCGGCCGCTCGGGGTCGGCAGCGGCGACATCGAAGTCGCCGATCCGGGTACGGCGCAGTTGCTCGCAGTGGGCGTCGCCGAGGTCGGCGACGAGGCTGCGCACGTAGGTTCCCGACGAGCACTCGATCACGAATGCGCGGCGCTCGCCCTCGTGCCAGAGCTCCTCGAAGCGATGCACCTGGACCTCGCGCTCGTCAGGGACCACCGGCGTGCCGGCACGGGCCAGCTCATAGGCGCGCCGGCCGCCGATCTTCACCGCTGAGTAGGCCGGCGGGCGCTGGCGCACCCGCCCGGTGGGAAGCGTTAACGGCCCGTCGGGGATCCGGCCGGTCTCGGTGATCTCACCCTCAGGGTCCCCGGTGCTCGACACCGCGCCGAAGCGTGCCACCACCTCATAGCGTTTGGGCAGGCCCATGAGGTACCGCTGAGCGCGTGTCGCGCCGCCGACGAGGATGAGCAGCAGCCCGGTCGCAAACGGGTCCAGCGTTCCGGCGTGGCCGACCTTGGTCTTGCGCGGCAGCGTGCGGCGCACCGTCGCCACGACATCATGGGAGGTCACCCCCGCGGGCTTGTCGTAGAGCAGGATGTGGTCGGAGACGGCGGGGCTCAAAGCTGCGCGGCGAGCTGCTCACGCAGGAAGCGGACGAGCTCGTCGTGGGAGAGCTCGGTGCTGAAACCGGCCGCCTGGCGGTGGCCCCCGCCGCCCTGGGCCCGGGCGATCGCCGACACGTCGATGTCGTTGTCCCCAGCCCGCAGCGACACCTTGCGCGGTCCTGAGCCGTTGGGGCCGTTGAGCCGGTCGCGGACCAGCGCGGCCACCCGGGTGCCCTGTACGGCCCGCAGATGGTCCACCACGCCCTCTGAGTAGCTCTCCTCGGCTCCGGAGGCGCTGAAGTCGCCGGCGGTAAGGTCGGTGATCGTCAGACGGCCGTCGTCATAGCGCTCGACATTGGCGAGTCCGCGAGCCAGCAGGGTGAGCTTGCCGTACGGGACCCCCTCATAGACGCGGCGGTAGATGGCGTGCACGTCGACGCCGGCGTCGATCAGGTCGGCGGCCATCAGGTGGGCCTTGCGACCGGTGTTCTCGTACATGAAGCGGCCGGTGTCGGTGATCAGGCCGACGTACAGCGCCTCGCCGACGGCCAGGCTCGGCGTGACGCCGAGCGCCTTGGTCAGGTCCCAGACGATCTCGGCGGTGCACGAGGCTTCCGGCACGACGAGGTTGACGGTCCCGAAGTGGGTGTTGTCGTGGTGGTGGTCGATGTTGAGGATGTGCGCCCCCGGATGGCGGAACGCCTCGGCCGGGTTGCGGTCGATGTTGCCGCAGTCCAGGAACACGATCGTGCGCTGCTCCAGATCGGCGGGCGGCTCGGTGACAAGGCCCTCGAGCGCCATGAATTGGTACTCCTGGGGCAGCGGCAGATCCCGGGCGGCGATGAACATCAGGCAGTCCTTGTCGATCGCCGACAGGATCCCCTGCATCGCCACCAGCGATCCGAGCGCGTCCCCGTCGGGGTTCTCGTGGGCGACGACGATCAGCTTGTCGGCGTCGCGCAGCTCGGCGAGGACCTGCTCTCGGATGCCGGCCTCGGACTCAGCGGTCACCAGAGCCCTCCTGGTCCAGCAGCTCGGAGATCCGCATCCCGCGATCGACCGTGTCGTCGTATTCGAAGGTCAGCGATGGTGTGTGCTTGAGCGTCAGCTCGGTGGCTAGCCGTCGCTGCAGGAAACCGTGGGCGGAGCGCAATCCGTCGATCGTCTCGCTGCGCTGCGGGTCGTCGCCGAGCACGCTGACGTAAACGCGCGCGTGGCGCAGGTCGGGGCTGGTCTTGACGCCGGTAACGGTCACGAAACCTACACGTGGATCCTTGAGATCCGTGGCGATCGCGTCGGACAGGACGGCTCTCATAGCCTCGTCCACACGTCGCATTCGGGCTCCTCGCATCCTACCCTCCGATCCGTCGTTTGAGCCCCTTCATCCCCTGAGATCCTCCACCGAGGCGATCAGGCGCTCCACGGTCGCTCCCTCCGGGCAGCGGGCGAGCACCCAGCGCTCGACCTCGTCGACCGCCTCCTGCAGGCGACGCAGCGAGCCACCGGTCAGCGCCGCGGTCAGCGTCCCGCGCTGCCACAGGTCCTGGTGGCCGGTCTCCGAGACCGCCACGCCCAGCCGGGTCCGCAGCTGGGCCTTGATCGAGGACAGCTCCTGACGCTTGGCCTTGAGGCTGCCGGCATAGGGAAAGTGCAGCTCGATGACCAGCACCGCGACATACCCCTGGGCGGGCATTCAGCGCAAGCGCCCCGGGCGCCCGCCGTGACCGATCCGGGAAGGGGCGCCCGCGCTCACCGTTAGGTGAGCTCGCGCTCCACCTGGCGGGTCGTATAGGTCTCCAGCACATCGCCTTCCTTGACGTCGGCATAGTCGCGCAGGACGATGCCGCAGTCAAAGCCGGAGGCGACCTCGCGCGCATCCTCATTGAAGCGCCGGAGGCTGGCGATCTCGCCGTCCCAGATGACCGTCCCGTCGCGCACCAGGCGGACCTTGGAGCCACGGGTGATCTTGCCCTCGGTGACGTGCGAGCCGGCGATCGTCCCCACCCGGGAGGCGCGGAAGATCTGGCGGACCTCGGCGCTGCCGAGCGCCTCCTCGACCTCCTCGGGGGCGAGCATCCCCTGCATCGCGCTGCGCAGCTCGTCGATGGCGCGGTAGATGACCGAGTAGTGCCGGATCTCCACGCCCTCGCGTTCCGCGACCGCCCGGGCGTCACCGACCGGTCGTACGTTGAACGCCAGGATGACCGCGCTGGAGGCAGCGGCGAGCATCACGTCGGACTCGGTCACGGCGCCGACGGCACGGCGGATGACGTTGACCGACACCTCGTCCTGGGGCAGCTTGGCGATCTCGTCCTCGATCGCCTCCAGGGACCCGGCCACATCGGCCTTGAGCAGGAGGTTGAGCTCCTGCAGGTCGGAGCCGAAGATGTTCTCCAGAGAGACGCGCTTGCCGCTCTGGCGCGCCAGCGATTCGGCCTTGAGCCGGGTCTGGCGCTCGGTCGCGAGCTGACGGGCGCGCCGCTCGTGCTCAACGACGCGCACGTGCTCGCCGGCCTCGGGGACGCCGTCGAAGCCGAGCACCTCGACCGGCTCACCGGGCAGTGCCTGGCCGATCCGCTTGCCGAGGTAGTCGTGCATGGCGCGCACCCGGCCCCATTGGGCGCCGGCGACGAGCGCGTCGCCGACCTCGAGGGTGCCGCGGTTGACGAGGATCGTGACCACCGGGCCGCGGCCGGGATCGAGCTTTGACTCGATCACCGTGCCGGAGGCGGCCGCATCGGGGTTGGCCCGGAGCTCCTCGACCTCGGCCATCACGATGATCGTGTCAAGCAGGTCGTCGAGTCCCTCACGGGTCTTGGCCGAGACGTTGACGAATTCGGTGTCGCCGCCCCATTCGACAGGCTGCAGGCCGAGCGCGGTCATCTCGGTGCGCACGCGGTCCGGCTGCGCGCCCTCCTTATCGACCTTGTTGACGGCGACCAGCATCGGGACGCCGGCCTCCTTGGCGTGGTCGATCGCCTCCTGGGTCTGGGGCTTCACTCCGTCGTCGGCGGCGACGACGATGACCGCGATGTCGGTCACCTTCGCGCCGCGGGCACGCATGGCGGTGAACGCCTCGTGGCCCGGGGTGTCAAGGAACGTCACCGGATGGTCGTCGTGGCGGACCTGGTAGGCGCCGATGTGCTGGGTGATCCCGCCGGCCTCGCCGGCTGCCACCTGGGTCTGGCGGATCGCGTCCAGCAGCGACGTCTTTCCGTGGTCGACGTGGCCCATGATCGTCACGACCGGGGCCCTCAGGACGAGATCCTCCTCGGCGTCGTTGAACACCGGCTCGGCGATCTCCTCGTCCTCGGAGTGGACGATCTCGACTTCCTTATTGAGCTCGGAGGCAAGCACCGTGATCGACTCGTCCGACAGCGTCTGGGTGAGCGTCTTCATCTCGCCCAGCGCCATCAGCTTCTTCATCACCTCGGGCACCGGCACGTCGAGGTACTCGGCGACGTCCTTGACCGTCGAGCCGGAATTGATCTGGATGGCGCTCGGGTCAGCGACCGCGGTGCGGCTGGGACGCGATTCGGCTTCCTCGTCATAGACACCGCGACGGCGGCGTCCGCGGCGCTGGCGGCGCGGCGGCTGATTGGACTGCGGCGGACCACCGCCGCCGGGAGACCGGCGCGAGGCCTGGGAATCGATCACCACGCGGCGGCGTCCGCCGGCATTGCCGGGAGCGCGCTCGCCCTGCAGCGAGTCACGGGTCGGGCGCTGCTTGTGGTTGGGGTCGACGGGCGGCTGTGAGC
>JBAWFG010000010.1:0-6670 GCA_049591655.1 Solirubrobacteraceae bacterium
GTGCGGCCCGAGGTCAGCTATGAGGGGCAGGCGGCGATCGAGTTCGAGGCCTGCTGCGCCGTCGGGCCGGCGGGCGCCGCGTATGTGATGCCGGTCCTGGACGGTGACGAGGGCTTCGTGCTCGACCCGCGCGAGCTCATCCGGGCGCTGAGCGCCGACCGTGCGGGCGGCGTGCCGGTCGGCGAGATCGCCACGGCGTTTCACGCTGCCGTCGCCGCCGGAACCGCTGCGGCGTGCGCGCGGGCCGCCGAGCAGGCGGCCGTCAATCTGGTCGTGCTCTCCGGCGGGGTGTTTGCCAACCGCCGGCTGCTGGAGGCGGTGCTCGCCGGGCTTGACGCCCACGGGCTCCGGACGCTGGTGCCCCGCCGGCTGCCGGTCGGCGACGGCGGGATCGCGTTCGGTCAGGTGGCGGTCGCCGCCGCCCGGCTGCGCGCCGGCCTGCCCGTCGACGGGGCGGTCGCGTGATGGCCACCCCGGCCGATCAGGTACCGGTGGCCGAGATCCTCGCCACCACCATCTACATCGACGGCGCCAACCGCCCGTTCGCCACCGTCACCGCCGAGCAGGCGCAGGCCCGGGGCGACGAACTGCGCGCCACGGTCGGCTTTGGCCCGACGGTGCGGGTGGCCCCGGTGGCCCGGGCCTGGCGTGAGCTCGCCATCGCGCTCAACACCGCCGGCGTGGCGACGGTTGGCGAACTGCCCACCGACGTCGTCCGCGAGCTCGCCCCGAAGCTGTGGGTCGTGCCACCGGGAGGGACGCTGCTGTGAGGCGTTTCCTCGCCGGCCTGGAGCCCGGGCAGCGCCGGACGCTGACGCTGATGGGCGCGGTCATCGCCGCCCTGCACGTCGTCGGCTTCGGGATCCTGTTCGGCCTCGTCGCCCCGCGCCACGGCGCCGCCGGGCGGACCGGGGTGCTCAGCGTCGGGGTCGGGATCACCGCCTACACGCTCGGGCTGCGCCACGCGTTTGATGCCGACCATATCTCGGCGATCGACAACACCACCCGCAAGCTGATGGCCGACGGCAAGCGCCCGCTGAGCGTCGGGTTCTGGTTCTCGCTCGGGCACTCCTCGATCGTGTTCGCCCTGTCCCTGGCGCTGTCGGTCGGCGTGCGGTCACTTGACGGTTCGGTCCGCAACGGGCACTCGGGACTGCACCAGACCTTCGGCGCGCTCGGCACCGGCATCTCCGGGGCGTTCCTGTACCTGATCGCCGCCGTCAACCTCGTGATCCTCGTCGGGATCATCCGCGTGTTCTGCGAGATGCGGACCGGCCGCTATGACGAGGCGACGCTGCAGCGCCATCTGGATAACCGCGGCCTGATGAACCGGTGCTTCGGGCGGCTGACCAAAGGCGTCACCCGGCCGGGTCAGATGTATCCGATCGGCGCCCTGTTCGGCCTCGGCTTTGACACCGCCACCGAGGTCGGGCTGCTCATCATCGCCGGCAGCGCCGGCGCCGCCGGGCTGCCCTGGTACGCCATCCTCTGCCTGCCGGTCCTGTTTGCCGCCGGGATGTCGCTGATGGACTCGATCGACGGCTCGTTCATGAACTTCGCCTACGGCTGGGCGTTCTCCCAGCCGGTCCGCAAGGTCTTCTACAACCTGACCATCACCGGCCTGTCGGTCGCCGTCGCGCTGGTGATCGGCACCGTGGAGATCGGCGGCCTGGCCGCCTCCCGACTGTCGCTGACCGGCTCGTTCTGGACCTGGCTGCAGCGCATCGACCTCAACGCGCTTGGCTTCCTGCTCGCCGGCCTGTTCGTGCTCACCTGGGTGGTGGCGGTGTCGGTGTGGCGGCTGGGACACATCGAGGAGCGCTGGAGCGCCCATCTCGCCCCATCGCCGGCCGGCGCCGGCGAGCGCCCCGCCCAATAATGTCTGCCTCGTCATGGACGGGGAGACGCTGCGCGACCTGTGTCTGGAGCTGCGGGGCAGCGAGGAGACGTTCCCGTTCGGCTTTGAGACCTCGGTGTTCAAGGTCGCGAGCAAGATCTTCGCCCTGTCGCGCCTGAGCGGCGAGCCGCTGCAGGTGTCCCTGAAGTGCGAGCCACAGCTCGCCGAGCAGTTGCGCGCCGCCCATTCCGCCATCACCGCGGGCTATCACCTCAACAAGCGCCACTGGAACACGGTCACGATCGACGGCTCGCTCGCCGACGCGATGATCGCCGACATGGTCGAGGACTCCTACGATCTGGTGGTCAGTGCGCTCCCGAGGACGCGCCGCCGGGCCCTGGGGTGGCGCGGTGATGTGGCGGCGGCGATGAATTCTGATCCGCCCGGCGGTCCACACAGCGAGACCCAATCCCGACAGGGAGGACGACATGGAGCTTCCTGAGATCACCGACCGCGAGCAATGGCTGCGCCGGCGCGTGGCGCTGCTGGAGCGTGAGAAGGCGCTGACGCAAGCCCGTGACGAGCTGTCGGCGCAGCGGCGGGGCCTGCCGATGGTGGCGGTCACCGGGGACTACCGGTTCACCGGGCCCGGTGGCGTGTCACTCGGACTCGTCGACCTGTTCGAGGGCCGCCACCAGCTGATCGTCGACCACTACATGTTCGACCCCGAGTGGGAGCGGGGCTGCATGAGCTGCGCCGGGCGCGTTGACCAGTACGGCAACATCGAGCACCTGCACGAGCGTGACACGACGATCGCCGTCGTCTCCCGCGCCCCGATCGAGAAGCTCGAGCGCTTCAAGGCCGAAATGGGCTGGTCATTCCCGTGGTACTCGAGCTTTGGCAGCCGCTTCAACTACGACTACGGCGTCTCGTTCGACGGGCCCGTGCCGGAGCGCAGCTACAACTACCGTTCCGCCGCCGAATGGCAGCGGCGTGGTATGCCCGCCCCGTCGGGCGAGGTGCACGGCACGAGCGCGTTCCTGCGCGTCGAGGACCGCGTGTTTCACACCTACTCCACCTACGGGCGCGGCACCGAGCAGGTCGGCGGCACCCACTACTACCTGGACATGACCGCGCTGGGCCGCCAGGAGGACTGGGAGCTGCCGGAGGGACGGGCCGGCGCGCTGCGCCCCCGGGCCGACCAGCCCGGCGCCGGCGCCACCGCCAGCCGGCGCTGACCGTGTTCGGTCAGCGCTGAGCGTCCCGCTCAGTGACGCTCGGGCCCGTAGGGGTCCTTGGGCGTGCGGTCGTCTGACAGCGACTGCTGCGAGCCGGTGACGAGCTGCTCGATTGCGTCGGCCAGGTGCACCGTCGCGATGTTGTAGTCGCCGCGCTCCACGCGCAGCCGGTGGGCGGCGAGCAGCACGTCGGCGTGGGTGTGCCCGGCCGGCGGCTCAAACCGGTAGGAGGCGAGCTCGATCAGCAGCCCAAGCGGATCGGTGAAATAGATCGAGTCCATGAACCCGCGGTCCTTGACGCCGCTGTGGCTGATCCCCCGCTCGTCGAGGCGCTCCACCGTCTGGGCGAACGTCGCTTGCGACAGCGCGAACGCGACGTGGTGCACGCAGCCGGGATCGGTCGGCGTGCGCCGCGGATCGGCGGTGCGCTCCTCGTTGGTGAACACGGTGATCAGGCGCCCGTCGCCGGGGTCGAAGTAGAGATGGCTCTCGGACGGGTTGTCGAGGTTGGGCTGCTCGAAGACGAACGGCATCGCCAGCAGGCCCTCCCAGAAGTCGATTGAGGTCTGGCGGTCGGCGCCCACCAGCGTGATGTGGTGCACGCCCTGGCTCTGGATCTTGCGCATCAGGGTTTCCGGTCCTTGTCATCGAGGGTCACGACGCCCGCCGAGCTGGGCTCAGCGGTGACGACGGTCAGCCATTGTGCCGCGGCCGGAATATGGCCGGGGTCAATGTGATGGGCGGCGTCTGACTCGTGATAGCTGACCGCCAGTCCCGCCCCTTCCAGCAGCTCATGAGCGCGCCGCGCGAAGGCCACGTCCATGATCGGGTCCCGGCGGCCATGGGCGATGAACACCGGCAGACCCGCGCGTGAGGGTAGGTCAGGCGACCAGCCCTCCACGGTCGGGATGAACCCCGAGAAGGCAAGGATCCCCGCCGGGACCGGCCGCTCGCCGGCGAGGCCGAGCGCATAGCTCATCACCGAGCCCATCGAGAAACCGCCGAGCACGGTGTGCTCCGGCGCGATGCCGGTGCGCTCCCAGAGTTCGTCGTGGAAGGCGGCGAGGCTCTCATATGCGCGGTGAAACGTGTCGGGGTCGGGATAGCCGACCCGCGGCACCGTGTACCAGTGATGGCCCGGCCATCCCGGGATGGTCAGCGGCCCCCGTGGGGTGACGACGTGCAGGCGCCGGCGCGGATCGAGCACGTCGGCGAGGCCGAGCAGGTCGTTCTCGTCAGCGCCGCGGCCGTGGTGGAGGATGAGCAGACCGGCAGGTTCGCCCGCCGCCGGCCGCTCGCGGTAGATCAGGCTCATCGCTACGCCGCCTCGCGCGCCGCGGCCCGCGGGTTGGTCAGCGGAGTCAGCGAGCGCTCCAGTTGCGCGCGCAGGTGCTCGTGCTGGCGGGGCAGCCGCAGCGCCTCGCCGAGATGGGCCGGGTCCTCGTCGACGGCGAACCCGGGCGACGTGGTAGCGATCTCAAACAGCACGCCCTGGGGCTGGCGGAAGTAGATCGAGAGGAAGTAGTCACGGTCGATCACCGGGGTGACGTGCATCCCCGCGGCGGCGACGCGCTCCTGCCAGCTGACGTGATCGGCGTCCTCGGAATGCCAGGCGATGTGGTGAACGGTGCCGGCACCGGGGATCGCCCGCGCATCGGTCGTGTCATAGCCCCAGTGGAAGTGGCGCTCATCGCCCTGCAGGCGGTACTCGCCCGGGCGCTCCTCGGTGAAGCCGAGCGTCTCGGTCAGCAGGTCACGGTCGGCCTCAAGACCACGGGCGATGTAGGCGCGCGCACCCTCGACGCCGAGGATCGCGTGCTCGGCGGGGACCTCGGGATGGGTCGCGCGCAGCGGTGGGTTGCCGTCCTGGGCGACGACGAGCTCAAAGCGCAGCCCGTCGTAGTCGTCAAAGGCCAGCGCCGAGTCGCTCCGCTGGCTGGAGTAGCCCTTGGCGGTGAGCCGGTCAGCCCAGAAGTCAAGCGACTGGGCGGAGGCGACGCCGAGCTGGATCGTGTGGATCATGCCGGGGCCGGCCTGGCCGCGGCGGGCACCGGCGAACTCAAACCAGGTGAGGATCGTGCCCGGGGAGCCCTGCTCGTCTCCGAAGTACAGGTGATAGGCCTCGGGGGCGTCGAAGTTGACGGTCTGCTTGACCAGCCGCAGGCCGAGCACGTCGGCGTAGAAGGCGACGTTCTGGGTCGCATCGCCGGTGATCATTGTCAGGTGATGCATGCCTTGAAGCTTCATGTGGGGTTCTCCTCAAACGCGGGATCGGCCGGTGCCGAGGTGATTGCATCAGCAAGCATAGCATCAAGTAGTTGCACGCGCAACTACCTCAATCCGAGCCGCTAAGGTGGGTTTCGGAGGGCCGCTGTGTCGTGATTCTGACGGCCATAAGCGGAAATGGTTGCGGGAACAATCATTAGTGCTATAGTTGCTCTCGCAATCAAAAACGGCCCCCATCGGCCACACCGACGAGGAAGAGACTTCACTATGAGCGCCACCAGCACAGTTGTTCCCACCGGCACCTGGACCATCGACCCGGCCCACTCGAAGGTCGGCTTCGCCGTCAAGCACATGGGCATCGCCACCGTCCGCGGCGAGTTCGGTGAGTTTGAGGGCACCCTGGAGATCGGCGACGGCCTCTCCAGCGCCAAGGCGTACGGCACCGTCAAGACCCAGTCGGTCGACACCAGCGAGGCCCAGCGTGACGAGCATCTGCGCTCGCCTGACTTCTTCGACGCCGCCCAGTATCCGGAGCTGACCTTCGAGTCGACCTCGATCGAGGCCCTCGACGACGACGAGTTCCGCATCACCGGCAACCTCACGATCCACGGCGTCACCAACGAGATCGTCCTGCACGCCGAGGCCCAGGGCACCGACACCGACCCGTGGGGCAACGAGCGCATCGGCCTCGAGGTCACCGGCCAGCTCTCGCGCGGCGACTACGACATGAAGTTCAACCAGGCGCTGGGCAGCGGCAACATGCTCGTCGCCGACAAGGTCAAGCTCGCGCTTGACATCTCCGCCGTCAAGGCGTCGTAGTTCCCATAAGGTCCTGTGGCCGGCGCCCGCGAGGCGCCGGCCACCATCATCTGACATTCCCAGCACCATGGCCATCACCGACACTCCCACATCACCCCCGTTCGCCGAGCATGAGCTCGGCGCCTGGCAGGGCATGCTGCGGATCCACGCCCGGGTCACCCAGCAGCTCGATGCCCAGATGCACGCCGAGCACGGGCTGTCGCTGTCGGCCTACGAGGTGCTGATGTTCCTCGACGACGCACCCGAGCACCGCCTGCGCATGTCGGAGATCGCGCAGAACGTGCTGCTCAGCCGCAGCGGCTGCACCCGTCTCGTCGACCGGCTCGTCGAGCTCGGCTACGTCACCCGCTGCGCCGCCAGCTGCGACGGCCGCGGCCTCTACGCCCAGCTCACCGATGCGGGAATCGCCAAGATCGCCGCCGCCCGCGCCACCCACCGTGACGGCGTCCGGAAGTTCTTCCTCGGCCGCCTGACAGTCACCGACCAGATCGCCCTCGGCGACATCTGGGCACGGTTGCACGCCCGCAGCGCCCCCGGCGCCCCCTCCGCC
>JBAWFG010000011.1:0-9335 GCA_049591655.1 Solirubrobacteraceae bacterium
GGTCAAGGCCGCGCGCCGCGTCGAGATCGAGGCGCGGCGGCGCGCCACGCGGGCCGAGAAGGAGCTGACTGCCGCCCGGGAGCGCTCAGAGCGGGCCGCCGCCGCCCTGGCGGAGGCCCAGGAGCTGCTCGGGGCAGCGGAGCAGCGAGCCGAGCAGGCCACCGCCGATCTGGAGCAGGCTGGCCGGGCTCTCGATGAGCTTCATCGCGACCGACCCCGCTGAGTGACCGGGACCGGTCACGCCTCAGTCGTCACGCCTCGGGCCGGCTCACCCGACGGGTACGTCGGCGGACGGGCTGACGCGGAAGCCGCGGCCCTTGTGGGCGCCGGCCGCCAGCACGCACGTGATGCCGTTGCGGGCGGACGTGCACAGGACACCGTCGGCCTCGGTTTGCGCGCCGTAGCGCAGAACCGGAGCCTGGGGGTCCCAGTTCTGCGTGCACTGCGCGCTGAACGTGGGGACCGGCACGTTGCAGGTCGTGACCTTCCCGCTTGGCGACAGGGTCGCCCCGCGTTGGGGCGGATTGGTGTTTGACCCGACCGGTTGCCCGCCCGTGACGCAGAAGGATTGGGTGTTGCTGAGGCCGCACCAGACCCGATGGTCCGGTGACAGGAAGCCGGTCAGGGCGAGGGCCGTCGTCTGCAGTACCCAGATGCGGCCGACGCGCGCCAGGCACAGGTGCAGGTTGCTTGCCGGTGGGGGGACCGTCAGCGAGAAGCAGCGGTACACCTCGTGACCCTGGAACCGCCCCGGGTTTGACAAGGTGACGTGAGCCCAGGTCCGGATCCGCTTGCCCGCGGCGGCATTCGGCGTGCCGGTGCTGGAGCTGCTGATCCCGGTCGCCCGGGCGACCGGAGATCCCCAGCCCGTCCAGCGGAGCTTTTCAAGCGCCCATTGACCGTCCTGGAACAGCAGGAACCCGCTGGGCCGGATCATCCGCGGGTTCTGGCTGTCGATCGGCGCGGCGGTGTCGGTGAAGGCATAGATGGGCTGGGGCAGCCGGCCCCTGGGGACCGCTGCCCCCATCCCCGGTACGCAGCTCAGCCGGAGGTCACGTTGCACACGACGCGGGATGTGCCCCGGGATCGGGCAGGAGAACGCGCTGCCCGCGGTGACGAACCGCCAGCGGCCGTTGCGCCGGTGCATGACCGTGATGCCGTTGGCCTCCTGCCCCGCGCACCGCTGCGCGTAGACGAAACCGACGGTCGCCCAGCTGCCGTCGACCGTCGAGACATTGACTGTCAGGCAGGCGGCGGTCTGGCTGGGCCCGAGTTGATGGGCCAGTCGCATCGCCGAGATGATCGCCGTCCGTTCGGCGCCGCGGGCCGGCCGACGGGCGCCCGCGGCGGCCGATCCCAGACAGAGGATCAGTGCGGTGACCGCCGCCACCCGCGCCGCGGTGAAGAAGCCAGAGGTCATCGGTGGGTCATCCTGTCGTCGAGTCTGGAACTGCGGGCGACGAGAACGTACGCCGACCGCCGCGACAAAGCAATGCCCCGATCCTCGCCGCATGGCAGGATTCGTGGGATATCTGACCTTGCCGCCACGGCGACGCGGAGGCAAGATGGGCCCATGCCATCTCCTCGCCGCATTCTCGTCCTCGCTGTCAACGGGTGCCAGTCACTGGATGTGCTGGGCCCGGTCGAGGTCTTTGACCATGCCGAGCGAGAGGTTCCGGGTTCCTACCGGATCGATGTCGTGGGGCCGGCTGACGGGGGCACGGTCGCAACCAGTTGCGGCGTACGTCTCGGCGCGGCGCCCCTGCCCGAACCTCCGCCGCGCCACGACACCCTGGTGGTCGCCGGCGGCGAGGGCGCGCGCGCCACCATCGACGACGCCGCGATGTCGGACTGGGTTGCCCGGGCCTCCCGGCGGGCGCGACGCACCATCTCGATCTGCACCGGCGCCTACCTGCTCGCCGCCGCCGGTCTGCTCGATGGCCGGCGCGCGACCACCCACTGGGCGTTCTGCGATGACCTCGCCGCTCGTTACGGGAAGGTGCGGGTCGACCCGGATCCCGTGTTCGTCCGCGACGGGGACGTCTGGACCTCGGCCGGAGTCACGGCCGGGGTGGACCTCGCGCTCGCGCTGGTTGAGGACGACCTCGGCCCGGATGTCGCCCTGGCCGTGGCCCGCCAGCTCGTCGTCTTCCTCAAGCGTCCCGGTGGCCAGTCGCAGTTCTCCACCGCGCTCTCATCCCAGCAGGCGGCCCGCCCGGCGCTGCGCGAGCTCCAGGCCTGGATTGCGGGCCACCTCGAGGAGGGGCTGTCGGTCGCCGTGCTCGCCGAGCGCGCGCGCATGAGCGAGCGCTCATTCGCGCGGGCGTTCAGCCGTGAGGTTGGGCAGACACCGGCAGCGTATGTCGAGGCGCTGCGGATCGAACGGGCGCGGGATCTGCTGCAGGACGGAGCGCCCTCGCTCGAGGGTGTCGCCCGGTCGGTGGGCTTCGCCGGCGCCGAGGTCATGCGTCGTGCGTTTCAGCGGCGCGTCGGCGTCTCGCCCACCGAGTACCGCGACCGCTTCCGCCTGGCCGCCTGACCGCCTGACCGCCTGACCGCCTGGCCGCCCGACCGCTCCTGGTGGCTAGCCGATCGGAACTGCCGCGGTCAGTTCGGCGGCGATGCGCGATGCCCAACCGCGGATCTCGTCCCAGTCGCGGCGATCGCGGTATTCCGCGGGCGTGTTCTTGACCATCCCGCGTTGCGCCGGACCGTGTGGGTCGGTGGGTATGCGCCCCCCGAAGATGACGTGCTCACGGACCCCGAGCGCCTCGGCCTTCTCGATCGTCCGGCGCGGCTCCTCCCAGGAGGGATTGTCGTGCGCGGGGTCGCCAATCGGCCCGGAGCTGAACACCCAGAACGGCCGCTGTGACAGCTCCGTCCCATGGGTGCGCAGGAAATGGCGGGCATCGCCCTGCCAGCGCTTCATGTAGACGGCGCTGCCGAGCACCACGGCGTCATAGGCATCGATGCCGCCCACGGCGCCGGCCTCCACGCAATCGACGCTCAACCCCGCCTCCCCGAGCGTCTCGGCGACCGCCTGGGCGATCTCCGCCGTCGAGCCATGTTTGGACGCGTATGCCACGAGGACTCTGGTCATGCCCCAACGATCGACGTCCGCGGATTCGGCGTCATCCGTAGGACCCCGGCAACCGGTTCCGGGCAACTGCCCGATTCTGCGGTGCCGTCAGTCGCTGGTCACACGCGGGGCGTATCGGTGGTGCAACATGAGCGCGTTACCGTCGGGGTCGTGAAAGAACGCCATGTGGCACACGCCGGTATCGAACGTGTCGCCCGCGAACACGACACCCCGGCCCTCGAGCGTGGTGCGCGCAGTGGGCACGTCGGGCACATGCAAGGCGATGGCGTTGGCGCTGGTTACGTGAGGCAGCCCCATCGCCCCGGCGTTCATGATGTTGAGCGTCAGGTTGCCGGTCTCAAACTCGGCGAAGTTGCGTTCCGGCATGTACACCGAACGGCGCAGGCCGAGGGTGACGCCATAGAACTCGACGGCAGTTTCCAGGTCGCGGGTCGGGATCCCGATGAAGTCGACGGCGGTGATCATGTCTGCGGTTTCCGTGCTCATGGCGGGCAAGCCTACCGCTGACCGCTTGGCCCTGAAAGGGCGGTGAACAGCGCCCCGTACTGTTCGAGGTGACGATCGCCAAGGAACTGCGAGGCGGCCCGGCTGCGGGCATTGCCACCGAGCCGCGCGGCCTGGAGGGGATCCTCCAGCAGTCGCTGCACCGCATCCCCGAACGCCCTGAGGTTGTGGGGGTCGGCGATCAGCAGGCCGGTGTCTCCATCGGCGATCTGGTCACGGATCCCGCCGACGGCGCTTGCGACGATCGGGCGTGATTTCCACATCGCCTCGGCGACGGTCAGCCCGAACCCCTCGGCCAGGCTCTTCTGCACCACCACGGTGGCGTGTCGCTGCAGCGCGTTGATGATCGCCGCGTTCTCATCGGGGTCGGCCATCGGCACCGTCGCCAGATGCACGCGCCCGCGCGCCGCATGCGGGAGTGCTCGCCAGCGCTCGACGCACTCGGTGTACACCTGCGCCGCCTCGGGATCGTCTGCGACCCCGGTGACCGCGGGTCCGGCCAGGATGAGGTGGGCGCCGAGTGCGGCGTCGACGTGTGCGACGAACCCCTCCATGACGCCGGCCATGTCCTTCATGCGATCCCAGCGTGAGGCCTGCATGACCAGCGGGGCGTCGATCGGCACCGCCGGCCCGCTCTGCACGATGTCGACGTGGCGGTTGATCCGTCCCGGCGATCCGTCGCGACGGGCGAACGGAACCACTGGCGGGGTGCTCGCACCATCGATGAGACCGACGAAGCTGAGCGCCAGGCGCACGTTGCGGTGTGACATCGGCTCGTTCTTGGCCGAGAACGGATCGATCGAGGGCGGGATCACATGCGTGGTCGCCGGCTCCGCCCAGGGCGGCGCGAATGCTGCACGTGACACCACGTACGCGTCGGCGGGCTCGAGGTAGGGCCGCAGGAACTCCCACGCCCGTTCAGTCCACTGGTTGGGCTCGTCGCGACCGACGTGACACCGCCACAACACCCGTGCCCCGGCGCGCTTGACGGCCTGCACCAGGCCGGCCGGCTGGGGGTCATGGAGCAACACGACGTCGCCGGGCCGCACGAGCACGAGCAGCTCCTTGGCGTTGCGGGCCAGCACGCGCTCGTAATGGGCATGCTCGGCCGCGCCGAGCGGGCCGCCGTCCCCCGGGGTTCCGTACAACCCGTTGTGGATCCGCTTGGTGATCGCAAAGAATGCTGGATCGCCCTCGATGACCAGCCACCGCGCATCGACCCCGGCCCCGCGGACATACGCCAGCAGCGTCTGAAGCATCTCGGCGACCCCACCGCCGGCGGCGGTCGAGTTGACATTCAGGACCGTGCGCCCGGACAACGCCGCCTGGGCCGCGTCCGCCACCTCCTCAAACCGGGCCATCCGCTCGGCGCCGATCAGGGGCTCCAGGCGCGCTGCATCCAGCGCCTGAACATCGACCTCCTGCAGTCTGGTGAATGCGCGCACGCTCATCCGCTCACCGGCGGACTCTCCCGCGGATCGCCGCCGGGCGCATCCGGACGGCGCCCCGCGTTGGCACGGAGTAACTACGACCTGGGCAGTGGCCCGCCCGGTTCCCAAGGATGAGATTTCGTCAGGCGTCGCTGCGGGCGAGCCGCAATGCCCGGGCCAGCGCCTCGACGCGGGCCGCCTCTCGGGAGGAGAGGTCGGCGACGCCGTTCCCGTTCCCGTTCCCGGCGTGGGACGGGCTGGTGGTGGGGCGAATGCCGGCGGCCAGCGGCGGCGAATACCAGGCCGGCTCGCCGTTCTCGTCCCAGTTGTCGATGTTGGGGACCTGGAGCCGCCCGCGGCCGAGGACGAAGATGTAGAGGGAGACGAGTGCGCCAGTCATCACGATGGCGAAGCACACCCACACGGAGATCTGGGTGCCGGCGGCTGGGGAGCCGCCGGTGGTCATCGCCAGGTGCAGGATGATCGGACCCGCCGCAAAGGCGGCCGCGCCACGCAGCAGCTCAAGCATCGCGAACACGCGTTGCAGCTGGCCCGAGCGCAGTGAGAAGCCGGTGGTGAACAGGGCCGGGGCCACCGAGGCTCCGAGACCGATCCCGATCAGGCCCGAACCGACGAGCACGAGCGTGTCGGGTCCGGTGGCCACGCCGGTGAACACCGCGGCGCCGCCGGCGAGGGTGAGCAGCCCCAGCCAGGCAAAGGCGGGGATGAACCGGGTGCGGATCAATGCACCGAACAGGAACGCCGTGAGGATCGCACCGCCGACCTCGGGCAGGAACAGGACACCGATGTGCGAGGGTGACTCGTGGGTCGCCAGCGTGGTCTGAGCAAGCTCGACCAGGGCGATTGAACCCGCCCCGGCGGAGATGGCGATCGTGATGGCGGCCACCGGGAAGGTGTGCAGGAGCTGGCGCATCGGCATCAGCGGATTGCGGGCGACGAGCTGATGCACGATCAGTCCGAGCAGCAGCGCCGCCCCGGTCAGCAGTGGCGCGAACACGATCAGGTCGAGCATGCGGTGGGTCTCAAGCTCCGAGGCGCCGAAGAACGCAGCCGCGCATCCGGCGCCGGCGAGCAGGATCGCGGCCCAGTCACGCGGGGCCTCGGGATCCTGCGCGGGGGAATCCTCGAAGGTGAGCAGGGAGAGCAGGAGGGCGAGACCGCCGACGCCGCAGACGATCCAGAACAGCGGCCGCCAGGCATGCGCGCTGGCCTGGGCGCCACCGATCACCGGGCCCGCGGCGACCGCGCCGAAGATGCCGAGATTCATGACCATGGCCGTGGTCGGCAGGCGCGCGGTCGGCCAGCCGAGGACCAGCGGTGGGGCGGCGGCGATCAACATCATGCTCGTGAACAGTCCCTGCAGGACGTGGCCGGCGATGAACAGTCCCGGCGTGAACGCGGTGGCGCTCATCACCGAGCCGAGCGTGAAGAGCGTCGCGTAGAGCACGAGCAGCCGCCGCTGGGGGTAGTGGACGGCGAGCTGGACGGCGAGCACCGTGCCCAGGGCGTAGGCGGCGTTGGAGAGACCCAGGGTCAGTGACAGGGCCTGCTTGCTGAGATGAAGCTGCGCGCCGAGGATCGGCAGCAGGGGATCCAGCGCCGAGCTGAGCGCCAGGAACGGCACCAGCGCGCAGACCACCAGCAGGACCGCCGACCAGTAGCTGTTGGCGAGGGGGCCGCGGACCGTCATAGCCGCGCCTCACGGTCATGGGCGAGCGCGCTGGCCCGGACGAGCTGATCGGCCTCGATTCGTGTGTGCCCGATGCGCAGGCCCCGACCGAGGTCGACCTCCCGCACGATCAGTCCGACCGCGCCCAGTCCGGCGAGCCCGGCGCCGGCGGCGAACAACAGCCACCGGCCACCATCGGCGAGCACGCAGGCGGCGACGATCGTCCAGACGCCGAGCAGCGCGATGGCGACGTCGGCACAGCGCTGGTAGACGCCCTGGTTCGCCATCGCGAAATTGATCAGCGCCACCAGGACGGCGGCCACGCCGGCGCCGAGCCCCACCCACTCGGTGGTGGCGGTCGAGAACGCGAACGTCGTGACCACGAGTCCGGCCCCGATCAGCAGGGCGGCGAAGTTGGCGGTGAAGCGGGCAGACATTGAGCACTCAACCTAGCGTCGTCATGCGCCGGTTTTCGGTATCTGTGCGCGTCGTCTCACATCCCCGCTCAAGGCCGCGCCGTTGGCGGCCGATTCATTAGGTATCTAATTACTTGTCTGCTAATCTTTTGGAACCTAATGACTTCTTCGACGCTCAGCTTCCCCACCTCCGCCCCGACCCCCCGGATCGAACCGCACGTCAAGCGGGTCGCGATCGTCGTGATCCTCGGGGCGATCATGTCGGTGCTCGACACGACCATCGTCAACGTCGCGCTGCACGATCTCTCCACCGACCTCAACGCCTCGTTGGGCGGCATCCAATGGGTCATCACCGGATATCTGCTCTCCCTGGCCGCCGTGATCCCGATCACGGGCTGGGCAGTCCGGCGCTACAGCGCCCGTCGCCTCTATCTGATCGCGCTCGTCGTGTTCACGGTCGGCTCCGCGCTGTGCGCGCTGGCGGCGAGCAGCGGTGAGCTGATCGCCTTTCGGGTGCTGCAGGGCGTCGGCGGCGGCATGCTGACCCCGATCGGGCAGATGATCCTGGTCAAGGCCGCCGGGCCGCGCAACATGGCCAAGGTGATGAGCGTGATCGGAGTGCCGATCGTGCTCGCCCCCGTCTTCGGCCCCACCCTCGGTGGCCTGCTGCTGCAGAGCGTGGGCTGGCAGTGGATCTTCCTGATCAACGTCCCGATCGGCGCGCTGGCGCTGGTGCTCGCCTTCCGGTTGCTACCGCACGATGAGGCCGGCACCACGCAGGCGGGGCGGCTTGACTTCATCGGCCTGGCGCTCGCCGCCACCGGTGTCGTTGCGGTCACCTACGGTCTGTCTGAGAGCGAGACCGCCGGCAGCTTGACCGCGTCCTCGGTGCTCATGCCCTGCCTGGCCGGCCTCGTCCTGCTGGGGCTGTTCGTCACCCGCTCCCGTCGCATCGAGCGGCCGCTGCTGGACCTCAGCCTGTTTTCCAATCCGGCGTTCCGTGCGGCCTCGATCGTCACCTTCTGCCTGGGCGCAGCGCTGTTCGGCGCCATGATCCTCATGCCCCTCTACTTCCAGACGGTCCGCGGCGAGGATGCGATCAGCACCGGCCTGCTGCTCATCCCGCAGGGGATCGGCGGTGGCATCGGGATGTTCCTGTCCGGCCGCCTGACCCAGCGGATCGGCGCCGGCCGCACCTCCCTGCTGGGGGGAGTGATCCTCGGCGTGGCCACGATCCCGTTCGTGATGGTCACCGCCACCACGTCCTTTGGGGTCATCGGGGTGGCGATGGCGATCCGCGGCATCGGCGTCGGCCTGGCGATCATGCCCGCGATGACCGCCGCCTTCTCGGTCCTCAACCGCGAGCAGATCAACGATGCGACGCCGCAGTTGACCGTCCTGCAGCGCGTCGGAGGTTCGCTGGGCACCGCCATAATCGCGGTTGTGCTCGAAGGGCAGACCAAGCAGGCCCACGGCGCAGCTGCGGCCGCCGCCGGGTTCGGCCACACCTACTGGTGGGTGATGGGGGCGACCCTGATCGGACTGCTCCCGACGCTGCTGCTGGCGCGGATCGAGCAGCGGGCCAAGCGTGAACAGGCGGTTGGGGTGCTTGACCCGATGAGCGAGCCGATGCTCGAAGCGGCATGACCGGGACCGTGCACCCAGGCTCTGAGCCGGCAGCCACGCCGTCCACTCCGTCTGAGGGGACCCGTGCGGCGATTGAGGAGCTGCGGGTCGCCCTGGGCCACATGTCCGGCGCGGAGCGACGGCTGCGCAGCCGCGACCATCGTCGCCCCGGCGAGCTCTCCCACGCCCAGCTGCGCTCGATTGCGGCGCTCGGGCGCGAGCAGGAGATGACGGTCGGCGACCTCGCCAAGAGCGCCGACCTCAAACCCGCCACCGTCACCGTGATGCTCGATCAGCTCGAAGCCGCAGACATCGTCAAGCGCCATCGCAGCACCGAGGACCGACGTGTCTGCAACGTCTCCCTGACCCCGGCGGGATGGAGCCTGCTGGAGCAGAAGCTCGGCGCGTGGCGGGCCCTCTGGGAACGTGAGCTCGCGGACATCACCGACGAGGAGCTGCAGACCGCGGTACGCGTCATCAGCCAGGTGACCGACATCTACGACGCAGTGACGCCACCCGCCGACGACTCCCCCTCACCCGCCGCCGAGTAGCCCGGCCGCAAAAAAAAG
>JBAWFG010000012.1:0-10717 GCA_049591655.1 Solirubrobacteraceae bacterium
AGTCAGACGGCGTCCCGTCGACCGCCGAGTACATGTCCATCGGGGAGACCACGACCCGGTTTGGCAGGGTCAGCTCCCGCAGCCGCAGCGGGGCGAACATCGGCGGGCGCGCCGAGAACCCGCCCCGCGCCGCGGAGAACTCGGCATCGACGTCGGCGACGAACCCGGGATCGCGCAGGCGCAGGTTGTCGTAGGTGATCCGGCGGCTGCGGGTCAGCAGGTTGAACGCGAACTGCAGCCGGGGCTGATCGACAAACCGGCCCACCGCCTCAAACCATTCCAAGGACCCCTGAGCCGCCCGCTGGGTCGACTCGACGATCGGCCGGCGCTCATCCTCATAGGCCTCCAGCGCCGTGGGGACGTCGTCACCGTGCTCGGAGAACGCCCAGGCCAGCGCGACCGCGTCCTCCATCGCCAGCTTGGTCCCCGAGCCGATCGAGAAGTGGGCGGTGTGGGCGGCGTCGCCGAGCAGCGCGACGTTGCCGCTGCGCCAGCTGCGGTTGCGCACGGTCACGAAGCTCAGCCACTTGGAGTTGTTGGACTGCAGCGTGTGGCCCTCCAGGGCGTCGGCGAACAGTTCGGCGCAGAACGCCACCGACGCCTCGTCGCTGACCCCGGGCGGCAGCAGGCCCGGAGCGAGCTCGCCCAGCCCGGCCCGACGCCACGTGTCCTGGGCGACCTCGACGATGAACGTGCTCATCCCCGCGCTGTAGGGGTAGGCGTGGGCCTGCAGGACGCCGTGCTCGGTCTCGGCGATGAAGAACTTGAACGCGTCAAAGACGAGATCGGTGCCCATCCACATGTAGCGGCAGTGGCGCGCGTCGAGCGTCGGGCCGAAATCGTCTGAACGAGTGGCGCGGACCGCGCTGGAGGCGCCGTCGGCGGCGACGACGGCGTCGGCCCACTCCAGCTCGTGCAGGGGCGGGGTCTCGGTCTCAAAGCGGACGTCGACGCCGAGTGACAGCGCGCGGCGCTGGAGGATGCCGAGCAGCTCCCGGCGCCCGAGCGCCGAGAAGCCGTGGCCGCCCGAGCGGGTCCGCTCGCCCCGGTGGTGGATGTCGATGTCGGTCCAGTGGACGAAGTCGTCGGTGATCTGGCGGTAGCTGCGCGGATCGGCGTGCTCAAAGACGGTCAGCGTCTCGTCGGAGAACACGACCCCGAAGCCGAACGCGTCCTGGGCCCGGTTGCGCTCAAACACGGTGATCTCGCAGTCGGGCGCCACCCGCCGCATGAGGATCGAGAAGTACAGCCCCCCGGGGCCGCCCCCGGCTACCGCAATCCGCACGACGAAGCCCCCGACCCCAGCTACACGTCGAGGTCGCTCAGGTGCTCGTAGCGCAGCGCCAATCCGTTGACGACGTTGTGCATGAGCGCCAGCGACGCGCGGACGTTGGCATGGGCGATCGGCGGCAGGTCCTCGGCACACAGTGCCTTGAGCTCCTCATAGACCGCGAGCAGCCGGGTCTCGGCGTTGTTCAGCTCAGCGCCGAGCAGGTCGTGGGTGGGCGGAGGCAGCGTCATGCCCCGGCCCCGATCGGCGCGTCACGCTTGTCGATCGTGCGCTTGGCCTTGAGCTCGAACCGGGGTAGCTCGCCCGTCCCGGCCCGCTCGATGCGGAAGTTCAGGCCCTCGTGAGCCTGGGCGAGCCGGGTGTGCAGCGTCTCGGCCAGGCCATCCCAGCGCTCGTCGTCCGCGTCGGCCTTGAGCTCGACGCGCAGCGTGATCTCATCCCGGACCCCCTCGCGGGTGATGACCGTCTGGAACTCGTCGACAACCTCGTACTCACGGACGATCGCCTCGATCGCGCGCGGGTAGACATTGGTGCCGCGGATGATCTTCATGTCGTCGACCCGGCCGAGGATGCCCCCCTCATAGATGTCAAAGCCGCGCCCGCAGGCACACGTCGATGCCGGCACCTTGCAGACCAGATCCCCGGTCCGGTAGCGGATCAGTGGCGTCGACCCCCGTCCAAATGAGGTCACGACCCGCTCCCCCGACTCGCCATAGGCGACCGGCTCCAACGTGTCGGGATCGATCACCTCCTCCAGGACGTGGTCCTCGATGATGTGCGTCCCGCCCGGCTGGTGCTCGCACTCGAACACCATGATCGTGCCGATCTCGGTCATCCCGGCGGTGTCGAACGCCTTGGCGCCCCACTGCTCTTCGATCAGCGCCTTGGTCTGCGGGATCGATCCGGCCGGCTCGCCGGACAGGATCACCCGCTGCACCGCCGAGCCGCGCAGGTCGATGCCGAGCGTCTGCGCCTCCTGGGCGAGGCGCAGCGCGTAGGTCGGGGTGGAGGCGACGACGGTGGCGCCAAAGTCGATGATCTGGCGCACCCGGGACTCGGTGGGCTGCGCGCCGCCGGGGACGTTGAGCACCCCGATCTTCTCCATCGCGTAATGCAGGCCCCAGAAGCCGATGAACGAGCCGTAGCCAAACGCGATGTAGGCGGTGTCGGTGGGGCGCACGCCGCAGCCCCAGATGCCGTAGGACCACATCTCGGCGATCCACGCCCAGTCCTTGCGGGAGTCAAGCGCCCGCAGCGGGCCCTTGCCGGTCGTGCCCGAGGTGGTGTGCACCCGGATCGCGCCGTCGCCGCCGATCGTCGGCAGCTCGCCGTAAGGCGGATGCGCAAACTGGGAGTCCATCCACTGCTCCCGGGTGAGCATCGGCAGCTCGCGCAGTTCGGCCACCGAAGCGATCGCGGTGGGGTCGACGTCGGCCAGCGTGCGCCGGTACCACGGGCTGCGCTGCTTGGCCCAGGCGATCTGGCTGCGCAGCTTGGCCAGCTGCAACGACTCGAGCGCGTCACGCCCGAGCGTCTCGACCTTCGGATTCCAATAGGCGCTGTCGACTGCCAAGAGAGGGGCAGAATACCTGACGGTCGCACGGCATCCCCAGGTGTGAAGTATGGTCGGCCGTGCATGAGCCCGTTCCGCGCCAGCGCACCGCTGACCGACGACTGGCGACACTTCGCTTTCGGCGTTGTAGACGGGGTCGCCACCGTCACCTTCAACCGGCCCGACAAGCTCAACGCGCTGACCTTCGAGGCCTACGCGGACCTGCGTGACCTGCTCGCCGAGCTGCCCCACCGCGGCGACACCCGGGTGCTCGTCATCACCGGGGAGGGCCACGGCTTCTGCTCAGGCGGCGACGTGGAGGAGATCATCGGTCCGCTGCAGGAAATGGACACCGTCGAGCTGCTCGAGTTCACCCGGATGACCGGCAGCGTCGTCAAGGCGCTGCGTGAACTGCCGCTGCCGGTGATCGCATCGGTCAACGGGGTCGCCGCCGGGGCCGGGGCCGTGATCGCGCTCGGGTCTGACTTTCGGCTGATGGCCGAGTCGGCGTCGTTCGCGTTCCTGTTCACGCGCGTCGGCCTCGCCGGCGCCGACATGGGCGCCGCCTACCTATTGCCCCGGATCGTCGGCCTCGGGCGTGCCACCGAACTGCTGATGCTCGGCGACAAGCTCAGCGCGCCGCGAGCGGCGGCGATCGGCCTCGCCTCCGAGGTCGTCCCCGACGCCGACCTGGCCGGCCACACCGCTGACCTCGCCCAGCGCCTCGCCGACGGGCCCGCGTTCGCGGTGGCGACGACCAAGGCGCTGCTGACCCGGGAGCTCGACATGGGACTGGGGCCGTCGATCGAGTTCGAAGCGGTGACCCAGGCGCTGCTCATGCATTCCGAGGACTTCGAGGAGTTCCACGCCGCGTGGAGCATGGGGCGCCGTCCGTCGTGGGTCGGCCGGTGAGCGAGATCATCAACTCCGATGCGCTGGCGGCCCCGGTCGGGTTCTCGCACGCCGTCCGCGCCGGCGCCACCGTGTATCTCGGTGGCCAGACCGCCCAGGCGCCCGACGGGACGATCACCGGCGAGACGATCGCCGAGCAGTTCGATGTCGCTGCCGCCAACCTCGTCACCGCGCTGCGGGCCGCCGGCGGTGAGCCCGACGACCTCGTCTCGCTCCAGGTGTTCGTCACCACGGTCGCCGAATACAAGGAGTCACTGCCGGCGCTGGCCCGGGTGTGGCGGCGCCACTTCGGCCGCCGCTACCCGGCGATGGGGCTGTTCGGCGTCACCGAGCTGTATGACCCGGCGGCCAAGGTCGAGCTGATGGGCGTCGCCGTGCTCGACGGCGACGGCGGATGAGCGCGGCGCTCGACCTCCACCTCTCCGACGCCCAGCGCGACCTCTACGAGCAGACGCGCACGCTGGCCCGCGACGTGCTGGCGCCGCTCGCCGCCGGCGGCGAGCCGAGTCGCGTCAATCACGCGCTCGTCCGGGCTCTCGCCGAACACGGACTGCTGGCTCGCCTGTTCGACGACACCGGCCAGAGCGCGCTTGAGCTGTGCCTGATCCGCGAGGCGCTGGCCCGGGACTGCACCGAGGCCGAGACCGCGTTCGCGCTGCAGGGCCTCGGCGGGCATCCGATCCTGCTGGCCGGCACCGATGCCCTGCGGTCACAGTGGATCGGACGGGTGGCGGACGGCAGCGCGGTGGCGGCGTTCGCGCTCACCGAGCCCGACGCCGGCTCTGATCCCGCCGCGCTGACGCTGCGCGCCGACCCCGACGGCGAGGGCGGGTTCGTGCTGAACGGTGAGAAGCTTTGGATCTCCAACGCCCCCGAGGCCGACATCTACACCGTGTTCGCCCGGACCGCCGATAGCGGCGAGGCGCGCGGCGCGCGGGGGCTGACCGCGTTTGCGGTGCCCGGCGACGCACCCGGCCTGTCCGGGGAGCACCGGGAGCTGCTCGCCCCCCATGCGATCGGCTCGCTGCGCTTCGACGGCGTGCCGGTCGGGGCCGATCAGGTGCTGGGGGCACCCGGGGACGGCTTCCGGGTGGCGATGCGCACGCTTGACCTGTTTCGGCCGAGCGTCGGCGCGTTCGCCATCGGTATGGCCCGGACCGCACTGTCGCTGGCCACGTCCTACGCGCTGGAGCGGCGGACATTCGGCAAGCCGCTGCGTGACCACCAGGCGCTCGCCCACCGTCTCGCTGACCTGCGGGCTCGCACCGAGGCCGCGCGGTTGCTCGTGCACCAGGCGGCCCGCGCTCACGATCGGGGCATCCCGGACCCGAGTGTCGCCGCGATGGCCAAGCTGCTGGCGACCGAGGTCGCCCAGGAGGCGGTCGACGCCGCCGTGCAGTTCCACGGAGCGGTCGCGTTGGAGCACGGCCATCCGCTCGAGCATCTCTACCGGGAGGTCCGCGCACCGCGGATCTATGAGGGCGCGTCGGAGATCCAGCGGGAGATCATCGCCCGAGCGATGTTCCGGGCGGCCGAGCACGGATCGGAGGCAAAGCAGCCGTGAGCCGCACCGTCGTCGTCACCGGCGGGGCCAGGGGGATCGGCCTCGCCACCGTCACGCGCTTCTCCGCTGCCGGAGACACGGTCATCGCCCTCGGCCGCGACCCGGCCGCGCTGGCCAAGCTCTCGGTCTCCACCCATGTCTGCGACGTGACCGATGGAGACGCCGTCGCCGCCGTGTTTGCGGAAATCGGCGCCGTGGACGTGCTCGTCAACAACGCCGGGATCGGCGAGTCGGCCCCGCTGCATCGCACGACGTTGGCCGACTGGACGCGCCACCTGGAGGTCAATGCCACCGGCCCGTTCCTATGCCTGCAGGCGGTGCTGCCCGGCATGCGGGAGCGCGGCTCCGGTGTGATCGTCAACGTTGCCTCCACCGCCGGGCGGATCGGGGTTCCCTACACCGCTGCCTACACCGCGTCCAAGCACGCGCTGGTGGGGCTGACCCGTGCTGCGGCGGCAGAGCTCGCCGGCACGGGCGTGCGGGTCAATGCCGTCTGCCCCACCTTCGTGCGCACCGAGATGACCGATCGGTCGATCGCCACCATCGTGGCCCGCACCGGCCGCAGCGAGCAGGACGCCGAGGCGGCGCTTGCCGCCACCTCTCCCCTCGGTCGGCTGCTCGAGCCCGAGGAGGTCGCCGACGCGATCGCCTTCCTCGCGTCGCCGGGTGCGGCGGCGATCACCGGCCAGGCGGTCGTAATCGATGGTGGCGGCGTGCAGGCGTAGAACTACTTGAAGCGCACCGTGCGGATGACGGTGATCCGCCGCCCCGCCACACGGAAGTGCGCGATGACCTGCAGGCTCCGCCCCCGCCGGGTGGCGGAGCCGCGGAGGTGCGGGCGCAGCGACCATTGGCCGGCGGGAAGATGCCACGAGCCGGTCAACAGCACACTGCCGGTGCCCGCCCGGATCGTCAGCGTCAGCGAGAAGGCGTGCAGGCCGGCGACGCTGATCGTGACCGCGTGACCGGCCCTCACCCGGCCCGGCACCTTCATCGCCGCCGGATGGGAGCGGCTGACGCACGGTGAGCACCCGAGCGCGGGTGGGCCGGAGCTCGTGGGTGCGGTGACGGCGAACGACCACGCGATGTCCGGCTGGCCGGGCTGAGTGATCGTCACCGCGTAGCGGCCGGACACGAGCGGATGGCGGGGAATCAGGATGACCGCGTGGTCGCCCTGCAGGATCGAGGCGCCGGCCGGCCCATAGACGGAGTCAGACGAGTGATAGGTCGTCTCGTCGACGATGCACAGCTGGCCGTTGGCAGTCGACTCCGATTGTCCGGGGCCGCTGACCGAAGCGGTCAGCGCCGGGTCAGGCGCCTGGGGCAGCAGCGCGATGAGCGGCAGTCCGAGCGACTGATAGCCCTGCCATCTGCACGTCTCCCGCGGGTCGGGGCTCTCGGTGCCGGAGTAGCGGACGAGATCGGTGCTGGCCCCCGGTCCGGGGAACAGGATCGGCGTCGTCCCAGCGGGCTGTGTGGGGTCGATCCCCTGGATCACGTCAAGCCCGGCATAGCCGCGGGTCGGGTCGATACCGAGCGCGACCTGGGTCAGCCGGGCGCGCAGCATCCCGATGGCGTGAAACGGCGAAGTCAGCCACCCGTCGATCGCGGCCAGCGCGGTGGTGGTGCCGCCGAGCGCGAGGTCGCTGTAGCCGGCCTCCTTGGCGCCGTCGGCGGTGTAGTAGGGGCTGGCGGGGTTCTCGGTGTGTGCCGACGCGTATGCGCCGGTGCGCTCGGAGTTCGGTGTCTTCTCCAGGTAGGTGAGGTGATGCTGGATCCCGAGATCCCAGGCGGTCTGCTCGCTCACCGCGCCGAGTCCGGTGGCAGCGCGGTAGCGGTTGATCTCAGCCAGCCACGCGGGCCCTCCCGTGGCGTGCCCGGCACTGGGCGTCCACGCCACGAGCCTGGGGCGCGCCACCGCCGTCGGCGCGCCGGACCACAGGGCGGCGAGCAGCAGCAGGGAGATGGCGAAAGTGAGGCGGCGCATCGGGCGGCCATTGTTGACAAATCGCAGCCGCATTACCAGCGCGGCCCGGAAGAGTCAGTCCGGCGGGACTGCCGGCACGTCGAAACGTGACAGCAGGCCCCCGTCCCGGAAACGCGTGACCGAGCTGATCCCATCAGGCGCGACGCCGATCACGAACAGGCCGTCCCGGGTCCAACCGTCGGCGCCGAGCATGTAGTAGGCATAGGCGGGCTGGCCGTTTGCCGCGGTGGCAACGAACCGCCAGGGCGCCGAGCCCCGGCCCAGATGCCGTGCCCGCAGGAACGCCTCGACGGCGTCGCGACCCTGGTGCCACTCCGGCTCCGGGGGCATGCTGACGACCGCATCCTCGGTGAGCAGGGCGACGACCGTGTCGATGTCATCGCGTTCGAATGCGTCGGCGAAACGGTCGACAAGCTCGCGCTGCGCTCCCGAGCGGGGCACCGCCAGCTGTTCCCGGCGCGCCGGGAGCCGCTGATCCAACGCCGCTCGGCCGCGCTGGAGCGCACTGGTCACCGACGCCTGGCTGGTGCCGAGCATCTCGGCCACCTCGTCGGCGTGGAAGCCGAGCACGTCACGCAACACGAGGACCGCTCGCTGGCGTGGGGGAAGGTGCTGCAGGCCGGAAACGAATGCCAAGGCCACCGCCTCCTTGGCCTCGTAGCGCGCCTCGGGCCCCGGTGCCGCATCGGTCAGGCCCGCCAGCAGCCGGTCGGGGTAGGGCTGCAGCCACGGGATCTCGGCGATGCTCTCCGGCGGATGGCCGTCCGAGCCCCCGCGGGCGGCCTGCGGGCGGCGCCGGCGGTCACGCAACAGGTTGAGGCAGCGGTTGGTGGCGATCGTGTACAGCCACGCCCGCAGGGACGAGCGGCCCTCGAACTGCTCCAGCCCCCGCCAGGCGGCGAGCAATGTCTCCTGAAGGAGGTCCTCGGCGTCCTGCAGCGACCCGGCGATCCGATAGCAGTGCAGCTGCAGCTCACGGCGATGGGGGTCGGTGAGCTCCGCGAACGCGGCCTCGTCGCCGCGCTGGGCACGCGCCAGACGGGTGTGGAGCAGCCGCTCGCTCTCCCAGGTGGATTCGGTCATCTCAGGACACGACACCACATCCGGGCGCAATTCATCGGTCAATTCATGCACAGCACCGGTGTCTGTACCGAGCGTCAACCCTCATCGAAGGAGGAGTCGTGAACAGAACCACCGCCCGCTGGGTGCTCGTACTCAGCTCGATAGCGTCGCTGATGGTGGCGCTCGACGCGCTCGTCGTGTCCACCGCGCTCGGCGCCATCCACCGTCACCTCGGCGCATCGATCGACGCACTGGAATGGACCGTCAACGCCTACGGGCTCAGCTTCGCCGTGCTGCTCATCCCGGCTGCGGCGATCGGCGACCGGCTCGGTCGACGCCGCGTGTTCGCCGTCGGGTTGGGCCTGTTCGTGCTCGGCTCAGCGGCGTGCGCGCTATCGGGGAGTGCCGGCGCGCTGATCGCCGCCCGCGCCGTCCAGGGATCGGCGGCGGCGCTGGTGGCGCCAACCTCGCTGGCACTCGTCGGCGCCGCATTTGACCCGGAGCGGCGGGGCTGGGCGATGGGCATCTACGGCGGCATCACCGGCGTGGCGGTGCTCGGCGGCCCCGTGCTCGGCGGCGCCGTCACCCAGGGCCTGGCCTGGCAATGGGTGTTCTGGATCAACGTGCCGATCGGCCTGGTGGCGATCCCACTGGTGCTGTTGCACATCCCGGAGAGTCGGGGACCGCGGGTCGCCCTCGACGTGCCCGGTCTGCTGCTGGTGACCGCGTCGGCGCTCGGGATCGTCTGGGGCCTGATGCGCGGCAACAGCGCCGGCTGGGGCAGCGCCGAGGTGATCGGAGCGCTGGCCGCCGGATGCGCCGCGCTGGTCGCCTTCGTCGCCGTCCAGCGGCAGGCCGCAGAGCCGATGCTGCCCCCGCGGATGTTCCGGGCGCGAGCGTTCTCGGCCGGCACGGCCGCGAATTTCCTCTTCTCCTGCTCGCTGTTCAGCGCCGTCTTCTTCATGGCCCAGTTTCAGCAGACCGGCCTCGGGCAGGGACCGCTCGATGCCGGGCTGCGGCTGCTGCCCTGGACCGCGACGCTGTTCATCGTCGCGCCGGTCGCCGGAGCGCTCACCAACCGCATCGGCGAGCGGATCCTGGTGACGACGGGGCTGCTCATGCAGGCCGTGGGGATGGCCTGGGTGGCGGTGATCGCCACGCCTGGGATGACCTATTGGCACATGATCGCCCCGCTGGTGATCGCCGGTGCGGGGATCTCGATGGCGATCCCGTCGTCGCAGAACGCGGTCATGAACGCCGTGGCTCCCGCCGACATCGGACGGGCTTCGGGCGCCTACATGACGATGCGCCAGCTCGGTGGGGTGTTCGGCCTGGCGATCGCGGTGGCGGTGTTCACCGGGGCCGGCAGCTACAGCTCGGCGAGCGCCTTCGGGGCCGGGTTCGGGCCGGCGATCGGAGTCGCCGCCGCCTTCTCGTTGGCCGGCGCGATCGTCGCCTCGCTGCTGCCGCGCCGCACCGCGCCGGAATCGTCGTTAATCGATGCTCAGTATTTGCAAGCTTGACTTTTCCTCACTAAACCAGATACTAAATGGCGCATGGATTCGCACCTCGCCGTGCTGGCGGCGGGCGACGAGTCACGGGGTCATCGCACACTCGCTGAGAAGGCATTCGCGACGCTGCATGCCGCAATCGTGACCGGACGCCTGCCGCCGGGCGCCCGGCTCCCGATCGAAGAGCTGGCCGAGCACCTGCAGATGAGCCCGATGCCGATCCGTGAGGCCGTCCGCCGGCTGGACGCGGTCGGGCTGGTGGAGAACATCCCCCATCGCGGCGCCCGGGTGACCGAGCTCTCGGTCACGGACCTCGCCGAGGTCTACGACGTCCGGCTGGCGCTGGAGACGCTGGCCGTCCGCCGGGCGGCCGCGCGGTTCTCACGCCTGCAGGCGGCGCACGCCCGGCAGCGTCTGGACGAGTTGGGCGCGGTGCCCATCGAGGACTTGGCGGGGACCTCGGCCGCCCACACCCGGTTTCACTTCGCGCTGTATGAGAGCGCCGAATCACGGTGGTTGCTGCGGCTGATCCGCCCCGTGTGGGAGACGAGTGAGCGCTACTGGCTGCAGATGCCCGAAGCCCGCCGGCTGACCGAGAGCGCCGTCGAGCACGAGGCGATCCTGGCCGCCTGCGAGGCCGGTGAGCCGGCGCAGGCCGCCGCGGCGTTGCACCGGCACCTGGCGACGACCGCCAACCACCTGGCGACCGCCATGGGCGCCCGACCGCTCTACGCGGTCTGACCCGCCGGCACCCGCGGGTTCACAGCAGCCGTGGGTTCACAGCACCCGTGGGTTCACAGCACCCCGAGCGCCAGCGCGGTCCCGACGAGCACGAGCC
>JBAWFG010000013.1:0-11204 GCA_049591655.1 Solirubrobacteraceae bacterium
GGGTGAGGCGAGGTGCAAAAGCGACGTCTGACGCCGTTTTTGCACTCCACTTGAGCGGGCCAGGCCCTCCGGGAGGGCCCCGGGGCGCCGCGGACCGCCGCGCGCTGGCCGCCGCTCAGGCGGGAACGGCGGCGGAGACGACAAGCCCGGAGAGGTCGCTGCGCTCGGCTTGGAGGGTGCGCTCGACGGCGGACGGCTCCATGGCGCAGTACTGGGCCAGGCGCGCGATCGCCGAGACGCGCCAGCGCTCGACCGCGTCGGAGGTCAGGCCCATCGCGGAGACGACCTCGCCGTGGGGCAGACGGTCGGTGTAGATGAGGCGCAGGAGCTCCTGGGTGCTGGGATCCAGCGACTCCATGCCCATCGCGACGTTGCTCGCCCACGCGCGGCGGCTGAGGGCGTGCTCGAACGGAGCCTTGACGGCTTCGACGCGGCGGGAGCCGAGCTCATGGAAGGAGAGCAGGCCGACGAGCATCCAGAGCACCTGGGGGGTGCCGTCATCAACGAAGTAGGCCTCGATCGACTGCATGAAGAACAGGCACAGCACCCCGACGGCGACGGCCGCCCCCAGCGCGTGTTGGAACGGCTCGGAGTCACGGCGCGCCGATTTGACCCCGGCGGCCCCCATCGCGAAGAACATCACCGCCCAGATGCCGAGCAGGATGACTCCGCCGCGGTAGAGCAGGTTGACGTACTGGGATTCCGTGTAGGGGAAGTTCGCCAGCTGAGGGGGGAGGTTGGGGCCGTAGCCGGTCGCCATCCGCTGCTTGATCAGCGGGATCAGCTCCTGGTTCCACAGGTCGATGCGGTACTGGATCGTCTGGGGCACCAGCGCCGAGCGCTGGGCGCCGGGGGAGCGGTTGAATTGGGCGCCGACCCGGCCGTTGACGCGGCCTCCGAACAGCGCCAGGGCGATCGCTATGACCACCGCCAGCCCGATCAGGACGCGGCTGAAGCCGCCCAGCCAGACGCCGACGATGAGGATCCCGGCGACGAGCCCCAGCACCGGCGCCATGTCCAGGGTCTCGATCAGGGCGATCACGTCAACGACGGCGATGAAGACCATCGCACGGGTGGAGACCACGCCCTTGATCCCCTTCAGCTGCAGCGCGACCATCGTCAGCAGCAGCAGGAACAGGTAGCCGCCGAGGTTGTGCCACAGCGGGAACGGGCCGGTAACGCGCGCGGTGGCGCCGGCCGCGTAGACGTCGTTCTTGGTCAACGTGACGATCAGGCTGCGCACGCCGGGGAAGTTGAACTGCTGGCCGATCGCCAACAGCGACACCGGCACGCTGGCGCACAGCATCAGCCGTAGCGCCAGCTTGCGGCGCTCGGTCGTGCGCGTCGTGACGACGGTCGCGCGGTAGAGCAGCAGGAATTGGAACGGCCCCAGCAGGAGGTTGATCGTTCCCTGGTTGAACGGCTGAGTCTGGTCCAGCATGTCGATCGCGCCGATTACCAGCGTGCCGAGCGCATAGAGCAGCGCCAGCCAGTCAAACGCGCTCCAGCGCACGTAGCGCCGGGCGGAGGCGAGCAGGATGACGCCGACGCCGCCGATCAGCACCTGTGACAAGCGCATGCCGGGGACCGGGATGCCCTTGGCCAGCCCGGAGGTGGCGGCGGCCAGGGTGGCGAGCAGCACGAGCCCGACGAGGTCGTTGAGCGCCACCGCAAAGGCGATGGCGACGCCGGCGACGAGACCGACGCCGATCACCGGCTGCAGGCCGGTCCCGACCGCGACGGCGATCACCGAGATGATCGCCACCGCGAACAGGAACGCGTGGGTGCGCTGGATGTTGAACGGCAGCCGCAGCGGCTCCTCGCCGCCGAACGACGAGATCGCCGCGAGCTGCTGGGCTCCTATCCCGACGCCTCTGCGGTGACCGTGCGGATGGGGCTCAGGCGGATACAGCATGGCGCGGGGTGTCGTGCCGTGCTGAGGCGCGCTTGAGCGTCGCCCGCGAGGACAGCAGCGCCCAGGCGGGCACCACGCCGAAGTTGCCCAGCTCGTCGCCGAGACGACGGATGTTCGCCGCGCGGGCGCCGTCGCGCACGACCACGACCGCCAGGTCGCAGCCGAGGGCCACGGCCTCACCGGCGCCGCCCTGGCCGGGGGCACCGGCGCTGATCAGCGAGATCGGCACCCGTGGGTCGGTCGCCGCGTCATGCCCGAGGCGCTCGGGAAGCTCTCCGGAGCGGGCGTCGACGAAGCTGACGTCGCCATGACCGCCGGCGATGAGCGCGTCGATGACCGCGTCGGCGTGCTCGGCCGATGCGTCGTCGGCGGGCAGGATCGCCACCCGTGCCGGCACCTGGTCAGTCAGCGACCGCCAGCGCTCAAGCAGGGCATAGGCGGCATCCGGGGACAGCCGCTCGGCCGGGGTGGCCGGGCAGCCGAGCACCGAGCTCAGACCGCGCGCGTCGCTGATCCGCGGATCCGACCGCTCCCAACCGATGAGCAGGACGATCCCGAGCAGCAGACCGATGACACCGCCGATGACGATCGGCTTGGTGCTCGAGCCACCGCTGGAGACGGGGGTGTTGGACGGGATGACCGCCGGCAGCGACACCTCCTGGACGGAGGACGGGATGATCCCGCGCGCCACCGGGTTGGGTCCGGAGATCAGCTGGGCGATCACCCGGGCGCCGGCGTTGGCGTCATGCGCGTTTGAGGCCTTGAAGCCGACCTGCAGCAGCGACGTGTTCTGCTCGTTGACGACCGACAGGTCGGAAGCGATCTGGCTGACGGGCAGACGCGTCGCCCGTGATGCCGCCAACAGGAGCTTGTCGTCGGCGGGGATGATCGCCGCGTAGGTGGTGGCGAGGTGGCCGGCGTCAGACGGGTTGATGCCCTCGGTCGGGCCGCCGGAGGCGGGCACGAGCACGACGACCTTGGAGCGGTAGCTCCCGGCCGCCGTGGCCGTCGCCGTGGTCGGGGTCTGCACCAGCTTGAGCGTGCCGGCCGAGACGGTGGGGCTGACCGGCTTGGCAGCGGTCAGGCCGCTGGCCAGCGCTCGGCCTCCGGCGATCGCCGCGGCACGGGTGGGCGCGGTGAACGTGAAGGTGATCGCCGAGCCGCGCGGCGCGCCGGCCTTGATGGCGTTGTTGGTCGCGGCGACGTGCGCGGTGCGACTCACGTAGGCCTGAAGCGCTCCGTCAGAGGGCAGCGCACCGGCGTAGGTGCTGGCCAGGGAGCCGGCACCGCTGGAGTTGCTGGCGCTGACGGCGCCCGGGACGGATGAGACCACGACGGTTGAGGTCGCGGTGTAGGTGGATGACTGGACGCCCGCGACCGCGTAGGCGATCGCCGCAACAAGCACGATCGATACGGGCAGGATCCAGAGACGGCGTAGAAGTCGGGTCGAGATCATGTTCTCACGGGGTCGTAGTTCGTCCTCGAAGTCCGTCGCCGACGCCCCTCAATGCGGGAAAATCGGCGGCAACGTCAGCGTCCTGCTGACGTCCGGTCGCTCGAGACCTTTCACAGGTCACCTCTCGCAACCGGTCGCTCACACGTCCGGCCAGGAATCGGCTTACTCATACGGTGATGCCCGACGACGAAACTCATCAAACGGGGCAGCACCGCCAACGGTGGCTTGCAAGACGATACTCCGCCCCCGGCGATTGATTACGTCATGAGGGAGTTTTAATGCCGGCGGCGGCGCGGACCGGCCTCAATCAGCGCGCGCAGTTCGGCGAGTTGCAGCTCCCAGCGCTGCCCCTGCAGGACGCGTGCCTCCAGCGCTCTGTCGCCGAGTTCGTCACAGCGCGTGAGCGCATCTGTGACCCCGCTCGCGATGCTCTCAGGATCGTTGTCCACCCACACCGCATCGGGAAACAGCGGGCGCATGTGATCACGGTCGGTGAGCACGACGGGGCGCAGCGCGTCGACGGCCTCATAGGCCGAACGGGGCACCGACTCCACGCGCTCAGACACCGACAGCACAACGTCGGCGCCGGCGAGCGCCGCGACGTAGTCCTCCAGGCCGAGATACCCCATCCAGGTCACGTTGGGCGGCGCTTGCTCACGCACGTCGGCCGCCAGCCGGCGCAGGTCGCCGGTGATCTGAAACTCGGTCTCCGGCAACCGGGCCGCCGCTCCGAGCACCGCCGCGAGCGGCTCATCGGGAGCGAAGGTGCAGACGAACAGCACCCGGCGCGCCGGACCGTGGGGGCGGGGCTGGGCCCGGGAGCTCCAGGGCATCGGCGCCTCGTGCACGACGACCGGGCGCCCGCCCCAGCTCCGGATCTCGTCGCCGAGGCGGTCGGTGGTCACGATGCAGCACGCCGCTCCCGGCACCAGGGCCCGCAAGAGGGGCTGCATCCGGTGGTGGATGCCCGAGGTCTCGAAGTTAGACGGATGCGTGTCGAGCACGAGCGGGATCCGGGCCAGGCGGGCCCACAGCCAGACGAGCGCGGCGGCCGGCTGGGGAGGGGACTGGATCGCGACCGCGCGGGGACGGCGCCGCGCCAGGTAGAGCACCGTGCGCACCGCGCTGATCAGGTAGCGCAGCGGAACGAGCGGCCGGCTGTGGATCCGCAGGTCAAAGAACGTCTGCGCTTCACCGCCAAGCCCGGTGGCGAGCGACCGCGAGCGGCTGTCCTCCCTGACCCAGGCGATGAAGGAGATGTCCGGTCGGGGGCTCACCGCGCATCGAAGATAGCTTTCGCCTGATGATCTCGCCCCCCGGCAGCGGCCTGCTGATCGTCAATGCCGACGATCTCGGCTACGACGCGGCGGCCACCGATGCCATCCTCGCCGCCCACGCCGCCGGCGCGATCACCAGTGCCACGGCGATGGTGTGGATGCGTGACTCCGAGCGCGCCGGCGCCCTGGCCCGCGACAGCCCGCTGGCGCTCGGGTTACATCTCAACCTGATCGAGCCCTACACGGCGCCCGACGTGCCGGCGGCGGTCGCCGCGACCCAGCGCCGGGTGGTGGAGCGGATCCACACGGCGGGGAGCCGTGCATTCGCCTACCACCCCGGGTGGGCGAGCGACTTTCGCCGCTGCATCGCCGACCAGTTGGCGTGCTTTGAGCAGACCTACGGGCAGGCCCCCACCCACGTCGACGGCCACCAGCACATGCACCTGCTCCCCAACGCCCTGTTCTCCGGCGCGCTGGCCCCGGTGCCCCGCTGCCGGCGTCCGGTCAATCGGCCGGAGACCGAAAGCCGTCCCTACAAGCACGCCCTGCGCGACGTTCAGGCGGCGATGGTCCGCCTGCGGTTTGCCAGCACCCGCTGGTGCTTCTCGATCCGGGCGCTGGAGCCGGCGCTCGGGGGCGCCGGGATCGAGGCGGGGATCGGCCGGGCCGCCGCCGACGCCGTCGAGATCATGGTGCATCCCGGCTGGGCCGACGAGCAGACGATCCTGCTCGGCGATCACTGGCGGGCGATCGTCTCCGGGCAGCGGCTCGGCAGCTTCGCCGAGCTTGCCTCGCGGTGATGCGCTGCGGTCTGTTGACGCGACGTATACCGGGCGTTAAGCCGACGCTGTTGACCTGTCAGATCGGGTAGAGGCACCGAAGCTGTCAGGGCGGCTCCTCGCCTTTGCGCCGCCCGCACCCCTGAAACGACGTACTGAACCTGAAACGAAGTACCGAACCTGAAATGGAGGCTGATCGATGGCACTGCCACCCGTCTCGGTCGTCATCCCGACCTACAACGACAAAGATGTTCTGCCCGCGACACTCGCCCCGCTGCTCGCCGACGAGGCGACCGGCGAGGTCGTGATCGTCGTCGACGGCTCGACCGACGGCTCCTATGAGCTGCTGCAGTCGATGGCCGAGCAGGACGACCGCCTGCGCCCGTTCTTCATCGAGAACCGCGGCCGCACCGGCGCCGGCCAGTACGCGCTGGAGCACGTCAGCCACGACATCGTGCTGATGCTCGACGCCGACGTGGTCGGCGCCCCGGGCCTGGTCAGCGGCCACGCCCGCGTCCACGCCGAGGGCGAGCGCCCGCGGCTGGTGATGGGCTACATGCCGACCCCGGTTCCGCCCCCCGGTCCGGGGTCGTTCGTCTATGAGCGCTACGCCGAGCAGTACGAGCTGGCCTGCGCGGCGTGGGAGCGTGACCCGCGCAACGTGTTCACCCGCCACTGGGCCGGCAACGTGTCGCTGCCGCGCCAGATCCTGATCGACGCCGGCGGCTATGACGCGGGCGCGCCGATCAAGTACATGGACGACCTGGAGATGGGGTTGCGCCTGGCTCGGACCGAGCTGGAGCCGGTGTTTGACCGCCGCCTGCTCGCCGAGCACCGCCTGGAGCGCACCGTCGCCGGCTATGTCTCGACCTCACGCAAGTACGGCCAGGCGATCGTGATGATCGACCAGTTGCATCCCGGGCAGGTCCACACGCCGGGGTGGCTGACCGCCAAGTCAGGCCGTGACGCGGCGATCCGCCGGTTCACCAGCCGTCCGCAGGGCTACGCGCTCACCTCCCGGCTGACGATGGCGGCCCTCGAGCTGGGGGCGCGCTTGAAGCTGTGGACACTGCAGCGTCGCGCCGCGGCGGTGATCGATCGCCTCGAGACGCTCCAGGGGGTCATCGAGCAGAGCCGCCTCGCGGCGTCCTGACGCGCCGCGGGGGCGCGCCCCCGTCCGCTCAGACCCGGTCGCCGCGGCCGTTTAGCGCACCTATGAGCAGGGTTAAGGGTGCCCAAAGTGCCGGGCGGACAACGGGCCGCCGGTTCTTTCTAGGATCGAGGCCGAGCGTGAGAAAACTCTCAGTCCTCATCCCCACCTACAACAACGCCGACCTGCTCGGCGACGCGATCCCGCCGCTGCTGGAGGACGAGGCGACCGGCGAGGTCGTCGTCGTGGTCGACGGCTCGCGGGACGGGTCGATCGAGATCCTCGAGGAGATGGCGGCCCGCGATCCCCGGGTGCGGCCGTTCTGGACCGAGAACCGCGGCAAGCAGGCGTCGCGCCAGCACGCCCTGGACAACGCCCGCAACGACGTCGTGCTGCTGATGGATGCCGACGTCATCGCCGCCCCCGGCCTGGTCAGCGGCCACGCCGCCTGGCACACCGACGATGTGCCACGGCTCGTGGTCGGCTACATGCCCTGCCGGGTGCCGCCGCGGCGGCCGGGGTCGTTCGTGATCGAGCGCTACTCCGACTTCTATGAGGAGTCCTGTCGCGCGTTCGCGCAGGACCCGGGCGAGATCCTGCGTCGCCTGTGGGGCGGCAACGTCTCGGCGCCCAAGGCCAAGATCCAGGAGGCGGGCGGCCATGCCGGCGGGATCCCGGTCGGCTACACCGAGGACGTCGAGCTCGGTCTGCGGCTCGCCGGCACTGGGATCTCCCCGGTGTTCGACAAGCGGCTGCGCGCCGAGCATCGCGCCCACAAGTCGCTCAACGGCCTGGTCAAGAGCGCCCATGACTACGGTGAGGCGCTCGTCAACCTCGAGCGGGCCTATCCCGGCCGCATCTACCACCCCAACTGGCCCGACACCGGCTCCGGTGCGGCGCTGCGGCGCTTCACCTGCCGTCCGCGCGGGTTGGCGCTGGTACGACGGCTGGGCGGGCCGCTGCTCACCTGGGCCGGACGGCTGAGGATGTGGCAACTGGAGAGCCGGATCGGCGCGGGGCTGGAGCTCGTCGAGATCCAGCAGGGCATGATCGCGGCGAGCGCCGCGGCGCCCGCCGACGGCCCGGCGCGAGCGCCGCAGGCCGACCACGCGCTTAGCACCCGCCGCTAGCTTCTTGTAGCGATGAGCCTGGCGCGACGCCCTGCGCGGCCCTGCCGCGCACCCCTTTTGCGGACCGGAGACAGCAGCCGATGAGGCAGGTGATCCGGCGTTTCTTCGTGCTCGCGTCGACGAGTCTGTTCACCCAGGCGATCGCGCTGGTGGCGCTGGCGTTCGTCACCCGTCGCATCGGTCCGGCCGAGCTGGGCTCCTACACGGTGGCGCTGGCCCTGATCACGTTCATCGGCCTGCCCCAGACCCAGGGCATGACGATGGTCGGCACCCGTGACGTGGCCCAGAACCCCTCACGGGTGCGGGAGATCGTCGGCGAGGTGCTGATCGTGCAGCTGATCATCGCGTTCGTCGGATACGTGGCGATCGTCCTGCTGGCACCAATCCTGGCGCCCAACGCGGCGATGCGGACGCTGCTGCCGATCGTGGCGGTGTTCCTGTTCACCGGGACGAGCTTTGAGTGGGTGATGCAGGCGCTGGGGCGGATGCGGGAGATCGCGGTGGCCCGCGTCGTGGGGCAGGTGGTCTACGGCCTGGCGGTCCCGATCCTCGTGACCCGCGGCCTGGACGGCGTGCGGACCTTCGCCTGGCTGATGATCGCCGGGCTGGCGATCAAGCACGTGATCCTCGACTACTACATGGTCCGCTACGTGGGCTGGCCGCGGCTGCGGATCAGCGCCGCCGCGCTGCGCCGGCGGGTCTCCAGCAGCGTGGCGATCGGCTACACGACCGTCATCGCGCAGATCTACGGGACGATCGACCAGATCATGGTCGGTTACTTCTCGACCGCGGCGGACGCCGGCCTGTACGCGGCGGCGTATCGGATCCCCAACGCCGTCGGCAGCTTCGCCGGATCCTGGGGGTCGGCGGTGTTCCCGCATTCCGCCCAACTGGCGGTCAGCAACCGGCCGCGGCTGCGGGCCGACTGCGCGCGGATGATGAGCGCGGTGGCGCTGTTCGCGCTGCCGCTGGCCGCCTGCACGCCGTTCATCGCCCAGGACCTGCTCAGCGCGGCGTTCGGTCCCCAGTACGGGGCCGGCGCGGTGGCGTTCTCGCTGCTCACCCTGACCATCTCGATCGGCCTGATGAACGGGACCTTCACGCTCGCGCTGCGCGGCATGGGCAAGGACCGTTTCTTCGCCGGCACCGCGACGCTGACGATGTTGGTCAACGTGATCATCAACGTGATCGCGATCCCGCTGTTTGGCCGTGACGGTGCGGCGACGGCGTCGATCATCTCCGAGCTGCTCGGGACGGGGCTGCTCGTGTTCGGCGCCAAGCGCATGCTCGGCGGGATCACCCCGGAGTGGGGGCGGCTGAGCCGGATCGCGCTCGCCGTCTGTCCCGCGGTCCTGGCGCTGGCGCTGGTCCCCGACTCGGTGGCGGTGTGGGTGCGCATCCCGATGGCCACCGTCATCTATCTCATCGGCACCGTGGTGTTCGGCGCGGTGGCCCGGACCGAGATCCGCACGGTGCTGCGCTCTGACCGGCCCGCCCGGGGGCGCCGGCGGGCGCCCGAGCCGGCCGACGAGCTGACCCACGCATGACCGAGCGCCCGCTGCGGATCCTGCACGTCGTCGACCACGTCCGCAACGTCGGCAACGGCCTGGTCAACGTCGCCGTCGACCTCGCCTGTGCCCAGCAGGCGGCGGGGCACCGGGTGGCGATCGCCTCCGGCGGCGGTGACTACGAGCCGCTGCTCGCCGCCCACGGTGTCGCTCATCACCGCTTGGTTCGCCACGACTCCCGGATCGGCCGGGCGCGGCTCGTCGCCCGGCTGGGGGCGATCGTGGCCAGCGTCCGCCCCGAGATCGTCAACGCCCACCGCCCGTACGCGACCGTGGCCGCAGCATTCCTGCGCCCGCTCGGTCGCTTCAAGCTGATCGCCACCGACCACAACGAGTTCGAGGCCAAGGGGCGCTACCTGCGCTCGGCCGACCGGATCATCGCCGTCAGTGACGGGGCGGCCGAGGCCCTGATTGCCACCGGCATCCCCCGCAGCCAGATCCGCGTCGTCCAGAACGGGCCGCTGCTGGGCGCCCGGGCCGGGCTGACGCAGAGCACCGGCACCGCCGAGCTGCACCATCCGGCGATCGTCACCGTGGCGGGACTCGTCGAGCGCAAGGGCGTCCACGTCCTGATGCAGGCATTTGAGGCGATCGCCGATGCTCACCCTCAAGCTCACCTTTACTTCGTCGGCGATGGCCCGGAGCGCGACGCGCTGGAACGTCGCCGTCAGGCCGGGCGCGCCGGCGATCGCATCCATCTGGAGGGCTTCCAATCCGATCCCGGCCGCTACCTGCGCGCCGCCGAGATCTTCGTTCTGGCCTCGTTTCGTGACCCGTTCCCACTCGCCGCGCTGGAGGCCCGGGGCGCGGGTGCGGTGGTCGTCGCCTCCGACGTCGACGGGCTTCCGGAGGCAGTCGATCACGGCCAGGCGGGGCTGCTGGTGGCGCCCGGTGACGTCGAGGGTCTCAGTCGAGCGCTGGAGAGCCTGCTCGCCGACCCGCAGGAGCTCGCCCGGCTGCGCGAGCGCTCGCTCACCGGCATCGATCGCTTCAGCGCCGCACGGATGGCCAATGACACCGATGCGGTTTACCGCGAAGCATTGTTGGCAAGCACCAACCCATGACCGAAAAGCGGGACCGCCGCAAACTCGAGCTGGGGGCATTCGCCGTCGTCATGGTGGCGATCATCGCCGTGTTCGTGGTCATCGCCACGAGCGGCGGGGGTGGCGGTCAGACCAAGACCGCTCGCCTGCCCTGGCCCGCACCGGCGCTCAATCACCCGGAGACGATCCAGCTGACGAGCGCCAACGCCGGGACGCTGCGCCTGGACCCCAACCGCGACTACAAGCTCGTGCTGCCCACCACCGGGCCGCTGCAGGCGCCCAACGGGCTGCGCATCTACGGCGGGCACAACGTCGTCATCGTCGGCGGCACGATCAACATCCCCAATCGCACCGGGGCCGGTGAGCTCCAGGACCAGACCGGCACGATCCACCTGGAGGGCGTGCGCTTCACCGGCACCCAGCTGATGGAGGGTCTGGACCTGCAGGAGCCCAACGCCACCGTCGAACTGGAGAACATCTTCTTCGACACCGTCCACGGCACCTACACGACCAACCACGCCGATCTCATCCAGAGCTGGGCGGGCCCCAAGCGGCTGCTCATCGACGGCCTCTACGGCACCACCCAGTACCAGGGTTTCTTCCTGCTGCCCAACCAGCACTACTCCGGGCCGGCGCCGCAGTTGTTCGACATCCGCAACGTCTACATCGACGATCAGGGCGGCGCCTACGCGCTCTGGCTGCAGACGAGCCCGAAGGTCCCGCTGCACGTCTCCAACGTCAACGTGACGCCCAACGCGGCCCGGACCTGGCGCGGCTGGTGGTTGTGGCCCAAGCCGTTCAACGGCGACACCACCTGGAGCCAGGTCAAGGCCGCCTCCGCCGCGCCGGCCGCGGTGACCAAGCAGGTCTCCGCCGCCGGGCTCGG
>JBAWFG010000014.1:0-7175 GCA_049591655.1 Solirubrobacteraceae bacterium
GCCCCGGGGTGCGACCGGCCTCGCGGTCCGTGCCCCCGCCGGGCGGCCGGCTACCCGCAGGGCGAAGGCGGCGGGGACCACCGCCGAGCGCACCTGCTGGTCCACGCGGTCAAGCAGGAACGAGCGCTGCTCGGCGTAGGTCACGATCGCGGCGACGCCGAGCCCGGCTGAGACGAGAACCACCATGCCGGCCAGCAGGCGGACCCGCAGCGACACGTCAATCCCTTGGCAGCCGCAGTGAGTAACCCACCCCGCGCACCGTGTGCAGCAGCGGTGGACCATGCCCGTCGAGCTTCTTGCGTAGGTAGCTGATGTAGGTCTCGAGCACCCGAGCGTCGCCTCCGAAGTCATAGCTCCAGACGCGATCGAGCAACTGGGCGCGGGTCAGCACCCGCCGCGGATGCGCCATCAGGAAGTGCAGCAGCCGAAACTCGGTGGCGGTCAGCTCGATCCTGTGCTCTCCCCGCCAGACTTCGCGGGTCTCCTCGTCGAGCACGAGGTCGGCAAAGCGCAGCTGTCCGGCGGACGGCGCGCCCGCCCGGCGGATCAGGTTGTGCACCCGGGCGATGAGCTCCTCCAGGCTGAACGGCTTGGTCACGTAGTCATCGCCCCCGGTCGTCAGACCGCGGACCTTGTCGCTGGTGTCGCCGCGCGCGCTGAGGAACAGGATCGGGATCCCGGCACGCTGTTCGGCCAGCCGCCGCGCGATCTCGAAGCCATCCATGTCCGGCAGCATGACGTCAAGGACGATTGCGTCCGGGCGCTTCTCCCGGACCGCGGAGAGCGCCTGATTGCCTGTGTATGCGGCGGCGACCTGAAAGCCGTGGTGATCCAGGGCGGTGGACACGACGTCCACGATGCCGTCTTCGTCGTCGACGACGAGCACGCGAGACCGATGAGGGCGCGGCTGCACGCGCCCATTGTCCACCTGGCACCTGCGAGTTAGGTCAACTGCGGATGAGAGATCCGTGAGAAACCGAAGTTTGATTGGGATTTGTCCTCATCGGGTACGTACGTGAGACCATGAGCTCAGCCACCAGCACCTTCCCCCAGCCGCTGCGCACCAGCCGTCCTGGCGCGGCCGGCACCATCAGCAATGAGGTTCTGTTCGTCAACTGGCAGCAGCACGGCGACCGCCGGGCCCGTGATGAACTCGTGCAGCGCTTCCTGCCGCTGGCCCGTAAGCTCGCCCGTCGCTACAGCGGAGCCCGGGAGCCCTTTGACGATCTGCTCCAGGTTGCCAGCCTCGGCTTGGTCAAGGCCATCGATCGCTATGACCTCGAGCGCGGCACCGCATTCTCGTCATTCGCGGTTCCGACCATCCTCGGCGAGCTCAAGCGCTACTTCCGTGATCTCGGCTGGGCCGTGCATGTACCGCGCGGTGCCCAGGAGCGCGCGGTGAAGGTCGAAGAGGCCCAGCAGATCCTCAGCGCCCGGTCAAATCGGGCCCCGACCGTTCCGGAGCTGGCCGAGTACCTCGAGCTGAGCATCGAGGACGTGCTCGACGCGCTGGAGACCTCACGAGCCCACCACGCATCGTCGCTCGACGCGCCGTACGACGACGGCGAGGGCGAAAGTGGGACCATGGTCGAATCATTTGGCGATCTCGACCCCAGTCTGTTGTCGGCCGACGAGCGCGTCACGATCGGAGCGGCTGCGCGCCAGCTGCCCGAACGCGAGCGCGAGGTGCTGGCCCTGCGGTTCGTGCACGACATGACCCAGACGCAGATTGCCGAGCGGATCGGTGTGTCGCAGATGCAGGTTTCACGGATCCTGCGCCGCGCCATCTCGCACCTGTCCGAGATCGCCGAAGGCTGATTTCCCGGCGGCTCGGCTCGCACGGGCGGCCATCAGCGCCGTTGTATCGGGGTGGGCGCATGAGACCCGCTGTGTGCTGAGGTGATCGCTGAGGGCTCAACGGTCCGTCTGCGGCTGGAGAGCAGGCCGCAGACGCTGACGATCGTCAGGGGAATGCTCGGGGGCGTTGCGGAACTGCTCTCGATCGACCCTGAGCTGCTCGACGATCTCAAGACCTCGGTCAGTGAGGCATGCAACAACGTCGTGCTGCACGCCTACGGGGGGGAGTCGGGGCCGATGGAGGTCGGCCTGTTCATCGACGAGGACACCTTCTCGGTGTCGGTTGTCGACCACGGCGTCGGCATGGTCGCGCCGCCGCCCCCCGGCGATATCAGCCAGGGCATTGGCCTCTCGGTCATCCGTGCGCTGGCCGGCGATGTGCAGTTCAGCTCGGCTCCCGGCGAGGGGACCGAGGTCCGGATGGACTTCGCGGTGCAGCGTGAGGGGCGGCGTCTGTTCAGCGCGCCCCCGGCCGCCAGCCCCGATGCCGAGCTCACGCCGCCCGGAACCGAGGACGGCGAGGTCGTGGTTTCGCTGTCGCCGGTGACCCTGTTGCCCGGAGTACTCGGGCGCCTGGCGCGAACACTCGCTGCGACGGCCCATTTCTCGCTGGATCGCTTCTCCGACGTCTATCTCGTGACCGACACGCTTGCCGCCCACGCTGCCAGCGCCGCCGACGGGGACCGGATCGAGGCGCGCCTGGCTGCGCGCGACCGCCGGCTGGAGCTCGTCGTGGGGCCGTTCCGCAAGGGCACCGGTTCAAGGCTGGACGTGCGAACCGCTGAGCAGCCCGCCTCGCCGCTGGTGCTGCTCTCAGATGAGGTCGACGTGCAGGAAACCGCCGGTGCCGAGCTGCTGCGCGTGGTCGTCATCGACCACCGCCGCTAGCGGCGCGGCCGCGCTCAGCTCCTGCCGAGCAGTTCCTCGGGGGTGTCGATCAGGCGCAGCCGTTCGGCCACGCCGGTGAGGTCGAGCAGCCGCTGGACTTGCTGGGAGCCCTTGACCAGACTCATCTCGCAGCCCTCGCCGGCCAGGCGCTGGTGGGCGCGCACGAGGATGCTCAGGCCGGTCGAGTCCATGAAGTCGAGCTGGCGCAGGTCGATGATCACGAGCTGCGTCGCGGGACCGCTGATCTGGTCCAGTTCGGACTCCAGCTCAGGGCCCGACGCCAGGTCGAGCTCCCCGCTGACCGCCACCACGACCGCAGCGGCACCATCCCTGTGGACTTCTACCCGAAACTCGTTCTGCACGCTGGTCACGAGCCTACTGATCTCCGCGCCGACATGTGGCGCAGCGCTGCGTGGTGAAAGGTTTGGAAGTCAATCGGTCCGGAAACGGTACTCATCAGAACCAATTCTATGGCTGACGATGCGACATCCTCTCATACATCCGCCGAGAGACTCATCCATGAGGCCCTCATATACCGCGGCGAGGGGGAGCTGCGCAAGGCTCTGAGGGATTTCCTGTCGGTTTCGGCCGCTGCCGGGGAGCCCGTTCTGGTCGCGCTTCCGGGCGAGAAGCTCCCACGGATGAGAGACGAACTGGGGGAGGACGGCGCCGCTGCCCGCTTTGCCGACATGCGCGAGGTGGGCTGCAACCCCGGCCGTCTGCTGCCGGTCATCGAGGAGTGGGTCGCCGAGCACGACGGACACGCCCGCGTGGTCAGCGAGGCGCTGTGGCCCGGACGAAGCTATCCCGAGACGGTCGAATGTCTGCGGCACGAGGCCGTGATCAATCATGCGCTCGCCGATTCTCCGGCGACGATCCTGTGTCCGTACGACGCCGACGGGCTCGATGCGGACGCCCTGGCGGGCGCAGAGATGACCCACCGCACGGTCCTGGAGGGCGGGAACCGGCGCCCGAGTGATTCCTACGGTGATCCTGTGGAGCTGATGCTCGCCGAGCGCTGGCCGCAGGAGTCGCCGCGCAGTCCGGTGTCAGAGCACCGATTCGCCGGGAGCCTGGGTGAGCTGCGTCACGCCGTCGCCGATGACCCGCTGGTGGGCTCGCTGAGCATTCAGCGTCGCGCGGACCTTGTCCTGGCCGTCAACGAGGCCACGACCAACGCCATCAGGCACGGGGACGGCGCCTGCACCGCATCCATCTGGCACGACGGCCGCAGCGTGGTCTCTGAGATCAGCTCACCGAGCCACGTCGAGGATCCGCTGGCCGGCCGGCGGCGGCCACGTGGTGACGCCCAGACTGGGCGGGGCCTGTGGCTGATCAACCAGCTGTGCGATCTCGTCGAGCTGCGCAGCGCAAGCGACCGCACGACGCTGCGCATGCACATGCGAACCGTGTGACGGGTTTGAAAGAGGCCGAGCACAAGCCCGGCAGCTCAGCGTCAGTCGCGGACCTGGACGAGGTCGCGCAGGCGCGCCACGGACTTTCGCAGCAGCCGTGAGACCTGCATCTGGGACACGCCGACGAGACTGGCGATCTCGGCCTGGGTGAGGTCCTCGCCGAATCGCAGGTACAGGATCCGGCGCTCGCGCTCGGGCAGTCGCTGGGCAGCCGCGAACACGGTCGCCTGATCGTCGACGAGATCCAGCCGTGCGTCCTGGGCGCCCAGCGCCTCCAGGCGGTTCTCGTTGTCGCTGTCGTCGCCCCGTGGCGCGTCAAGCGACACGGTGTCGTAGGCCTCGTTGGTCTGCAGCCCGTCGAGGACCTCCTCCTCGCTGCATTCCAGATATTCGGCCAGTTCGCCGACCGTCGGCGAGCGGCCCTGCTCACGGGTCACCTCCCGGCGCGCTTCAGCGATCCGTCGGGCCAGTTCCTGTGCACTGCGGTCGACGTGCAACGCCCACGCACTGTCACGGAAGTACCGCTTGAGCTCGCCGACGATCGTGGGGACGGCGAACGAGGTGAACGCGAAGCCCCGGGTGGGGTCGAACCGCTCGACGGCCTTGACCAGGCCGAGGCTCGCCACCTGCACGAGGTCGTCGTAGGGCTCGTTGGAGCCCGCGTAGCGCCGGGCCAACTTGCGTGCGAGCGGGAGGAACCGCTCGATCAGTACGTCCCGAGCGCGAACGTCGTGGTGCTCGTACCAGCGGTGCAGCAGCTCGGTTGAATCGACTGCCGAGACCGGCGGCGATGTGACGGCCATCTTGACCCTCCCTGAGTCGCAGACGCAATTTGTTGTAGCACAGGGCTATCGCCGCGGCGGACCCCCACCCCACGATGCACAGGCTGTGTGGCGAATGTGGCCCTCAGGCGGCCCGGGCAGCGAACTTCTGCACCGCCGGCGACGCGTGGTCGTCGTCGAGGAGATCCAGGACGGCACGTTCAAGCCGGGCGCGCCGGCGGTCGTCGGGCCCGCTGAGCGACCCGAGGCGGTCGATCTCGCCGCCGATCGTCCACCCGGACAGGTAGCGGTCGAACACCCGGGGGTCGATGTAGGAGCGGCGCGCCACCGCGGGCGTATTGCCGAGCACCTCGGCGACCCCGCGCACAGCGCCGTTGATCGCCCGCGTGCGGGCGCGCTTGCTCGTGGCGTCGCGTCCGTCGGCGGCCAGTGACACAGCGGCCAGGACGGTCGCGTTCCACGTACGGAAGTCCTTGGCGGAGAAATCCTCGCCCATCATCGCCTTCAGGTGCTCGGAGATCTGGTCAGAGCGCACGCCGTGCCAGCGGGCTCCCTCCCGGTAGGCGAGCAGCTGCTCAGGGCCCGAGCGCCGCCGCCGCAGCGCCCGCACGACCTCGATCGTCGGTGGGTCCTGCACCGCCTGGACGCGGCGCATCCCGCTCTTGCCCACGTAGTCGAACACCACCTCCTCATCGCTCACCGTGACGTTCGTCCTCGCCACGGTAGCCAGCCCGACACCGCCCTCGTCGTCGGCGTACTGCTCGCTGCCGATCCGGAACAGGCCGATGTCGAGCAGTCGCACCGCGCACGCGAGCACGCGGGCCTGGCCAAGCCCGTCAGAGGCGCTCAGTTGCGTGAGCACCTGCCGACGCAGCTTGGGGAGCCCCCGTGCGAACGACATCATGTGCTCGAACTTCTTGCGGTCCTGCATCTCGCGCCAGCGGGAGTGATAGAGGTACTGCTTGCGCCCGGCGGCGTCGATCCCGGTGGCCTGCAGATGCCCGAGCGGGTCGCTGCAGATCCACACCTCCTCCCAGGCCGGCGGGATGGCCAGCTCGGTGATTCGCAGCCGCTCCTCGGGATCCCGCAGCGGCGCGCCGTCGGAGTCGACGTAGCTGAAGCCCCGGCCGCGTCGGAGTCGCCGGTAGCCGACGCCCGAGCAGTCCGATCGTCTGAGGCGCCCGCTCACGGTGCGTCACTACCCCCTCCGGCGGCGTCCAAGCGGCATGAGCTGGGATACTGGGCGCATGCCGAGCCCGTATACCTCCGAGCTGGCGCAGACGCTGGCTCCCGACGTGCTGGCGCGCCTTGACCGCTACGCGCGTATTGACACCCAGTCCTCCCGGGACCGCACCCGCTCGCCGAGTACCGAAGGCCAGCTCGACCTGGCCCGGCTGCTCGTCGCCGAGCTGACCGACGCCGGCATCACCGACGCGCAGTTGGACGACAACGGCTATGTCACTGGCACCCTGCCCGGTCCCAGCTCCGACATCCCGGCGATCGGACTGATTGCGCACATGGACACGAGCCCGGACGCGCCCGGGGCCGGCGTTGCGCCGATCGTTCACCACGATTACGACGGCGGCGTGATCGAGCTGCCGCAGGGCGGAACCCGACTGGATCCCACGGCGATGCCCGAGCTGACCGCCAAGCGCGGTCATGACATTGTCACCTCCAGCGGTGACACGCTGCTCGGCGCCGACGACAAGGCCGGCGTGGCCGAGATCATGGCCGCTGTCGCCCACCTCGCCGCCCACCCGGAGCTTCCCCGGCCCACCCTTCGCATCGCATTCACCCCGGACGAGGAGATCGGCGAGGGCGCCACGCTGTTCGACATCGAACGCTTCGGCGCCGTCTGCGCCTACACGATGGATGGCTCGGAGATCGGCGAATACCAGGACGAGACGTTCTCGGCCTGCGAGGCGACCGTCACGATCCATGGTGTCGATGTGCACCCCGGGCACGCCACCGGCAAGCTCGTCAGTGCGCTGCGGCTCGCTGCCCGGATCGTCGCCGAGCTGCCTGCCGATCGGCTGACGCCGGACACGACGTCCGGACGTGAGGGCTTCATTCACCCCTACGAGCTCACCGGGACCGCCGCCACCGCCGAGATCCGCGCGATCGTGCGTGACTTCGACGAGGACCGGCTGGCCGAGCACGTCGAACTGCTGCGCTCCACCGCCGAACGGGTCGTCGCCACCGCCCCGGGGGCCGAACTGCAGGTCGATGTCCG
>JBAWFG010000015.1:0-2555 GCA_049591655.1 Solirubrobacteraceae bacterium
CCCCGCGCCAGCTACAGGTGGGACCTCTTGCCGACACGCTCGGTGACTGGACAGGGCGCGCGGGACCCACCTACCTGCGCCTCGCCAGGGCAATCGGCGATGCGGTTGCCCAGGGGCAGCTGGCGCCGGGCTGGCGACTGCCTGCCGAGCGGGCGCTGGCGGCGCATCTACGCGTTGCTCGGGGAACCGTGGTGTCCGCCTATGACACGCTGCGTGAGCAGGGGGTCGTCGAGACCCGCCGTGGCAGCGGCACCGTGCTCCTTGGCCGACGAGCCTCCGCGCAGGCTCACCGTGCGCCCCTGTTGTCACGCCTGGTGGACGGCGGCGGCGTGCCGATTGACCTGGCCGTCGGGGCGCCTGAGCTGGCCGAGGACGAGCTGACCGAGGTCGGTGTGTCGATGCGCTCGGCGTGGCGCTTGGTCCCGCCTCATGGCTACGCGCCGATGGGAGTCGCGGCGCTGCGTGAGGCGCTGGCGATGCGGTTCAGCCGGCGCGGTGTGCCGTCCCGGCCTGACGAGATCATCGTCACCGGGGGCGCCCAGGGGGCGCTGAGCCTGATCGCGGCGAGCTTCCTGCGGCCGGGCGACCGCGTGCTCGTCGAGGCTCCGACCTACCCGGCGGCGATCGAGGCATTCGCCCGCGCCGGCGCTCGGGTGGAGGGCGTGGAGCGTGATCACTCCGGGCCGGTCCTCGCCAGTTTGGAGGGGGCGCTGGCTCGGGGGCCGGTCCGCCTCATCTATCTGATTCCCACCGGCCACAACCCGACCGGAGAGGTGATGAGCGAAGGACGCCGCCGGGCGGTGCTCCGGGTGGCACGGGAGGCTCGCGCGCTCGTCCTGGAGGACGGCGTGATGGAGGACCTGCTCTACGACGGGGCCGCGCCGGTCTCTCTCGCCGCGCTCGACCCGGAGGCGGTGCTCGCAGTCGGGTCGCTATCGAAGTCGGTGTGGGGTGCCCTGCGCGTGGGCTGGATCCGCGCGCCGTCAGAACTCGTGCTCCGCATGGGCCGGCTGAAGGCGTGCCTCGACCTCGGCTCCCCGGCGCTTGGACAGGCGGCCGCCCTTGAGATCGTGGAGCGGCTTCCGGAGCTGACTGCCCGGCGCCGTGCGCTGTTCGAACACCGGGTGGGGGTTCTGTGCGCCGAGCTTGAGTCGCAGCTGCCGGAGTGGTCCTTCCGCCGTCCGCGCGGAGGGCTGTCGGTCTGGTTGAAGCTGCCGCGCGGCAGCGCCGATGACCTGGCCCAGCTCGCGCTGCGCCGGGGGGTGGCAATTGCGTCGGGCCGCGCCGCCGCGCCTGGTGACGAGTTCCCCAGTCACGTCCGGTTGTGCGCCGGCCCGCCGCCGGAACTGCTGTGTGAGGGCGTCTCTCGGCTGGCTGCGGCATGGAAAGAGCTGACGGCGCTGCCCCAGCCGGCCCATGACGAGCGCGTCATGGTCTAGTGCCCTGAATCGGGCATTGGGTGGCCGGCTCGGGCGGTCCAATCGCACGTTTCATCGCCGGATTGGACCTGGCGTGGCGCTCCGGGAGCTGGCACCGTCGAGGCATGCCCTGGATCGCCCCCGTACCCCGCGATGCCCGCGGGCGCCGCCTCGCGCAGCTGTACGCCGGACTTGTCCTCTACGGGGTGGCCAACGCGCTGATGGTGCTGAGCGCGCTCGGACTCGATCCCTGGGACGTCCTGCACCAGGGCCTGTCACGGACGATCGGCCTGGGCATCGGAACGTGGACGTGCATCGTGGGAGCGGTTGTGCTCGTCGGCTGGATCCCACTGCATCAGCGGCCCGGGCTGGGGACCGCCAGCAATGTGGTGGTGATCGGACTGGTGGTCAACATCATTCTGGGCACCGTCACGCCGCCCCACGCTCTGCCGGCACGCTGCATCTGCCTGCTCGGCGGGGTGCTGCTCAACGGCGTCGCCACCGGTGCCTACATCGGCGCCGGCCTCGGGCCCGGTCCCCGGGACGGGCTGACCACGGGCCTGGTCGCGGCCCGCGGGGGGCGCACCATCCGGCGCGTCCGCACGCTCGTCGAGATTGCGGTGCTGGCGAGCGGCTGGCTGCTCGGCGGCACCCTCGGTATCGGCACGGTGACCTACGCGCTGCTGATCGGTCCGCTCACCCATCTGACGATCCCTCGCCTGGACCTCAGCGCACGCCGGTCGCGACGGCCCGTCGACCCGCTCATCGAGACCGCCGACGTAGGCTGTTGAGTCCATGACCGATCCCCCGGACAACCTGCCCCGCTACCGGCTGCTGACCGGCCCTGATGACGACGCCTTCTGCCGGCGCGTCAGTGCGGCGTTGGCGCTCGGATACCAACTCCACGGGTCGCCGGCCCTGACCACCGTGGGCGACCAGGTGATCGCCGGCCAGGCGGTGATCTGGCCCACGCCGGCCACGTCCGTGACCTAGCTGCGGCCGGGGGACGGGGCGATCTCGCCGCGCCCGGCCTGCTGCAGGTCAGCCGGCAGCGGCGCGCCGACGCGGTCGGCGAGGACGGTCAGGCCGGTGCGCCAGCGGATGATCGCCGCGCGCTGGGCCGACTGGGTGTTGGGC
>JBAWFG010000016.1:0-7600 GCA_049591655.1 Solirubrobacteraceae bacterium
GTCCCGCTCGACGGCGGTGGCGTGACGGTGCTGGCCCTCGCCGGCCTCGCCGCGGCGGCCGGCGCCGCGGGTGTCTACGTCCTCTACGGCCGATTGTCGACCCACCAGCGACGCCCTGCAGCCGCGGACGACAGCCCCACCGACGTTCGGGTGCCCCGCGCCCGGCGCAACAAGGGGCCGCGGGAGACGGGCGCGGCCGGCCTGGCCGGGTTGCTGCTCGTCATGTGCGTGATCACGTTCGTCATCTGGTACGGGAACCCGTTTGCGGCGCTGCTGCTCGTGCCCGCGCTGCACCTGTGGTTGTGGGCGGCGAGCCCGGACCTGCGCATCCCGGTGCTCGTGCGGCTCCTGCTCGTCGTGATCGGGGTCGTCCCGACCGCCCTCGTCGTCATCTACTACGCCATCGGCCTCGGCTACACGCCGGGTGGCGTGCTCTGGGAGGCCGTGCTGCTGGTTGCCGGGCACGGCGTCAGCCTGCTCGCCGCGGTGGAGTGGACGATCGTGCTCGGCTGCCTGGTCAGCGTCACGGCCCTGTCGCTGCGCCTCGCCGGGCGCTCCAAGGTCGCCCCCGCGCCGGTGACGGTGCGCGGGCCGATCAGCTACGCCGGACCCGGCTCGCTCGGCGGAACCAAGTCGGCGCTGCGCCGCTGACCTGACAGCATGGCCGCACGTGATGCGACGGCTGATCCGTGACATCTCCTCGGTCCTGATCCTCTCGGGCCTGCTGCTCGTGCTCGACGCGGCCGTCACGGTCGTCTGGCAGGAGCCGGTGACGGCGGCGATTGGGGTGATCATGCGCAGTCGGGTCGATCAGCGCTATCTCAGCTACCGGACCGCTCCGCTGAGCACCGGCGCCACGCAGGCGCTCTCACAGATCGCTGCGTCGCGGGAGCGGATCGCCTATCTGGCGCGGATCGAGCGCAGCGAGGTGCGGCCGGGCGATGCGGTCGGCCAGTTGCGGATTCCGCGCCTGGGCAACACGTACAACGTCGTGCAGGGCACCGACGAGACGAGCCTGGAGGAGGGCCCGGGCCACTATCCCTCCACGGCGCTGCCCGGTATGGGCCAGACGGTGGCGATCGCCGGGCACCGCACGACCTACCTGGCCCCGTTCCGGTTCGTCAACGAGCTCAAGCGCGGCGACCGGATTTCCCTGACGATGCCCTACGGCCGCTTCACCTACGTCGTCCAGTACCTGCGGATTGTGGTCCCCACCGACGTCGCGGTGATCAACGACGTTGGCTATGACCGACTCGTCCTGTCGGCCTGCAACCCGATCTACAGCGCTGCGCAGCGGATCATCGTGTTCGCGCGCCTGAAGTCGGTGCAGCCGCTGGGCCGGGCACTCACGTGAACCGCCCAAATGTCCAGAGCGACTACCGCGGATGCAGGTACCCAGCTCCGACGCCGAACTAAGGCTGGTATTGACCGGTCATAGTCAGCCGACAGGGGAGGGACATCGCCACATGCGAATCAGCGAGATACAAGAGCAGATCGGGCGCGGCGAGTACCAGGTCGACACCCATGCGGTCGCCGATGCGATCGTGCGGCGCTTGATGCACGAGCACAAGGCCATCGGGTCGGCCAAGCGCACTCAGGACGAGTGCTCATAGCCAGATAGTTCGCCGGGCTCCCCGGCGAACGTCAGGCTGCCGTCGCCTGCACGCACGCGGCCGATGAACGTCAGCTGCGGCGCGCCGGGGGCCGCCATCTCCCCCCAGTGTGCCTGCGCCACAGTACGGGCGCTCGCCGGGAGGCAGGCACACAGTTCGTAGTCCTCGCCGGCGCTCGCCGCAAAGCGGGCGGGGTCGTCCCCGATCTGCGCCGCGACCGCACCCACGCCCTCGGCGACCGGGAGTGCGGAGAGGTCGAGCTGGAGCGTAACCCCGCTGGCCCGGGCGAGGTGGCGGCAGTCGGTGGCGATGCCGTCGGAGAGGTCGATCATCGCCGTTGCGCCCAGTCGGGCGAGCGCCCGGCCGGCCGCCAGGCGCGGGGTCGGGCGCGCGTAGCGTTCGTGCAGGGCGAGCGCGACCTCGGCTGAGAGCGTGGCCGGGTCGGCGCGGCGCTCGAGCAGGGCCAGCCCGGCGCCCGAGCCCCCCAGCGTCCCGGTCACCGCGACGAGGTCACCGGGGCGTGCCCCATCGCGCCCGACGAGCTCACCCGGATCACTGCTCCAACCGACCACGGTGACCGACACCGTCAGCACCGCGCCGGCGGACACGTCACCGCCGGCGATCGTCACGCCGCTGTGGTCGGCGAGCTCGCGCGCGCCGCTCAGCAGCGCGGTGGCCTGGGCGAGCTCGGTGCCGGCGGGTAGTACCAGGGCGATGTATGCCTCGCCCGGCGCGGCGCCCATCGCCGCCAGGTCAGACAGCGCGCTGCCCAGCGCTCGGTGGCCGATCTCGGCGGACGTCAGCTCGCCCGAGCGGAAGTGAATCCCGTCGACGACGGTGTCAATCGACGTGACGGCATAGCCGCCGCCGCGCACCACCGATGCGTCGTCCCCGATCCAGCGCATGACGCGGCCGCCAAGCCCGGCGCCCGGGCCGAGGACCTCCTCCAGGCAGGCGATCAGCTCGAGTTCGCGCATGTCCGGTCGCGGTGTCGCTCACGCGCTCCGCGGCCGTGGCTCAGCGGTGGCGGTAGACGATCCGCGCGCGGTCGAGGTCGTAGGGCGACAGCTCGACGCGGACCCGGTCGCCCGGGAGGATGCGGATGCGGAAGCGGCGCATCTTGCCGGCCACGTGGCCGAGCACGACGCGATCCATGTTGTCGAGCTTGACGCGGAACATCGCGTTCGGGAGGGCTTCGACAACTTCCCCCTCGAGCTCGACCTTTTCTTCCTTTGGCATACGATGAAGACCTTGATGTCAGGGCGCGCGTTAGCGCGCGCCGGGAACCGTCAACGCTACCAGCAGCATTGACCCACTTTGTCGCTAGTCCTGATTCACGACACTAGTGCTTCTTGGGCTTGCCGCCGCCGGCCCCCGCGCCGCCCGAGGGCGATGGCGAGGTGCTCGTCTGGGTCGGCGTGGTACCCGAGCCGGACTGGGGCGGCTGGGCGTAGAGCGTGGGGTTGTTGTAGGGATTGGCGCCGTTGACGCCAGCGCCGCCGTTGGTGGCGCCCCCCGGCTTGGTGCTCTGGGGCTGGCTCCCCGTCCCGGACGTGCCCGGCGCGGTGCTCGGTGCGCCCGTGGCCGAATGCGCGCCGAAATACGCCGTGCCGACGAACGGCGTCACCGGCGGCTTCCAGTCGCCGCAGTAGCCGCCGCTGGCCGGCTGCATGTAGTCCTTCCAGATCGGTGCGGCGAGGACGCCGCCGAAACCGTTGTACATCGCGATGTTCCCGTGCGGGTTGCCGACCCAGACCGCGGTCGACATCCGCGGGGTGTAGCCCACGAACCAGGCGTTGGCGAGGTTCTCGGCGGTACCCGTCTTGCCGGCGGCAGGGCAGCCGTAGTTGGCGGCGGTTCCGGTGGCGCCGGCTTGGGTGATCACCTGCTTGAGCACGCTCGTGCCCGTGTAGGCCTCGTTGTAGGGGAAGACCGTCGTGCGTGGCGGGTTGCCGAACACGCGCACGCTGCCGTCGGGGAAGACGACCTTGTCGATGATCGTCGGGGCGGTGTGGACACCCCCGCTGGCGACCGTCCCGTAGGCGTCGGCCATCTCCAACGGTGTCACGCCGATGGTGAGCCCACCAAGGACCTCGGCCGGGTTGTCATCCAGCGGCGAAGTGATCCCCATCGCGTGGGCCAGGGCGTTGAACTTGTCCATCCCCTCGTCGGCGACCAATTGCGCGTAGACGGTGTTGTCGGAGATGTAGGTCGCCTTCGTCAGGTTAATCGTGCCGTTGTAGGTGTTGGTGTCGGTGTGCACCGTCCACGCCGGCGCCTCGGGTAGCCAGCCGGCCGCCAGCGCCTTGGACGTGTAGTAGGTGGAGTCCGGGCTCGCGTGGTAGTCATGGATGAGCGTCATCAGCGCGAACACCTTGAACGCCGACCCGGTCTGGCGGTGCGCCTGGGTGGCGTAGTCGAACGTCGTCTGGCTGTAGGTGGAGGAGTTTGCGATCGCCAGCACGTGCCCGTTGTTGGGATCGATCGAGGCGAGCGCTGCCTGCACGCCCGGGCCCCCCTGGCTGGCGAGGTTTGACTCGTTGTTGAGGATCGCCTGTTGGGCGATCGCCTCCTTGCGCAGGTCGATCGTCGAATAGACCTTCAGTCCGTCATTGAGCACCGGGCAGTTGTGGGGCGTCTTGGGACACAGGTCCGCAACGAGCTGCGACTTGATGAAGTCAAAGACGTAGGGCTGGTTGTGGATCAGGTAGCTGGGGTCGTGCTTGATCTCCAGGTGGGCGCGGTCGGCGCGCGCCGCCTGGGCCGGGGTGATGTAACCGGCGACGACCATCGCGTGCAGGACGTCGTGGCGGCGTTGGCGGGCCGCGGTCGGGTCCTGGAAGGGGTTGTACAGAGACGGCGCCTGCGGCAGTCCGGCGAGCAGCGCGGCCTGGGGCAGCGACAGCTTTCCGACCGGCTTGTCGAAGAACATGCGAGCCGCCGCTTCGACTCCGTAGGCGGTCTGGTTGTCAACCGTGCCGTAGGGGACGTTGTTGAGGTAGCCGTCGAGGATCCAGGTCTTGCTATGGGCCGCGGCGAGCTGGTCGGCGAGCTTGGCCTGGACGATTTTGTACTTCAGGTCCCGGGTGGCGCGGAGCTTCTGCAGGTAGAGGTTGTCGACGAGCTGCATCGTCAGCGTCGATGCGCCCTGCAGGCTGGTGCCGCCACTGAACGCGTCCTTCATGGCGGCACGCAGGATGCCCTGGTAATCGAGTGCGCCATGCTGGTAGAAGCGGCGGTCCTCGATGGCGATCGTCGCTGCCTTGAGGATCGGGGGGATCGCCGATCCGGCGACCGCGGTGTGTACGTCCGGCGACCAGATGTAGCCCAGCGACGTTCCGTCAGCCGCGAACAGCTGCGAGGGTGAGCCGGGAGTCAGCGGCTTGAGGCTGGACAGGTTGGGTGCCGACTGGGCGACGTTGACGACCCAGCCGGCGATCGCGATCGCCCCCACCGCGATGGCGCTGACGATCAACACGCCGGTGAGCGCGAAGAAGCGTTTGAGCGGTGACCCGCGGTTGCGCCGGCGGCGGCGCTGTCTGTCTCGTCGGCTCATGGAAATCGGGGCGCCTCGCGCGCCGCACGGGGCTGACGCCCCCCGTGCAGGGCCCGCGCGCGTGACTGGCCAGTCTAGCTGCAGGGGTGTTTCGGCCCGCCGTTACGGGGTCCTGCAACGCTGGCAAGATCGCAGGCGGTTATGCACGCCCCCCGACGCAGGACTCCGGACGCGCCCGCCCTGCTGATCGATGGGATGGGCACGCTGGTGGCGCTCGCCTCTCCGGTGGCTGAGCTGCGCCGCCGCTTGGATGCGGAGGTCGGCGTCACCGTCTCGCTTGACGAGGCTCGCCATGCCCTCGGCGCTGAGATCGCCTATTACCGCGCCCACATGCAGTGCGGGCGTGACGCCGAGAGCCTGGCGGCGCTGCGCGGCCGCTGCGCCGCCGCGCTGCGCGACGCACTCCCGGAACGGATCGTGCCCGAGCGGCTCGATCTCGACGCGGTCACCGGCGCCCTGCTCGGGGCGCTGCGGTTTGTGGCCTACCCGGATGCGCGCCCGGCGCTGCTGGACGCGCGCCGTCGGGGCGTGCGGGTGGTGGTCGTTTCCAACTGGGATGTCTCGCTCATCGAGGTGCTCGAGCTGGTCGGTCTGTCACCCCTGCTTGACGCCGTGATCACCTCCGCCGCCGTCGGGGCGCGCAAGCCGGATCCGGAGATCTTCCGCCACGCGCTGGCGGTCGCGGGGGTGGGCGCGGAAGCGGCGGTCCACGTCGGCGACAGCCTGCAGGAGGACGTCGCCGGCGCCCGCGCCTGCGGCATCGCAGCTGTGCTCGTCTCACGGGACGGCGCGGCGGCGCCAGGCCCCGAGGGGGTGGCGACGATCGCCGGGCTCACAGAGCTCGACGCGCTCTGGCCCTACATTTCCTCCGGCGCGCATGATCGAGCCCACTGAACACCCCGCTGTGTCCCCGGACCGAGGCGGCGCACCCACGCCGCCGAGCCGCCCGGAATGGCCGCTGTGGATGGCGCCGGCCGCCATCGTGCTCGGCTTCGCCCTGGGCGCCGTCGGCACGATCGTCGTCGACGGCGTCGCTGCGGCCGCCGGGGGAAACGTCAACCACCCCGGCCCGGCGGCGAGCATCATCGGCGACATCGTCTTCGACCTGTGCTTCGTGGCTGCCGCGTTGTGGCTGTCAGCCTGGCGCGGGCGCCCGCGGCCGTCCGATTTCGGCTACCTCCGGGTGTCGCTGGCCATTGGAGCGAAGGCGGTTGTGATCGCGGCCGCCGCCTACTACGGGCTGAGTGCCGTCTACAGCACGGTGTTCGGACTGCACGGCAGCGAGAAGCTGCCGAGTGAGCTGGGCGCCGCCCACAGCACCGCCGCGCTGATCGCGGCCGGCGTGTTCGTCTGCGCGATCGCGCCGATCGCTGAGGAGTTCTTCTTCCGCGGGTTCATCTTCACCGTGCTGGCCCGGATCCCGGCCCGCGTGGGCCGGTATGACCTGGGCCCGTGGATCGCAGCCGTACTCACGGGGATCCTGTTCGGCCTGGCCCACACCGGGTCGGCCTCCTCCCAGTACCTGATCCCCCTTGGCTTCCTCGGTTTCGTGCTCTGCCTGGTGCGGTGGCGTACCGGCTCGCTGTATCCGTGCATGGCGCTGCACAGCGCCAACAACGCGCTCGCCCTCGGGGTCAACCAGCTCAATTGGAGCGCCCCGGCGATCGTCGGCCTGATTCTCGCCTCCTGGCTGCTGATCGCCGCTGTCACCGGCCCGCTCAGCGCGCCACGCAACGTTCCCGTCAGTCCCAGCCCGGCCAGCTGATTTACTGTGCGGCCGTGCGCCGCCTCCTCGCTTTCTCCACCGCGGCGCTTGCCGCCACCGCCGTTTCCATCGGAGCCCAGGTGGCCGGCGCGGCAGCGGCTCCGAGCGCGCCGGCACACGCGACCGCCCGGCTGGTACTCGGCGGGGTGTTCGCCGTCGGCCATAACGCCGTCACCATTCCCGGTCGGCCCGTCGAGGTCCAGGGAACGGTCACCCCGTACATCCCGGGCCAGACGGTTGCGGTCACATCGAGGATCGGCAGCCGCGCTCTGAAGGTGGACCGGCTCCGGATCAAGCCGGCCGCCGGCGGGACCGTCGGTCGCTTCACCGAGACCCTTCGCAGCCCGGCCGCGGGGATCGTGCGGGTGACGGTCACGCATACGCGCAACGCGCTGATGCTCGGCTTCCTCGCCCGGCGGGCGTTCGCCGTTCTGGCACCGAGCACCGGGTTCGGGTCCGGCGGGCTGCTCGTTGACCTCGTCCAGGAGCGCCTGAATGCGCTGCACATCTACGTCCCGCAGACCGGCGTCTTCGACACCCAGACCGGCCTGGCGCTGGACGCCTACCACCGCCTGCTCCGAGCCGGCGTGTCCCAGGCCGCCGACCCGGGGACGATCTCCGCGCTGCTCGACGGCCGCGGAACGTTCCACGTGCGCTACCCCGGCG
>JBAWFG010000017.1:0-6192 GCA_049591655.1 Solirubrobacteraceae bacterium
GCGCACGACCACCCAGGGGTGAGGCTCGGCAGCCGGCGCCGAGGTAGGTCACCGGACCGCGCCACGCGACCCGCGGCAAACGTCCACCCGCCCCGCCGCGCAACCGGGAATGGACGTTCGCCGCCCGGAGGGCCGTCAACGTCCAAGGCCGTCACACCGATCGGGTGGGGTGGACGTTCGCGGCCTGGGAGGCCGTCAACGTCCAACGGTTCGTCGGTCCGCCGCGGGGGTGGACGTTTGCAGCGCCGGGTCGCCTCAGGCGAACTGCCAGAGGCGAACTGCCCGAGGCGAACCGCCTCGGACTCAGCCGACCCCGGAGAGGGTGTGGGAAATCGAGTACGCGGCCGGGAACATCAGCACGATCATCAGCGCCGGGAAGATCATGAATACAAGCGGGAAGATCATCTTCACCGGGGCCTTCTGCATCTTCTCGCGCGCGGCCATGCGATGACGGCGGCGCTGGTCCGCGGAGAGCTCGCGCAGGACGGGGCCGATGGAGACGCCGAGCGACTCGCCGCGGGAGGCGGTGCGAACGAAGGCCCGGACCGACGGAGTGTCGGCGCGGTCGACCATGTCGTCAAGCGCCTGCGTGAGTGAGATGCCGAGTTGCTGCTGCTTCATCGTCAGTTTGAGCTCTTCGCCGATCGGGCCCGCGAAGCGATCGGCGACGAGGCTCAACGAGGCGCCGAAGCCCATGCCGGCCTCGACCGTGGCGATGAGCACGTCGATCAGCTCCGGCAACCTGTGATCGATCTTTCGCAGGCGCGCGGCGCCGCGGCGCCGGATCGTGGCCGAGGGGAGGATCCAGCCGGCGGCGGCCGAGACGATGACGAGCACGAAGTCGATCCCGGAGACCTTCCCGCTGGCGGCGATCAGCAGGCCGAGGAGGCTCGGCAGGCCGACCGCGGCCATCATGCGGTATCCGTGCACGGTCTCGACCGACGTGTCGTAGACGCCCGCCGCGGCGAGCTCGCCGTAGGTCAGCGAGGGGATCGACGGGAAGCGGCTCAGGAGGAATCGTCCGATCCGTTCGGCGGTGCGCCGCACGGCGCGCTTGAAACGGACGAGCAGCGGCTCGTCGACATTGGCGATGACCGAGTCGAAGCCGTAGTCACGGATCTCCCGCAGGTGCGCCTTGAGGTGCAGTCGCGGCACGACCGCGGCTCGGATGAGCAGCCGGAAGCCGACGCCGACGAACACGATGCCGAGGGTGAACAGGATCAGCGTCATCGCCTCAAGCCTCCACCTGGGTGATCTTCTTCATGACCTGCCATCCGCACGCGCACAGCAACGCGCCGAAGGCGAGCACGACGATCCCGATCGTCGTGTGGAACAGCGGGTGTGAGTACTGGGGCGAGATGATGCTCAGGCCGACGAGCAGCACCCCCGGCAGCGCGGTCAGCACGATGCTGGAAAGCTTGGCCTGCGCGGTCAGTGCCCGGATCTCCCGGCGCAGGTCGGCACGCTCACGGGCCCCGTCGGCGACCCGGTCCAGCGCCTCGGCCACATTGGAACCCGAGCGACGGTTGAGCGCGGCGATCAGCGCCACCTGATCCATGTCGGTGGACCGCATGCGCAGTGAGACCCCCTCCAACGACTCCTCCAGGGGCCGGCCCAGCGCCTCGTCGGTGACCGCCCGCTCGAGCTCGCTGCGCGTCGGTTCGTCGGCGGCTTCGCCGACGACACTGAGGGCGGAGACGAAACTGCGGCCGACGCGGATTGAGCTGGCCAGGTCCTGCAGGTAGCTGGGCAGGCTGTCGGCGAACTTGGCGCGCTGCTTATCGGCGGCGCGGTAGACGAGCTTGCGTACCACGAACGGCCAGGCGAGCAGGACCAGCAAGAACGGAACCGGCGACCCCATCACGGCGGAGCCCAGGAGCGCCACCACCAGGGCGGCGATCCCCGAGCGCTTGACGATCTGGTTGGGCGCGTACTTGCTGCGCGACACTTCGACGGCCTCCACGAACGGCGGCCACCAGCTGGAGCGAGCGAACATCGCCAGCGGCCCGGAGCCGGTCCGCTTCTCGGGGATGAGCGACAGCTCCGGCTCCGCGGGCTCGGACGGGATGAAGCTGCCGACGCGCAGCCGCACCGCCCGATGGTGGGGCTTGTGCAGGATCAACGCAACCGCGACCCCCACCAGCAGGGCGACGAGGATCGCCACGACCGGGACCGCTGCCGGGGAGGACCAGAACGTGGCGGGAGCGGCCGCGGCCGGGGGCGTCACCGCAGCGACGGGAGCTGGCACCGGCGTGCTGGGAATGGGTGCGGTCGAGCTCAGCTGTCCATGGGACGAATAGGCCTTGGCGAAATCGATCCGGCCCGGCAACCGCGGGGCCCGGGGTACCGCGGGCGCCACAGCCGCCGGCGAGTGGTAGTCGAACGCGACGGCTCCGCGCAGACCGTCGGCGGTGACCGTCACCGACACCGGCTGGCCGGTAGGCGCTGACGAGCGGTAGTCCGCAACGTACTCGCCGGTCAGCTGCTTCTGGACGCCGGCGAGGGTCGCCGACAACGTCGCCGGGGTCGCGGTGAGAAAGGTTCCCGGTGCCGCCGACTGCAGGGCCCTCAGGCCGGCAGCCGTGCTGGCGGCGTCCTTGAGGCCGATCATGACGACCGGGACGTGATCGGTGGCGGCAGCCGCGGCGGCCTGCCGGGCGGCCGACGCCGACGACAGGGCCCCAGCGCCGTCGGAGATGACGACGATCGCCCCGGCGGCCACGCCCGCGTGGGCGAGCGCGCTCAGCGCCGCGGTCGTCCCAGCGGCGGTGTCGTCGCCGTTACTGCTGAACGGGATCGCAGCCAGATCCGATGAGATGGCGGAGGCGTTGCCGGTCAGCGGGAGGGATTGGGTCGCGATCGCGTTGAAGGTGACAAGGCCGAGCTCGGCGGCGGGTGGGCGGACGGTGGCGAGCGCGTGAACGGCGCCGATCGCGGCGGTGAGGCCGGTGCCGCTCATGGTGGTGGTCTGCTCGACGGCGATGATCTCGCCGAAGTCGCCGGGCGTCGGGGCACTCAGTCGAGCGAGGGTGACTCCGGAGACGGGTGCGCCGTTCTCGGAGATGTGGAGCGTGGTGGCCGACACGGTGGCGCCGCCCGCGGGGGGAGCGATGACGACGGCACGCCTGGGGAAGGGGGTGGCGAGACCGGGCCACGCCACCAGTGGCGGCTTGGGCTTGGGCTTGGGTTTGGGTTTGGATTTCGGCTTGGGCGTTGTCGCCGCAGCAGTCTTGGCCGCAGCGGTCTTCGCGGGTACGGCCGTGGCCGCGCCCAGCGCAACGCTCGTCAGCCACGCGACCACGAGCAGCGACGTCACAGCGATCACGCCGACGAGCCGGCGCAGGCGGACCGCGTCAGCCACGACCGGCCAGACCAATGAATCCGGCGCCAGGGCCTCCGACGAGGTCGGCCGGCGCATCGATGCCGCGGCGCTCGAACTTGTCCAGGAAGCCCGGACGCAGGCCGGTGGGCTTCAGGGAGCCGACGATGTGGTTGGTGTGGGCGACCGAGTCGACCTTAAACGTGTACAGGTCCTGGAGGGTGATGACCTCGGACTCCATCCGCTGAACCTCGGTGACCGCGACGACACGCCGAGTTCCATCGCTCATGCGCTCGATCTGGATGAGCAGGTCAAGCGCGGAGGCGATCTGCTCGCGCACCGCGCGCAGCGGCAGGTCATAGCCGGCCATCAGCACCATCGTCTCCAGACGAGCCAGGGCGTCTCGCGGCGTGTTGGCGTGCAGCGTCGACAGCGAGCCGTCGTGGCCAGTGTTCATCGCCTGGAGCATGTCGAGCGCCTCCGCGCCGCGAACCTCGCCGATGACGATGCGGTCCGGGCGCATGCGCAGCGAGTTGCGGACGAGGTCACGGATGGCGATCTCGCCCTCGCCCTCGATGTTCTTGGGGCGAGCCTCGAGCCGGAGCACGTGGCGCTGGTTGAGGTAGAGCTCGGCGGCATCCTCGATGGTGATGATCCGCTCGCCGTCGGGGATCGATGCCGACAGCGCATTGAGCATCGTCGTCTTGCCCGAGCCGGTGCCGCCGGCGATGAGGATGTTCAGGCGTGCCTGCACGCATTTGGACAAGAGCTCGGCGGTCTCGGGCAGCAGCGCACTCTTCTTGATCAGCGAGTCCATATCGAGGCGCTGCTTGCCGAACTTTCGGATGGTCAGCAGCGGACCTGAGAGCGACAGGGGCGGGATCGTGGCGTTGATACGGCTCCCGTCGGGCAGGCGGGCGTCGACCATCGGCTGGGCCTCATCGATGCGGCGACCCACCTGGGCGACCATCTTGGAGATGATCCGGCGCAGATGACCCTCGTCGGAGAACCGGACCGGCGTGCGGTGCAACCGGCCGGCACGCTCGACCCAGACGTCATAGGGGCCGTTGACCATGATCTCGGAGACGGTGTCGTCCTCGAGCAGACGCTCCAGCGGGCCGTGGCCGACGATGTCGGCAGTGAGCTCGAGCGCGATCCGCTCGCGATCCTCGTGGGAGATCCCGGGCTCCTTGGCCAGGCGCTCCTGAAGCTCCTCCTGGACGCGGACGCGCAGGGTCGCGTCGTCCATGGTCGTCTGGAACAGCTGACGGCCCAGATCCTCGATGAGGCTCATATGGACCCGTGTCTTCATCTCGGAGAACGGGACCTGGAAGCGATCCTGACGCTCTTCTTCGACACCCCCGCCGTTGGCGAGGCGCTCATGCAGCTGCATCACGCACTCCTACGCGAGCGGCGGAAGATCGACTGGCGGGCCGGCCTGGCCTCACGCTCACGGTCGCGTGGCGACTCGGCGGCTGTGGGCAGCTCAACGACGCCAGCCCCATTGGACCCGGCCCGCTCGGCGGCGGCCTCGGCGTAGCTCTCGGCCAGCGCCCTGAACGCCTTGGCCGCCTCAGATCCTCGGGATTCGGCGATCGGCTCGCCCTGGTTGATCGACCGGGTGATGTCGCGGTGGCTGGGGATCAGGATGTCGACGTCCCGCCCGAGGATCGCCAGGACATCCTCACGCTCGATGCCGACGTTGGTGTTGGCGCGGTTGAGCAGGATCTTGACCCGACGGCGGTCGTAGTCCATGCGCTCGAGCGTCTCCAGCCCGAGCTTCGTGTTCTTCAGCGACAGCGTGTCGCGCATCGCCACGACCAGGACGTCGTTGGAGGAGTCGACCGCGCTGATCACCTCCGGGGCGAAGCTGGGCGGCGTATCGATCACGACGAATTCGAACATCTCGCCGAGCAGCCGCTGAACCTCTGACAGGAACGGGACCGTGATCATCGCCGCCTGGTCGGGACGGACAGGTGCCAGCAGTGCGCGCGCGCCCGACGGGTGCTCCATCAGGAAGTCCTCGAGCTTGCCGGCATCAAGCGAGCCGCCGGAGCGCACCAGGTCATAGATCGTGCGCATCGGGGTCAGCCCCATCGCCAGTGCGACGTCACCGAACTGGAGGTCGAGGTCGAGGATCGCGACACTGCGGCCCGCATGCGCGAGCGAGACGGCGAGGTTGACCGAGGTCAGGGTCTTACCGCTACCGCCTTTGAGGCCGAGCACGCAGATGACGTTCCGCGCGTTCTGGGTGGCCGGCACGGTCGTGCCCTGCTTGCGCATGACCGCCTTCTCGATCGTGAAGGCGAGCTGACGCGCCAGCTCCGGGTCGATCCCGGTGGTCGGACTGGTCGGCAGCGCGACAATGTCATCGACGCCGTTGGAGAACGCGGCACCGACCGAGCCGCTGTTACCGCTCGGGCACAGCAGGACGATCGGACGCGTCGGGTGCTGGCGGTGCGCCTTGACGACGAAGTCCCGCGCACCGGACGTGTAGTCGGCGACGGCGACGATCAGTGCGTCGCCGTTACCCAGGCCGCTGGATGACGGCCCGTCGAGCTCGAGGTAGTCCAGGACCGTGATCCGCGGGTCTCGGGCGACGATCGTCTCGATCAGGCCGCGGTCGATCTCACCGTCGAGCGCGACGAGGACGTGGATGTCTGAGCTCATGACTGGGCTTTCACTTGGAGGTGGTGGGGAAGGCGCTGGCGAGCTTGCTCAACGTGGTCTGGCTCAGCCGGGCCAGCCCGGCCGCGTACTGGTCAGCCGCACTCGGTGTTGCATCGGTCGGACGCAGCGTGAGGTAAAGCGATCCCTTGGTGGCGTAGTTGAGAAGGAGCGGGACCTGGCTGTTGGGAACCGCAACGACCATG
>JBAWFG010000018.1:0-3009 GCA_049591655.1 Solirubrobacteraceae bacterium
CCAACCGTGGCGGCGGGCGGACCCGCCCGGAGCCCGGCGGCTACCATCGTCGGGCCGCCGGCCGGCCTGAACCTATGCCCAACGACCCCGTCACCATGGACAAGATCGTGTCGCTGTGCAAGCGGCGTGGCTTCGTGTTCCAGAGCAGCGAGATCTACGGGGGGATCGGCTCCAGCTACGACTACGGCCACTACGGGGTGCTGCTCAAGAACAACGTCAAGGCGCAGTGGTGGCGGTCGATGCTGCAGGAGCGTGACGATGTCGTGGCGCTCGACTCGGCGATCATCCAGCACCCGATGACCTGGAAGGCGAGCGGCCACCTGGCCGGCTTCACCGACCCGCTCGTCGACTGCCGCACGTGCAAGCTGCGCTTCCGGGCCGACCAGCTGGAGATGGCGGCCTGCGGGCGCAAGCCGTCCAAGCACCCGGGCGAGACCGCGGACTGCGACCTCACCGAGGCCCGCGACTTCAACCTGATGTTCGAGACGACCGTCGGCGCGGTCAAGGAGGAGGGGTCGACGGTGTATCTGCGGCCCGAGACCGCACAGGGCATCTTCCTCAACTTCCGCAACTACCTGCAGTTCAGCCGCAAGAAGCCGCCGTTCGGCATCGCCCAGATCGGCAAGAGCTTCCGCAACGAGATCACCCCGGGGAACTTCATCTTCCGCACCCGGGAGTTCGAGCAGATGGAGATGGAGTTCTTCGTCCCGCCCGACGAGGCGCAGCAGTGGTTCGAGCACTGGCTGAGCGCCCGGCACGAGTGGTACCTGCGACTGGGGATCCGCGCCGACCACCTGCGACTGCGCGCCCACGACGCCGACGAGCTCTCGCATTACTCCAGCGGCACCAGCGACGTCGAGTACCTGTTCCCGATCGGGTGGCAGGAGCTCGAGGGGATCGCCAACCGCGGCAACTTCGACCTCACCCAGCACGCCGAGCACTCCGGCCAGAAGCTCGAGTACGTCGACACCGCCTCCGGCGACCGCTACATCCCCCACGTGATCGAGCCCGCCGCCGGGGCGGACCGGGCGACGCTCGCCTTCCTCGTCGACGCCTACGACGAGGACGAGATCGAGGGCGAGAAACGGACCGTGCTGCGGCTGCATCCGCTGCTGGCGCCGGTCAAGGTGGCGGTCCTCCCACTTGTGCGCAAGGACGGCCAGCCCGAGCTCGCCCAGCGCATCCACCACGAGCTGCGCGAGCGCTTCCAGTCAGAGATCGACGCCAGCGGCGCGATCGGGCGCCGCTATCGCCGCCAGGACGAGATCGGCACCCCCTGGGCGGTGACCGTCGATCATCAGTCCCTGGAGGATGAGACGGTGACCCTGCGTGACCGCGACAGCCTCGTCCAGGACCGGATCGCCATCAGCGACCTGGCCGCCGAGATCGAGCGGCGGCTGCGGGCGCCGTGGACCTCGCCGAAGATCCCCTTCGGCGACGCTGAATAGCGCCCGCGAGGGCGCCGGGGGCGCCGCGCCCGGGGGGTTGTGCAATCTGGTTTCCGTATAGGCAACTCAGACGACACACCCTCGTTGGTGGGGTGGGCGACACGCGCTCGGGTGGCGCCGGGCGGCGGCTAGACCGTCACGGTCACCGGCGCGGAGGCGCCGGGGGCGCTGTCGGTGTCCAGCGGGGTGCGGGCGATGATCATGTACTCGCCGCGGGGACGGCGGCCGAGTGAGACCCGCGCCGAGAACGCGCCGCCGCTGACCCGGACCTGGCGCGTGGAGATGAGCCGGCGGTGGGCACCGGTCAGTTGATAGACGCTCAGCGCAACCCGCCGCTTGGCCGGCGCCACGGTCCCGGTGACGCGCAGCGGCGAGCTGGAGGCAAGCGATAGCTCGATCACCGGCGTGACCTGGATGAGCACGAGATCGGAGACCGCGGCCGGCGATCCGGGGTAGAGGGCCCGCACGACCGCCGACCGGTTCAGCGTCATCGGAGTGGTGAACGAGCCGTCGGCGCCGGTCGTCACGGAGGCGAACGTGGCCAGGGCGCCGCTGGGGCTGATCGTCTGGATCGACAGCCGGGCGCCGGCGATCGGCGCGCCGCCGAGGCGAGCCAGCGATCCGCTGAGCGTCACCGAGGCCGCGGCGAGCGGAACATCGACGGCCGATGAGGCGAGGGTCAGCGCCGCCGGGTCGCCCGCGAGTGACTGGGCACGGCGGCGCACGGCCGGCAGGCGGGCGTAGAGCTGCTCGCCCGGGCAGGCGGTCATGTCGCCGTCCCGGTGCCCGGCGATCCGGGGAAGCGTCACCTGCTGACCGGCCGCGTAGCGGCTGAACAATGGCGCCGATGCGTCGGCCCGCACCTGAACGCGACCGGTGGCCGGGACGCCGTGGAGCGACAGCTTCCAGGCGAGCAGGCGCTCCAGCGCATTGAGCGACGCCGCCGACGGCGCCTGGAAGCTGAACGAACCGAGCACCGCGATTCCGGTCGAGACCGCGTTGTAGCCGCCCGCCTGAGCTCCGATCACCGGCTCGTCGATCCCACCGGCGCGGGCCTCCCAGATCCGCCCGAAGGCGTCGACGATGAAGTTGTAGCCGATGTCTGACCAGCCGCGGGTGTGGCGGTGGTAGGCGAAGATCGCGAGGATCATCGCCGGGACCTCGGCCGGCCCATACCCGTTGGGGTTCTCGCTGTGGTGCACGAAGGCGACCTGCACGGACCCGTAGTACGGGCCTCCGGCGGGACGTGCGCCGGTGCCGGCCCACGCTGTCCGGGCGATGATTGGCGGCTGCCCGGGCCCGGCGTCGAGCACCGGCTGAGCGAGCTCGTGCGCGGCAACTCGGCGGGCCGAGAACGGGAACGCCGCCCCCGAGCGCAGGTCAGCACCGACCGCCGATGCGGCGACGAAATGCAGCCGCAGACCACGAACCGCAACCGCGCTGCGGACCTGCACGAGGTCGGCGGGCCCGAACCAGACCGGCTCACCGAAGCGCAGCGCGCCGCTCGCCGGGCGGTCAGGGCCGTGGCCCTGCACCGCCGCCGGGGCCCACGGGCTCCAGC
>JBAWFG010000019.1:0-2293 GCA_049591655.1 Solirubrobacteraceae bacterium
GGCCGAAGACGCTCAAAAACCGCTTCTACCAGGTCCCTCATTGCATCGGTGCCGGGTCCGAGAAGCCCGGAATGCAGGCCTATCACCGCGGCATGAAGGCCGAGGGCGGCTGGGGCGCCTGCTGTACCGAGTACTGCTCCATCCATCCTGAATCCGACGACACCTCGCGCGTGTCGGCCCGGATCTGGGACGACGGCGACGTGCGCAACCTCGCCGCCATGTGCGATCGCCTGCATCAGTACGGCGCCCTGGCGGGAATCGAGCTGTGGTACGGCGGCCCCCACGCTCCGTGCATGGAGTCGCGTGCCACGCCCCGCGGCCCGTCCCAGATCGCGTCGGACTTTGAGCTGAACATCTTCCCGCGTTACATGGACCAGGACGACATCAACACGGTCCAGCAGATGTATGTCGATGCCGCGATCCGGGCCCGGGAGGCCGGCTTCGACATCATCTACGTCTACGGGGCGCACGCCTACCTGCCCTTCCAGTTCCTGTCGCCGTTCTACAACCGCCGGACGGACAAGTACGGGGGCTCGTTCGAGAACCGGGCCCGCTTCTGGCGCGAGTCGCTTCAGAAGGTCCGCGAAGCGGTCGGCGACGATTGCGCCATCGCGTCGCGGTTCGCGGTCGACCACCTGCTGGGGCCGGTTTCGATCGAGGTCGGCGGGGACGGTGCGCGCTTCGTCGAGTACTGCGACGATCTCGTCGACCTCTGGGACTTCACCGTCGGCGACATCGCCGAGTGGGGCCAGAATGCCGGCCCCTCGCGGTTCTTCGAGGAGAACCACGAGAAGCCGTACACCGGTCAGATCAAGGCCGGCAACCACACCAACAAGCCGGTCGTCGGCGTGGGCCGGATCACCAACCCGGACACGATGGTGGCGATCATCAACTCCGGCCAGTTCGACATCATCGGGGCCGCTCGCCCGTCGATCTCGGACCCGTTCCTGCCCAAGAAGATCGAGGAGGGCCGGTTCGACGACATCCGGGAGTGCATCGGCTGCAACCAGTGCATCTCCCGGTGGGAGATCGGTGGTCCGCCGATGGTCTGCACCCAGAATGCGACCGCCGGCGAGGAGTACCGCCGCGGCTGGCATCCGGAGAACTTCCATCCTGCGGCCAACCGCGACAAGGGAGTCCTGGTCGTCGGTGCCGGGCCCGCCGGGCTCGAGTGCGCGATGGTGCTCGGCAAGCGCCAGATGTCCGCGGTGCACCTGGTGGAGGGCGCCAAGGAGATCGGCGGCTGCGTGAACTGGATCTCCAAGATGGGTCACTCCGACGGCAAGCCCAATCTGTTCCGCGGCCAGGCGCGCGGGCTGGGGGAGTGGAGCCGGATCGTCAACTACCGCCAGATCCAGCTAGACAAGCTCTCGAACGTCGAGATCCACTCCAACTCGAGGCTCAGCGCCGAGGACGTGCTCGGCTACGGCGCCGAGATCGTCGTCGTCGCCACCGGCTGCCATTTCGCGACCGACGGGCTCAACGCGGCCACCCACGAGCCGATTGAGGGCGCCGACACATCGCTTGACTGGCAGATGACCCCTGACGAGGTGGTCGCCGGCGCCAAGCAGATCGGCAAGCGCGTGCTCATCCTCGAGAACGAGGCGTACTTCATGGGCGTGTCGGTGGCCCAGAAGCTGGCCGGCGAGGGCCATGAGGTCACGTTCGTCACCCAGGCCGCCGAGATCGCCAACTACATGGACTACACGCTGGAGGCGCCGATGCTCCACCGTGATCTGGATCGCCTCGGTGTGGACATCCACACGTACACGATGCTGGAGAAGATCGAGCCCGGCGTCTGCCATGCCTACGACGTCTGGAACCCTGCGCACAAGGAGCAGTTCGAGGTCGACACCGTGGTGCTGTGCACGGCTCGGATCTCCGACGACGCCCTCTACCGAGAGCTCAAGTCCGATCCGGCCCGGCTGGCGGCGGAGGGCATCGAGGGGCTGTACCTGATCGGCGACGCGGCCGCGCCGCGGATGATCGTCGACTCGATCTTCGACGGCCACCGGCTGGCCCGGGAGATCGACTCGCCGCATCCTGAGATGCCGCTCCCGTTCATCCGCGAGCGCCGTCTGTGGGGCGACTCCACCAATGAGGACTACCGCGCTCAGCTGCTCAACACGGTTGATGTTGGCTAGCGGCCGGGTTCACCAAAACACGGGGCGGCGGTCGCCATGAAGATCGTCGTCCCCGTGAAACAGGTCGCGGCGCTCGATGACGAGTTCGAGCTGCTCGACGACGGCGCGGGCGTGGATCCGGATTTCGTTGAGTTCGATCTCAACGAATG
>JBAWFG010000020.1:0-3479 GCA_049591655.1 Solirubrobacteraceae bacterium
GGAACGACGCGTCACTCAGCGCGAGACACCGCAGCTGACCGTGACGCAAGCGGAAGGGCCGAGACGCCCGTCGCGCTACCAAACCAGGGCGGAGCCGCCTCCACGGAGCTGGTCTCGCAAATCGCCATGAGCAGGACTCAGTCCTCCCGCCCTGAGCAGCCCGGCGAGACTTCTCCAATCACGCACGACCGGCACGCAGACGGGCATCCGTGGCCGGCGGCCGGTCTTCTGCTTCACGTCGATCAGGAGGCAAAGCAGCAGCAGCTCGCCTGGCGCTCAGGTTGGCGACGGAAGAGAAGCGGCGTGTGCGGTTTGCGTTGACCTCTCGGCAGCGTTCTTCCGCAGGCTCGGCGGTTATCAGCCGTGTCGCTCACTGGGAGCGAGCTTGCCGGCGGCCTTCTCAGCCGAATAGCGGGAACCGGCGTCTGCGCGCGAGCGCGTCCATTCCGGACTGAATGCTCGCACGGACCTCCTCGTACTTGGCTTGGACATACTCGTCGTCATTGGCCCGGTCGGGGTCCGAGTCGAGATCGATGGGGTCGAGAAACGCCGTTCGAATCTTGGTGGGCAGCGGGAATTCGGGGAGCATGGCCGGGCCGATTCCCCAGGGTGCGCTGAGCGCGATCGGGAACATCTTGAGTCGGGCGATCCTGTCCAGTTGTAACCATCGGGCGAGTCGGCGGCCTCTGACCAGCACCGGCATCGAGTCGGCTCCGCCGACCGTTGCTATGGGGACGATGGGCACCCCGGAGCGGATCGCGAGCCGCACAAACCCGGTGCGTCCGCCAAGTACCGCCTTGTCGCGATCGGTCCACGGCCGGAGCGAATCGACTTCGCCTCCCGGCCAGAGCGCTACGTCGTGACCCGCCGCAAGCGCCGCGGTGATCGAGTCGGGCGCTGCGGGCAGTACGCCCATCTTCCGGAAGTAGCCACCGACCAGCGGCGCGGCCATCAGCGCGTCGTGGGCGGTGCCGTGCAGCACCCGCTCGGCGCCGAACCGCCTCCACCATTGCACCCCGACCGTCCACGCGTCCCAGACGAACGGCGCCCCCGTGTGAATGCCGATCAGTAGCGCCGGCGGCTCAGGTAGACGGTCCCATCCCTCGATCTCCATGCGAAACCAGTAGTCCATCAGCGAATTCCAGAAGTACTTCTGGAATTCCATCGACGCCTGGTCTGGGCCGTCGAGAGACCACTCAGCGGCCCGGCTGGACACGGCGCCGGATAACCCGCCGGCGGACTCGTCTCTGCGCTTCGCCATGCGTTCGGCCGCCTGCGTGGCGTGACGCTCAGCCTGCGTCGGGCCGCGCTTCGTGGCTCGCTTTCCGTTCGACGCGGTTGAACGCGTGCTCTGCTGCAGCTTCTCGTCGCCGCCAGCCATAACTCCCCTCCCTGATTGACCCTCTCCGACGTCGCTACCCGTCTTGGCGGGGCTCAATGCGTATCGCCGTTTGCAGCCACTTCCGCAGGAGCCTGGCGAACCCGGACTCTCCCGTGATCGCGCCGCCGGCGATGTCGGCCCCGTTCCTTCCGAGGAGTTGGCCCGACGCGTCCGAAGCCTGTTTTTACCATTGCCGCGGTCACGCACAACCGACAACCTGAAGAGCCTCCCCAACACGGCGGCGGACTTCTGCTTTATCTCGACTGGGAGAGGAAACAGCAGTCGATCGCTGACCGCTGGGTCGGCGACAGAGATGGCATGAACGGCCGCTGATTTGGCCGGGTGGTTGGCGTGAAGGTGGCCGGCCCTCCGTGTCGAACGGCGTCGTTAGGCACGCGCGGATTGCGGCCGCGCGGCCGGCCAATCGAACGGAGGTACCGACCGTGAGCGACGGTATGTCATCGGTCGCCTCAGAGGCCGTGGGCGTGATCGCGCCGCGGCTTGAGGGCGCTGTCATCGCGGGGTTTGACGTGCATCTGCGCCAGATCACCTTTGATTGTCTGGACTCAGTGACGGGCGAGGTCAGGCGCGGTCGGATCGGCTCATCACCCTCGGCGGTGCGCGAGTGGGCCGAGCCGTATGCAGATCGAGTGGTGCACGTCGCGATGGAAGCCTGCACCGGCTGGCTGTTTGTCGCGCGCGCCCTAGACGATGCCGGAGCGATCGCGCATCTGGCCGAGACCGTGGAGACCCGCGCCTTGCGCGGACGCAAACGCCGCGCCAAGACCGACCGCCAGGACGCGTTATGGCTGCGCGAGCTGCTGGCGGAGGGACGACTGCCCGAAGCGTGGATGGCGCCCGAGCACGTCCGCCAATGGCGGTCTCGGCTGCATCTACGCAAGGCGTTGATCGATGAACGCACCCAATGGCTGTTGCGAATCCGCTCGGTGCTCTATCACCACGGTCTCAGCGCCGGCGCGCCGGGCGAGATCGCCAACCTGGCCGGCCGCACGTTTCTCGCGCGTCTTGACCTTCCCCTCGACGCCCGCGAACGGGTCACCGTCGCGCTGGGGATGATCGACATCCTCGAGTGCCAGATCGCCGATATCGAGCGCTCACTGCGCCGGGTCGCGCGTCACCAGACCGGCTGCCAAGCGCTGATGACCCAGTTCGGGGTCGGGGAACTGATCGCATTGACGCTGGTCACCGAGCTCGGCGACGTCTGTCGCATGACCAGCTCACGCAAAGCGGTGCGGTTCGCCGGCCTAGACATCGGCGTGCACCGCTCCGATCAGACCGCCCGAGTCGGCAAGCTCACCCGCCAAGGCTCATCACCGCTGCGCTGGGCGCTCTACGAGGCCGCGCAATCGGCCACCCGGCTGCACAGCCCCGACTACCGCGACTACCACGCGCTGCGCGATCGCGGCCTGACCCACACCCGCGCGTCGCTCACGATCGCACGCAAGATCGCCCGGCGCAGCTACCACCTCCTGCACAACCTCGGACCCGACGCGATCGCACCAACCCCCGACTAAGACCTCCGGGCTCCAAACCGCCCCACCCAAGATGATCACCTTGCGGCCAGCTCCCACAGCTTCTGTGGCACCCACCAAAGTGGCGACCCTGACAAAGACCGAGCGGCCGCAGTCACCCCTGGGATGACCGATCAACCATCACGTCCCGAACATCACATCATCAATGCTCGAGGACCCAGATAAGCCCGGGCACCCACGGAGCCAACCCGCCCCTAACTCCCCCACGGAGGCCTTGACCACCACAACCACGTTCAGATAAGCAGAAGCCAATCAGACCGCCGAGGCCCGAAAGGCTGCCCGTAGCCACCCAATAATGCTGGTCGATGGCCATCGAATTCTGTCGGTCGACCGGGAGGCTTGAGGACTGGGTACGCGCGTGATGGGTGAGGAGCCCCGGAGGGGCGACGAGCCCGTCACGCGCGTGCGCGCCGTCTGACCCAGCCCTGTTCGGCGTTCTGTCTGGGGCGGTCTCGACGCTCGACGGCTTCATGTCGTCGAGCAGGAGGCCGTCTGTGATCAGCGAGGAGGATTTGATGGACATCAGGGCGCTCTCGCGTCAGGGC
>JBAWFG010000021.1:0-19548 GCA_049591655.1 Solirubrobacteraceae bacterium
CGTTTAGACGGCGCTGATGTGGCCGATGTTAGGTGCGATGCCCTGACGGAGTCGCTCCTCCCCCCGCAGTCTGAGAACCACTACCGCGAAGGCCGTTCCCGTGAACCCCGATACACAACCGCCGGACCCTGTGCCTGATGTCGCCCCGATGCGCCGCCGAATCGCGATCAGCGTCGGTGGAGCTCTCGTGGTCGGTGCTCTCCTGGCTTATGTCCTTGCCGGGCGGGGCGCGCAGTTCAGTACGGCTCTGCGGACGGCTCCGATCACCCTCCTCGCGCTCTCGGTACTGCTGCAGATCGGCGCGTTGCTGGCCCGCACCGAGGCGTGGACGATCTGCGTGCGGGCCGCTGGCGCCACGGTCAGCCGGCGCGTGCTGTTCCGCTCGGCCGCGGTGGGGTGCATGGCGAGCATCGTCAACGGATCGGTCGGGATGGCGGTACGGGTCGCGTCCGTGCGGCGGGCCGCCCCGCGGACCACGCCGCGGGCGTCGGCTCTCGTGGCTGCCGAGGTGCCGATCATCACCGTCGAACTGGCCCTCGTGGCGATATTCTCGTTCACGCTCGTGGCGCCGCTCGGTGTCCCGCTATGGGTGCCGGCGCTCATCATCGCGCTGATGGCCGGCCTCGTCACCGGGCTGTGTCGGGTCTCAGACCGTCACCGGACCGGCCTTGGAGCGGGGCTCGCCGTCCTGCGTATGAAGAGCCGCGCCCGCCTGATCAGCTTTGCGCTCCTGGCCGTCTGCGCGCAAGTGCTGCGCAACTGGCTGATGCTCCACGCGATCGGCGTGCACGTCTCCATCTTTGACTCGATGGCGCTGCTGATCGTGATGTTCACGGTCGGCCAGCTGCCGATTGGCCCGAGCACCGGTCCTGCCGCCACCGTCCTGATCCTCGGCGCCCACGGTATCGCCGCCACAGCCGCCGCCGGCGTGCTGGTCACACTGACCGGCATCATCGGCTCGCTCGCCTTCGCCGCATGGGCGATTGTCGACCGCATCACCCCCCGCCGCCACACCCCCATCGCACTGCCCGCCGTCGCGCCCCTCCCCGCCCAGCCAGTCGCTCTGCCACAGCCGTAGCGCGGCCGGGAGCTCTGTCCCACCGCGCGCCAGCGTGACCGATGTCAGCGCCCCCCGACAGCCCGCGGCCAGCGGCGCGCTGCGGCAATTCGACCACCGGGGCTCATCAGGGCTGACAACTGCTTCGCGCGAAGCGCCGGTGCTTAACTCACGAGCGCTTCGACGACTCGGCGCTCGTGAACGACGACACCGCGCGGGACGAATCCCTATTCGCGCAACGCGATCGCACGAGCATCGATCTCAGGCTGGTGGTAACAGCGGCTCTTCGTATGCACCGGGTGCGAGCAGGAACTGGGGAGGATCGACCCACCTTGGGGCAGGCTTCGCGTGACCACTAGCTGGTCCGCTTTCGGTAGAGGAGTCGAGCGCTCAGCAGGCCTAGGACGACGATCGCGAAGACGGCGCCGTAGCGGAGCGGCACCCTGAACGCGATTGTGGCGGCGCGTTGAACGATCGAGTCGAGTTGGTTATGCAGGTGACGTAAGCCCGCGCGCTCCGCATGGGTGGCGTGAGCGCTTGCTCGAGCGAACGTCGGGCCGAAGTCGGGCAGCTCGCTCTGCGGGGCCTTCTTGTAGGCCGCGACGAGCCCGGGCGCCAGCGAGAGCTTGAGGTCCGAGGGAATCGGCGCAGTGAGCACCGCTTGAGTGGCAGCTGGCAGCGCCTGATTGGGCGCGTTGTTCAGCTGATTGACGAACACCGGCGTCAGGACCAGCAGGCCAAGCACGATCCCCGCATCCCGTGCGACGACCGTCTTCGCGGCTCGGGCAGCCGTCGGTCCGCCGCTCCGGAGCGCGGCTGTGGTGAGGCCCGGGAACGCCAATCCCAAGCCGGTTCCAACCAGCGCGAGCGTGACGATCACTATGCCGAGCTCGCGATGCGTCACGAACGAGAGGCCGATCAAGCCCACAGCCACGAGCGACGCGCCGACCGCTCCCAATGCGACCGGCGAACTCCTGCGTACGTGGCGTTCCGCGATCGCGGTCGCGAGCGGGATCGTGGTCACAACTGCCGCGGCCGCGATCGGCGACAGCAGCCAAGCATTGATCAGCATGAGCACGACGAGAAACAGGGCGCAGATCAGGCCGGCCGAGAGCAGTGCCAGGCCAGCGTTGGCGGTGACAGGATCGAGCGCCGTCGCGCGCGGGTCCGCCTCGTCCGGAAGCACGCTCACCGGGTGCGGGCGCACAACAAGGACAAAGATCACGCCGAGTGCGGCGACCGGAGCCTGTGCAAGGAAGATCGCGCGCCAATCGAAGATCTGGGTGAGGACGCCGCCGGCGGCGGGTCCCACCGCAATGCCGATCGCGGCCGCGGCCGACCACCCGTTCAATGGGGAGTCCCCCGGCCGCGCGGTGCTCGCGAGCATTGGCAGCGATGCGCACAGAAGGAGACCGCCGCCAACGCCCTGGAGGCATCGGAGGGGCACCAGCGCGCTCATGCTGTTGGCGACCCCACAACCGATGGAGGCCAGCCCGAATAGCGCCAGCCCCGCGATCAGCGCCCGCGTCGAGTCAAGTCGGCGAGCAAACGGGATGACCGCAGCCGCGGTGACGATCAGCGCCAGGTTGTAACCCGTGATCACCCACGGGACGTGCGAGATCGAGGTGTGCAGCCGGGTGACGATCTCCGGCAGCGCGAGCACGACGATCGAGGCGTCCGCAAACGCCAGCGCCACGACCAGCCGAACCGTGACATTCTGCAACAGACGGGCGGAAAGGAACCGGGCGGGAGGCATCGGCTCACCGGGCACCGGAATGCTTGCCTTATCCCTCATAGCTGGTCTCGACGGCGAGCGTGGGCCCGCTTGGTGGGTGGAGCGCCGCCATCGACAGCGGTCGGCCCCGCCATCGCGGCAGCTGCCCTATGCGACGCCCAGAGAGCTTGACCAAGTGGTCTGACCCGTAGACGATCGAAAGGGACACGTAGATCATGATCGCGCTCGGCCCGGAGGTTCCAGAGCCCGAGCTGATCACCGCTCGTGCGTCACCCGATTGAGGTGATGACCCAAGTCGTTGCAGCGGTCATACATCTTGACTTGGATGACCTTGACGACCAGCGCGAGACAGCCCCATCACACCGTCGCGAGACGGATCGTCCGAGTCGTCTGTGTCGCGGTTCTAGCGCTGGTTACGCTCGCCGGTTGCGGCAGTAGCAGCAAGCCCGCCTACTGCTCGGCTCGAACCAGCCTCGAGAATTCGATCAACGAGGCGACCGGCTTGAGCCCGACCAGTCAGATCAGCGCCTTGGAGGCCGCGTTCACGAAGGTCAAAGCCGACGCTGACACCGTCGTCATCCAGGCTAAGAGCGACTTCCCAAACGAGAGCAGCGCCATCAAGTCTTCGGTCGCTGCGCTCACTAGCGCCGTCAACGCGCTCAAGGCGAATCCTTCTCCCAGCCGTATCGCAACGGTCGCCAGCGCCGCTGCAAACGTGGTGAGATCCTTCACCAGCTTCGTGGCCGCCAGCAAGTCGAAGTGCAGCTGATCCCGAGGGCTTCGCCGACTTCGTGCGCACGCCCAACATGCCGCCACAGTGCGCTTCACCTACGACCGCCGCACCGCGGTGACCACGAACGTGACTTAGTTCATCGTGAAGCTTCCTCCTGCCGCATCGACCACGTCCCCGATGCCGGCCAGCAGGTCCCTGAGGTTGCGTCGGGATACCGCGCCCGCGCGCGGTCATAGCGCTCAGGGCCTGACCCGAACGATTCCGCCGCCTGCCGATCATGGTGCGGCTCCCTGTCGGGACCAGACGCACCCTCGGTGATGGCACCCGCTCGCTATCGCACGGTGAGGCGCGTCCAGAACCGCGCTGACAGGGCCTCGTCACTCGCCGTGCGCCACGACGTTGGGAGCAAGAGGCGGTCATCGAAGCTCTCACAGCGACCGGACCGAATCCCGGGAGCCGGCCAACAGGTCGCGTCTCCGTCGGACGCCAGCGACCAGTCAGACGCCATCCTGGCCGCAGCCGAGCGTCTCAGGGGAAGCGCGCCAATGACCTCGTGCCGATCATGCATGCGAAGCTCGCGTTGCTCGGGCATCTGCAATGGCACGACGAGGACGCGTTCGACAGCCCGGACGCCATCATCTAGTTCACGCCGCAGCGGCTTTGGATCTCGTCGGCCAACTTCAACAGTCGATCACGGCTGAGCCGGGAGTTCGGCTTCTGGACTGAAGACTCCGCCCTCGTCGAGCGCGCCGAGCAGTTCCTCGTTACGGCGATGAGGCACTCCGAGGGACTCGAACCCGAGTCAGACTGGCTCGCGCCCGACCTCGCTCCCGTCGAGTACGACGACGAGGCGTTCCGCGACGTACTGGCCGAGATGCACTGGGAGGAGGGCGACGACCTCCGCTGACAGTTGTTCCCTCGTTCGACGTCCCGTCCGGTGAGTCGCGCGGAGCCGCCGTCGCCGTTTAGCTTGGACGCGTGAGTGACACGCCCGCTCCGGCGCAGGCAGCAACCTCGCGCATGCTGCTTGCGGACACGACCGGTCGCATCTGCGTCGCCGGTGACGACGTCCACGGTCAGCTTGGCCGGCCGCGGTGCGGCGCGACTCCTCGGCGCCTCAAGCAGTAGCGCCGCTGCCGATCCGGCCGTGACCGCTTATGTGCTTGCGACTGGCCGCCCTCGAGTTAGCGCTCCCCGAGCAACGGGTGCGTTTAAGCCAGGCGGCGGCGGAGCCAGTGCAGGAACGAGACTGGCGCGGCGGCGGCGTGGCGGCGTGCGGGGACGGCGTGGCTGCTGGTGGCGGAGTTGGCGCTGGGGGTGGTGGCGGTAGTGGCGGTGGTGGCGTGTGCATGAGGCGGTTGTGGTCGGCGGCTCGGTGGAGATCGGCGATGTGCTGTTGGGCGACGATGAGGGTGAGTTGGGGATGCATGGTTGGACCTCGTGTTGGGTCGTGGTGCGGGCACTGTGATCCGCACGGGTTGCAGGCGGCTTGCAGTCCGGTAAACGCCCCGGCCGCGCATCGCAACCGCGGGCGGGCGGTCTCGGCGTCGTGCGGTGGGCGGCGAGCGACCGGGATCGGTACGGTCGCGAGGGCGTATGCGTTTCGGCATCTTGGGACCGCTACAGGTGATCGGTGATGATGGACGTGAGCTCGCCCTGGGCGGGCGGATGCCGCGAGCCGTGCTTGCTTTGTTGCTGCTGCGGGCGAACGAGGTCGTGTCGAGCGATCAGCTGGTTGAGGAGCTGTGGGCGGGTGCGCCGCCGGCGAGCGGCGCGAAGGGGCTGCACGTGCACGTATCGCGGCTACGCCGGGCCCTCGCCGCCGGCCACTCAGACCCACACGGGGAGCGGCTGGTCACGACTGGCGGTGGCTACGTCTTGAGAGTCGGGCCCGAGGAGCTCGATGTGCAGCGATGCGAGCGGCTGATCGACGAAGGCCGATCGCTGCTGGCAGCGGGACGACCAGATCAGGCACTCGCCGCGCTGAGCGGCGCAGTCGAGCTGTGGCGCGGCGACGTCTTGGCCGACTTTCAATACGACGCGTTCGCGCAGGGGGAGATCGCGCGGCTCGACGAGCTGCGCGTCGCCGTGCTGGAGGAGCGGATCGCGGTCGAAATGCTGCTGGGCCGGGAGGCGCAGGTGCTGGGCGAGCTCGAGCGTCTCGTACGCGACTACCCGTACCGCGAGCGTCTGCGGGGCCAGCTGATGCTGGCTCTGTACCGGACCGGACGGCAGGCAGAAGCGCTGGCCGCCTACCGTGCCGCACGGTCGGCGCTGGTCGACGAACTGGGAATCGAGCCGTCAGTCGAGCTCCGGCGACTGCACGAAGCGATCCTCGCTCAGGACGAGACGTTGCTCCAAACCGACCCAGGCCAGCCGGCCGCGCCCGCCGGCGCCACGACGGACGGGCGAGCGCCGGGACATGTCCATCTGCCCGGGCAGGCGACACCCCTCATCGGCCGCGAGCGCGAACTTGCCGAGCTGATGGCGCTCGCTGATTCGCGCCGGCTGATCACCCTGACCGGAACCGGTGGGACGGGAAAAACCCAGCTCGCGCTCGCGTTCGCGGCGGAGCTCGCCAACCGCTATCCGGACGGCGTGTGGTGGGTTCCGCTCGCCATGGTCAGCGAGGCGCGGCTTGTACCGGCGGCGATCGCGGCGGCGCTCGGCGACATCGCGGATGTGCCGATGTATCTGCGCGGGCGAGCGCTGTTGCTCGTGCTTGACAACTTCGAGCAGGTGATCGAGGCAGCTCGCGCGGTCGGCGAGCTGCTCTCCGGCGCGCCGGGTTGCGGGGCGATCGTGACGAGCCGCGAGCGGCTCGGGGTGGCCGCAGAGCAGGAGTACCCGGTGGCGCCGCTGTCGCCCCACAGCGCCGTCGAGCTGTTCATTGCGCGGGCGCGGCAGGTGCAGCCGGGCTACGAGCCGGGCGCTGAGATCGACGCGATCTGCGAGCGACTCGATCGGCTCCCGCTCGCGCTCGAGCTCGCGGCGACGCGGGTCAAGCTCCTCTCCGAGCAGCAGCTCCTCGCCCGGCTGGAGCAGCGGCTCCCGCTACTCGTCGGCGGGCGCCGCGACCTCCCCGAGCGCCACAGCACGATGCGGGCGACGATCGCCTGGAGCTACGATCTGCTGAGCGAGCCCGAGCAGCGGCTGTTCACCAGGCTGGCCGTGTTCGTCGGCAGCTTCGAGCTCGAGGCAGCCGAACAGATCTGCGGCGCTGATCTCGACGCCATGCGGTCACTGATCGACAAGAGCCTTGTGCGCCACGCCGACAACGGCCGGCTCTTCCTGTTGCACACTGCGCGCGAATACGCACTCGAGCAGTTCGACTCAAGCGACGAGCGCGACGAGATTCGCGCCCGCCACGCACGCTGGTACTTCGCGCTCGGTGTCGCTGATGGTGACGGCGCCCGGGACGGCACCGATGACCTGATTCGGCTGCGCCAGGACGCCGCCAATGTCGGACTCGCGCTTGCTTGGGCGCTCGACCACGATATCGCCGCCGCTCTCCCACTCGCCGATGCCCTCTTCACGCCCTGGTTAGGGGCCGGACGCATCCGTGAATTAGAGCGGTGGTACGAGCGGGCGCTGGCCGATCCGACCGCGCTGCCGCCGGGAGACCGTGCCAAGGCCCTCGCCGGGCTCGGCGGCACGCTGGTGTTCCTCGAGCGCCTCGAGCAGGCGCGGGGGGCACTGATGGAGGCGCTGACTCTTTACCGGGACGCCGGCGACGAACGCGGCGAGACCCTCGTGCTGCTTCGCCTCGGCGCCGCCGAGTTCATCGCCGGCGCGCCGGAGAGCACCCTCGCATGGGCGGAGCAGGCGCTTGCGATTTACGAGCGCCTGGACGACACGCTGGGGATCGCCCGTACCTTGCACTCCATCGCTGAGGCTCTCCGGGACCTCGGCGAGTTTGAGCGGTCCGTCGAGCTGTTCGCCCGTTCGATCGAGATTCGGCGCGCAAACGGACTCGGCGGTGGTGCGGCCACAGTGCACAGCCTCGGCGACCTCCATCTCGACGCGGACGATATGCCCACCGCCGAGCGCTACTACCGTGAGGCGCTCGCACTCGGCCTGCAAGAGGGAGACGTGCGGTTGGGGGCGTACTGCCTCGCGGGTCTCGCGTGCGTCGCCGCGCGGAACGAGGACGCAACTGCGGCCGGCCGCCTGTGGACTCTCGCCGAGCGCCTCGAGCACGACATCGGCTTCCGGATGGTCGCCGCCGAGCGAGTCCGCTACGAGCGGAACCTGACCCCAGCACTCACCAACACCGACGAGTACCGCGCCGGCATCGCGGACGCAGCAAACATCGACCCGCTCACCGCAGCCGCCGAGATCGTCAACCCGTAGTGCGACAGACGCAGTCGAGAACCAGTCGATCGCGCCGGGACCGCTACCAACCTGCTGTCGGTCCGACTCGCGCCCGTCACCGCCGGTGCGCACGCCCGCGCTCAACGCGGGACGCGTACAAGGCGCCCGCGAGCACCCCACCGGCGAGTTCGATGCGCCCGGGGCCAGCCGGGCAACCGAATCCTGCAAGCAGTACAGCAGAAGTGGTGCCGCCGGCACGCTCGTTTCGGTATCGGACATGAGACGCCGCGCGCACGACGCTCGTAGTACCCGTGCGGAAGTGAAAGCGAGTTTCGGCCCGCGCGTCGCCGCGCCCCTCCCATTCGCCAAATCCAGGACTGACGTGCCGAACGTTGCCTACGCACGAGCACGTGACCGAAGCCGATCTTCAACGCCCTGCTCTCGGCGAGGAACGAGCCTGCGAACCGGGCGGCTGCCGCGATCGCGTTCGTCAGCTTGCGGGCACTCGAGCAGACGAGTCCTATGCCGCGGATCCGCTAGCAGGCGGCGCTCCTGGTCGCATGGCCGTACCGGTGACGGCTCGACGGTCCCGATCTGGATCACCGAGAACGGGATCCCGACCGGTGCCAACACCAGCGAAGCGCAGCGGGCGGCGGGGGTGAACGAGCTCGTCAACGCGGTCCGCGACTACAGCGGCACGTTCAACGTGACCGACTACCGTTGGTTGAACCTCCGCGACTCCAACTCGTCCGAGCCAGCGGGGTCGCTTCCCGGTGCGGCGACAACCTTTGCGACCGACGGTCTTCTGCGTGACGACTATTCGGCCAAGCCGGCGTTCGCGGCGTACCGCGCTTTGATCGCCGCAGACGGGCAGCCCACACCGCCGAAAGCCAAGCCCCTCGACTGCCGCTCCAAGGCCCTCCGCCTCACCCCGCGCCACGAGCGTCGCCCGATTCGGCGCATCGCCGTGTTCCTGGGAAAGCGGCGCATCGGTCACGCGTCTGGGCACCGCCTCAGGGTCGTCCGGATCTCCCGTCCGCGGGGGAATCGCTTCACCGTGCGCGTCGTGCTGATGCTCGCCGGCGGGAAGCGGGTCGTCTATCGCCAGCGCTACCGCTTTGTCCGTTGCCACATCGTGGCTGGCAGGTAGCGCGCGTTTGAATCAATCCTGCGCCGGGGCCCCTCAACCCAGGATGCGGAAGGCGACCCTGCTCGGAGCGCCTTGCACGCCCTTGAAACTCGGTGTCGCAGTGAGCCGGTACAGCCCACGCCGCCGTCTCTTCACACCGAGATGGAAGCTGTGGCGCCCCGCCGCATCATGGCGGGTGAAGCGCGAAACGCGCCGGTACCGCGTGCAGCGCTTCTTGACCATCTTGATGCACCGGCTGAGGACGAACCGGGTCTCCGACCGCCCAGAAACGAAGTAGCTCACCGTCGCTCCGCGCCTGCGGTGCACCCGGGTGGGCGTGATCTCCAACCTTGTGAGTCGCTGTCCCGCGCCTGAGCCGCCTGAGCCGCCAGAGCCCGGACGCCCCGGGCCCGAGCCCGACCCTGAACCAGAACCCGAGCCGGTCATGAACGTGCGATCGGCCCCAAACGTCGTTCCGTCGCCAGATCTCGCCACAACGCGATAGTGATACGTCGCTCCGGGCGTCAAGGACAACAGGTGCGCCATCACGGACGCCGGGGCGACGCCGGAAGTCGTCTGCTGACGCGTGCTTGACCCATAGGACTTGCTCCGTCCGTACTGGAACTGGACTGTCGCGGCGGCGGCGTTGGCAACCACCGTGCCGGCGATCGTCGCGGCGCTTCGGCTGATCTGGCTGGCGGGCCCGGTCGTGGCGCCCGGCGCGGCGGCCTCGTAGGCGCCAATATCGCATGCCGCGCCGCCGGGGCGAATGACGCCCCGCTGATCGGTGGCCGGGCATCCGGCGCCGTGCGCAGGCACTTGGTCGATCGCGGCGCTGCCCGACTGCAGGCGCATCGTCTGCGTCGGTCCGCCGTTATCCGCCAGCGCCTCCAGCTTGGGATCGCCGGTGGCAAAGCCCGACACGTTGCAGGGATCGGTCACGATCCCGCCCAGCGTCGACGCCGACAGGATGAGGTTGTGGCCGCCGTCGGTGATCGTGCCCCGGCAGTCACCACCGGTCCCATTCTTGAACAGGATCGTGTTCTGCAGCGTGGGGGAGGACGAGGTCGCGTAGATCCCTCCGCCGTGGCCGGAAGTCCCGTTCGCGCCAGCCGGGAAGTTCGCCGAGGCGCCGCCGCCGGTCCCGCCCCTGCCGCTGGCGTTCTGGGCGATCGTCAGGTTGACGAACTGGGCTGTCGAGCGAAACAGGTTGATGATCCCGCCGCCATAGCCGCCGTTGCCGCCGGTGCCGCCCTGGCCGGCGGTGAAGAGGTCGTTCGCGGAGCCGCCGGGATTGCCGGCGGCCGCGCCATTGCCGGTCAGATTCCCCACAACCGTGTCGTTGAGCGCCCGCAGCGAGGCGTTCTGGATGATCGATCCGGCACTCGCGATGCCGGCCCCGTTGCCGCCGGACCCACCGTTGCCCCCGTTGCCACCGTTCCCTTGGCTTGAGTCGCTGTTCTGGCCTGAGGTGCCGGCCCCGCCGTTACCGGTCGTGTTGCCTGTGATCGTGCTGCCGGTGATCGTCGCCGTCCCGGCCACGTTCTCGATGCCGCCGCCCCCGCCGCCGTTTCCGCCGCTGTTGCCCGAGCCACCGTTGCCCGACTGGCCGTTCGCGGTGCTGCCCAGCGTGGCCGTGCCGGCGGCGCCGCCGTTGCCGGCGCCGTTGCCGGCGATCGTGGAGTCGGTGACCGTCAGAGTGCCGGTCGAGGCGATGCCGCCGCCGCTTCCGCCGGCTCCGCCAAGGCCGCCAGTGCCTCCGAGGTCCCCGCCGGTCCCGCCCATCCCGCCATCGCCGGCATGGCTGTTGGTGATCGAGCTATCGATCACGGACAGGATGCCCTGGTTGAGGATCGCCCCGCCGCCCGCACCGGGGTTGGCGGCGCCCCCCACGCTGCCGTACGTCGAACCGGCAGTGCCGTCGGTGCCGTCCTGCGCGTGACCGTTGGTGATCGTCAGGTCCTTGAGCGTCACGCCGGCGCCCGCCATGACCTGGAGCGCGCGGTCGCCCAGCTTGCATGCGTCGAGGACGGTCCGCCCCGGCCCGGCCCCCTTGATCGTGAGGTTGTGCACCGTCCCGGCGACTGACAGCTCGCCCCAGCTGTTGTCCGAGGGCCGGGGTGAGGAGGTCGAGATACATCCGGTCGGTGGGCCGCCCAGAAACAGGAAGTGCTCGAGCGTCAGCAGGTATGTGGTGCCCTTCATCACGATCGTGTTGCCGCCGGCGTCGGCCGTCCCACAGTCCCCGTTGCCGTTGCCGTTCACCGTGGCGATCGCCTCGCGCAACGAGCACCCCGCTCCCGCCGTCAGCTCGTCGGTGGTCGTGGTGACGGTGATCGTCGCCGCGCCGGCGGGCGCGGCCGCGAACAGCCCGATCAGGACCGCCGCACCCAGACCAGCTCTGAAGCGGGGCATCGGTACCACGAGCGCCTCAGTGCCGGCGCCCCAGCTTCACGCGCCTGATCCTCGCCCCGGCACGTGCCGTTCCATGAGCATTCCTCGCCACGAGGGTGAAGCTCGCGGCTTCGGTAGCCCCCTGACGCAGCGCGCTCAACGCCGGCGTCGACACGTTCACCGCCACCGTCACCGACCGCTTGCGAGGGAGGGATCTGCGGAGCAGACGGAGCGTGAACGTCCTGTGGTGTCCGTTGGCAAGGACAGCGGTCACCGTGCCGGTGAGTCGTGCGCTGACGGCCTGCGTGCACCGGGCGGTCAGCTTCAGCAGAGGCTTCGCCGCCGTGATCGTCTGTGTGCGGGCACTGGGCCGCAGCGTGCACCGCGGTGCCCCTTTTGCGCCTGAACCCTGACCGCCGCCGCCGGACGGCGGCTGGCCTCCGCCGCCCGCAGGAGGATTGGCCACCGTGATCTTCGTCGTGCTCGGCTGGGTGGCCGAGCCGCCACCATTTGTGGCTGTGGCCGCGCACCGGTAGGTGCCGCCGGGGTTGGCGGTGAGCGTGCTCCCCGTCGCCCCGGAGACCGGCGAGCCGCTGCGCGTCCACGTGTAGGTGATCGTTTCTGGCGCCTGGTAGAGCTGGGCTCCCGGGAGGTCGGACGCCCAGCTTCCCCGGCCGCAGGTGAGCTTGGAGCCGGAGGCGGCGCTGCCGCTCAGCGTCGGTGCGCCGGTCCCGGAGGGCGCCTTGAGCAGCGCCGGATACTCGGGAGCGGCGAGCGTCGCGCCGGTCGTGTTGAGGTCGCCGCCCTGGCCGGTGTTGTCGAGGTGGGCGTAGGAGATCTTGTCGCCGCCCTTACTGGCCCAGTAGATCCGGTTGGCGGTGACGTCGAGGGCGACACCGGCCGCGATGTTCGGTGTCGTTGCGCCCGTGATGTTGAGGTCGCCACCGCCTCCGCTTCCGTCCAGGTTGGCGAACGAGATCTTCGGCGCGCCGGCGTTGGACCAATAGATCTTGTTCGTCGCGAGGTTGACCGCCACCCCGACGATCTGGTTGGCGGTCGCTCCGGTCAGGTCCAGGACGTGGGCGTTGCCGGTGCCGTCCAGGTTGGTCTCGGCGATCTGGCCCGAGTTGCCCCAGAACAGCTTGTTGTCGGCCAGGTCGATCGCCATGCCCTGCGGGTTGTTGACGACGACGCCGGTCGTATTGAGCAGCCGCTCTCCGCCTGACCCGTCGAGGTTCGCCGCAGCGATCGTGTTGTTGAGGATGTTGGTCCAGTAGATCGTGTGGGTCGCCGGGTCGATCGCGATCCCGACTGGCCCGTTGACGAGATCACTGACTCCGGCGTAGAGCTCCTGCGCCTGGCCCGTCCCGTCGAGATTGGCCGACCACACTGCGTCGCCGCCGTAGCTGGTCCAGTAGAGGCGGTTGGTCGCCGGGTCAAGCGCGGTTCCGGTTGGCGTAGTCACCGACCCACCGCCGACGGTCACGTCGCTTCCACCGGAGCCATCCAGTGCTGCCTGCGAGATGCGCCCGCCGGAGTTCTCGCCCCAGTAGACCTTGTTCCCTCGCGGCAGCAGCGTCGCGCCGGCCGCGGCCGCGAGCGCTTCGTTTATCACGATCACAAGCGCTACACAGACGGCAAGCGCCAAGCCCCTACGTTTCATCCCCTAGCTCCCCGGTAGAGCTTCCCTCAGACGACGGTACCAGACATCTGCGCAGGTGCAACGGACGAGCCCAATGCGCTCCACCTCCCTCGATCGCGGCTGCGCCTGAGGGCAGGCTCTGCCGAGCGCTGGGGCTCACGGCGCGGGCTCCGCGATGTGAGGTGAGGAGTCGCTGACGTCAGTCGGCCCCCTGCACGACCCGCGCCCGCGCTGCGATGCGGACGCAGGGCGGGGACGACTAATCGCCCGTCGCGGACGAGGTGGTCGTCCCGCTCGACGAAGAGGAGTCCGGCGAGGATTGGCCGCTGGAGGCGCCCGACGAGGTCGGCGTGGCGCCGGAATCCAGCGATCCCGAAGACGACTGGTCCCCGGTTGCGGACGCGGTCGAGGCCACGGTCGCGGTGTCCGCCGGCTGGCTGGCGCCTGATGACGACGAGCCGGAATCGGTCCCGCCGTCGGTAGCTGATTGGCCTGGGCTTTGTCCGGTGCGCGATGGATCCGGGGTGACGGCCGGCGGGGCGGCCGTGAGGTGCCCCGGGCCCCGGCCATCGCTCGCGCTCGGCTCGCGGCGCCGTGGCTGGATCGCCGTCTGCTGCGGCAGCATCGCGCGCGCCCCGACCACGGGAGTGGGCGCCGGGCGGACTCCGGCGGGCCCGGCTCGGTGAGAGTCCACGAAGGCCGCGACCGCGACCTGGCGGCCGGCCATGACGACGCCGACCGAGCTCCGAGTGGGGCGCGGGGCGCTCGCGCGGGCCGCGGGACGCCCCCTCAGCTGCGGTGCCGGTGTGGGTCGCGGCGGCTTTGGCGGCTGCTTGCTGTGGAGCAACAGCCCGCCGCCCAGCGCGCCGACGGCCAACAGGGCGGTGCCCGCCTTGGCTACCGAGCCGGCCGCGAGTCCGGAGAGGGCGGTCGCCTCCGCGGCCGGATGCAGCGGGACGGAGCTGTCGGTGCTGCCAATCCATCCGGACGCCGTCATCGCCCGCGTAACCAGCGGGAACGGGACACACGCGGCCATCGCGGCCCGCACGGCGTCACGGGCGCGGTGGACGAGCTGGCGGACGGCGCCCTCGGTCAGCCCGAGCTCGGCAGCGAGTTGGCGACGTGAGCGCCCTTCCAGCTCCATGCCCAACAGGGCGAGACGCTGACGCTCTGGCAGCGCGGAGACGCTGCTTAGGACCTCTCTGACCTGCAGCCGGTGCTCGGCGGCAAGAGGAGTTTCGCAGGGATCGACGAGGTGCTCGAACAGAGGGTGGGCCGGGGGAACCTGACGCTCGATATCGCTCAGTCCGGCGTTGTGGACGATCCGGTGCAGCCACGCCTGCACGTGGCGCACCTCGACGCCGCGGTCCAGCGAGTGCCAGGCGCGCAGCAGCGCCTCCTGCACGACATCCTCGCCGCGTTGTGTCCCGACCAGGCGCTGCGCATGAACCAAGAGGGCCCGGCGATGTCGCTCGATGAGCACCGCGAACGCTCGGCCGTGACCTTCCGAGGCGAGCGCAGCGAGACGTTCGTCAGTCTGCGCTTTGAGAAACAGCTCGGAGGGGGAGAAACGCGGGCTCACGCGGAGGGGACCGGATCCGGAGGTTAGAGAGATGAGCGGCGTTCCGACGAGGGAGCCTCCTCGGAACGCCGCCGCCCGTCGGTCTTAGTCGGTGCTGCCTGAGCCTGTCTGGCTACCTGTGGCGGAGGAGCTGCCCGAGCCGTCGGTCGTCTGCTGACCGCTGTCGTTGCTCTGGCCGTCGTTGCTCTGGCCGTCGTTGCTTTGGCTGTCGCTGCTCTGGCTGTCGTTGCCGGGGCTGTCGCCCTGCTGATCTTGCGAGTTGTTGGCCGACTGAGCGTTCTGATCATCGGCCGAGCCGAGCAAGGTCGCCGTTCCCGTGCCGGTTGGCTGGACGAGGAGCTCCACCTCTTCACCCGGCGTGAACTGGGAGACACTCAGCGGCGAGGGGACCGTCACCAACACCGATCCGCCTGACTGCTCGCTGTCATCGGCCGAGACGGTGATCGTCCCCGCCGTCGGGTCGACCGACAGCACGGTGCCCTCCAGATCGATGCCGTTCGTCTGCGTGCCCTCACTCTGGACGCTCTGGTCCTCGAGTTCGCCCTGATCATTGACCGTGCCGGTGACCACGACTACGCTGCCGACCGGGGGAGTGGCGTCGGCGGTACGAGCGGCGAGGCGGTGGGAGTGGACCACGAGCATCGAGACGCCGGGGGCCGAAAGGGTAAACGCGCCGGTGCGGCGGTCGACGTAGCTGACCACCCCGCGCACGCGCAGCTTACGGCCCGCCCGGCCAGCGCGGTGGGAACGCTGAAGTTGATAGGTCCCGTCGCGCAGGCGCCTGGCACTCACCACGACCTCGCTGCCGAGGCGCGGAGCGTGGGCGGCGTGGACCGCATACAGATGGCCGGCCCGGTCGGCGACGACGAATGAGTGCGCGCGCTGGTTGTGATGGACGACCGCGCCTTTGAACGTCTTTGCGCCTGCGGTGCTCGCCAAGCCGCCCAGGGCGGCCGTTGTGGCGAGCGCGCCAGCGGCGGCTCGCGTGAGACTGATCGACATATCTATTGCTCCTCGGTCCTGTCTCGGGTTCGACCTCGCCGCGGCTGCGGGAGATCATCGTCTGCCTGTAAAGACCGTCCGCGCGCGTGAAGGTCACGGTCGACTGAAAACCTGGCGGGCGACGCCCCCTGTCAGACCACGACGACCGTCGCCGCGGGCGCCTTACCCCTGGCGTCGCGGCGCTGGCGAACGACGCGCACAACCGCCAGCGGCATCGGATCAAGGTTGAGGTCGCGCACCTGGCGCAGTCGCCGGCGGGTGCGCAGCGGCAGCCACGCTTTGCGCGGAAAGGGCGCCTGACGCGGACGATCGCTTCTGCCATCTGATGGGTCCGACGGTCACGATCGAGTTGGCGACGAAGCGATCACCAGTCTGTGCGCCTCGGGTGATCGCGTTGCCGCGATAGCGCCGGCCGTGAGTACCGGAGTGGGTACCTAACCCAGGAGCAAAAGCGCTACTGAGAAGGCGTTTCTCGGGCTGCCGATCCCGTAAGTAATCGATTGAAAGGAGGTGCGCCTGCCTTTCACGCAGGAAATCACGGGTTCGAATCCCGTTGGGGGTATGTCAATCCCAGCGCCCGCTGGGCGCCAGAGCAGCCGCTCAGGCGGCGAGGCTGACCGGACCGGGCACGCACCCGGCAAACGCGCGGCGCAGCTTCGTCGCCGTGCCCGGCTGGGCGTCGGTGCCGACCATCTCCGCCCAGCGCCCGGCCTCCAGCCGGTCCATCTGGGCGTCGAACTCGGCCTGGGCCTCCTGGGCCTGGGGGCCGGGATCGGCGAGCATCATGTCGCTGGCGGCACCGAGGAGGGCGTCGGCCTCCTCGTCAAACAGCTTGCTGCCGCGCTGCTCGGTCACGATGCGGCGGACCTCGCCAAAGGCGGCGACCCGCTGATCGGTGGGGGTGTTGGAAATGCTGTTCATCGAAACCTCACGCCTTGAGTCTAGGTCGGCTTTCCCGGTCCGACAGTTTGGTCTCTGGCAACGCCGGCAGAGCGAGCCCCGGAGAGGGGTCGATGTCGGGCGCCAACAGCTGTATTCCCCAGTTGATCGGCATCTACGCCGCAGCCTTCACTACAGATGCGGTCAGGCCGCCCGTCTCTGCGGGAAGCTATGGGTGCTCAACGGCTAGGCAAAGGAGTTCGGATGCAGATCAGCAAGCTCGATTTCATCGGTGTCCCGTCCCAGGACGCCGAGCGCTCCCGGGTGTTCTACGGCGAGACGCTGGGCCTGCGAGCCGACACGAAGGCGCGATTTGAGTTCTGGGCCGGGGAAACGTGTCTGGTGATCTGGGAGCCGGCGCGGATGGGATTTCCGTTCGCCCCCCAGAAGAACGGCCATCTCGCCCTGCACGTCGACGACGTGGCGAGCTCCCGCGCCGAATTGGAGTCAAACGGGGTGCCCTTCCTGGGGGAGACGCTTGATACCGGCGTCTGCCACATGGCGCTGTTCACCGATCCCGACGGCAACGACCTCATGCTCCACCATCGCTACGCGCCGCGCACCTGACCCGCCGGGTTGCCCCTGCATACGTCCAACGCCCTCGGTGGTTCGCCGGAGGTTGGACGTTGACGGCCAGGGGCGCCGCAAACGTCCGCCGCTCTCAGTACCCGGTCGGGTGGCGCTCGACGTAGCCGCTGCCCCAGGTGTTCGGCTGGGTGGTCCAGCGGTCGTTGCCGTTTGAGGAGCTCTGGGCGCCGGTGTCGAACCGCAGCCCGGCGATGTTGAGGTAGGTGTGTCCGGCGTTGGCCCACAGGGTGATCCACTGTCCGGCCCCGGGGGAGCCGTAGCTCTCCAGTTGGCCGGAATCCTCAGGCGAGGACAGCAGACCGCCGCCGTGCAGCGCGTAGCTGACCGATCCGGAGCAGTCATAGCCGGAGTCGTTGAAGCTCCCGTGGCCGCCGCCGTAGATGTAGGGCTTGAACGCGATCGCGTTGGCGGCGGCGATCACCTGCTTGACCACGGCCGGCGCATCGGCGGGGGCGACGGCGAGCCCGTTGACGAGCTTGGCGGTGGAGCCGGGCGTCGTCGCCGGCGTCCTCGAGACGTGGTGGGCGGTCCGCGTCGAGGCCGTCGTGCCGTTCTGGACCCAAGAGCGCAGCGTCTGGGCTGTCTTGCTCCCGACGGTGCCGCTCGGGGGGGCCAGGTGCGCGGCGGTCTGGAACTGCTGCACGGCACGGCGCGTCGCCGGCCCGAACGAGCCATCGGTCGCCGTCCGGATCCCCACATCCGACAGCCAGGTCTGGAGGGTCTGGACGTCACGGCCGTGGGCGCCGACCCGGAGGACCCGTCGCAGTGAGCCGCCGGCCGATGCCGCGTCCGAGACGCCGGGGACCGCCACCGCGGTCAGGGCCGCCAACACCACCATCATCCCGAGCAGTCGGCCTATCCGGGCGTTGCCCGGGAGGCGGCCGATGGTGGGACGGATTCTCGATTCGGGCACGCAAAACCCCGCAGTCATGGACGTTTGATCTGGCTGCCTTGTGCCTGCGGGGTTAGCTGACGGGCTCGCGCTCGGTGCTGAGCGCTACCGGTGGATCACCACCGGACTCGCCCCAAAGGGGTTGGTTCCCCCGCTCCCTGGGATGGCGGCTCCAGGGATTCGGCTTCCTGACAGAACAACCCGGATCAGAGGAAGTTGCGCCAGGCTTTCGGCAAATTACCGGCTGCCGGTGTCAGACGCCGCCCGGTCCGATTGCGGTGTCGGTGAGCGCGGCGTCGATCGCCCCGGCCAGGATCGGCACGTGCTCGGTGGTCAGGGCCAGCGGCGGCCGGATCTTGAGCACGTTGACCGACGGCCCCGTGGTCCCGACCAGGACGCCGAGGTGACGCAACCGGTCGCGCACCGCCGCGGCGCGCTGACCGTCGGGCTCCCGCGTCTCGGGATCGGCGACGAGTTCGATCCCCCACGACAGCCCGACGCCTCGGACGTCACCGACCGCGCGATGGGCCGCGGCGAGGTCGCCCAGGGCGGTCTTGAGCGCGGCGCCGGTCTCCCGCACCCGCTCCATGACCCGCTCGTCCTCGATCACGTCGAGCACCGCGAGGGCGGCGGCGGCGCTGACGGGATTGCCTCCGAAGGTGCTGAACAGCAGCGTGTGGCCCGCAAGGGCGGCGACGATCTCCCGGCGGGTGATGACGGCGGCAACCGGGTGACCGTTGCCCATCGGCTTGCCGAGGGTGACGAAGTCCGGGATGACGCCGAACCGCTCAAAGGACCACATCGCCTCGCCGGTCCGCCCGTGGCCGGCCTGCACCTCGTCGGCGATCCACAGCGCGCCGGCCGCCCGTGTGCGCTCGACCAGCCCCTGCACATACTCGGGCACGAGATCAGCGATGCCGTCGCTGGTCAGCAGCCCGTCGAGGATCGCGGCGGCGGGCGCGATGCCGCGGCCGGTCAGCCCCTGCACCGCAGTGGTGAGCTCGTCAGGCGACAGATGGGCGCCGCGGTAGGAATCAGGAGCCGCCCAGGTCTGCACGTGGGCCGGGGCCGGCTGGTCAAGCCAGCCCTCCGGCGAGAGCGCGGCGGTCGCCTCGGTGATGCCGTGGTAGGCGAACGAGGTGCACAGACCGCCGGTCCGGCCGGTGACCGCGGTCGCCATCCGCCAGGCGAGTTCATTGGCCTCCGAGCCCGAGTTGACGAGCAGCACCGTGTCGAGCTCCGGCGGGCAGGAGGCGGCCAGTCGCTCGGCGAGCTCGATCGCCGCCGGATGCAGGTAGCGCATGTGGGTGTTGACCTGGCGCGCCTGACGGGCGATCGCTGCCGTCACGCGCGGGTGACCGTGACCGACGCACGGCACGTTGTTGTAGGCGTCGAGGTAGCGCCGTCCGTCGGTATCGAAGATCCATACGCCCTCGGCGTGCGAGACCTCGACCGGCACGTCGTAGAACAGCGGCTCCATCGTCGGGCCGAATACGGCGGCGCGCCGTTGGGCCAGGTCGCCGCCGCCGCCCCCGCCGCTC
>JBAWFG010000022.1:0-7338 GCA_049591655.1 Solirubrobacteraceae bacterium
GACGATCGGCGGCGCCGCGGCCGTCGCCCGCAGCGGCCTGGGCATCCTCGCTAACGGGGATCTCGTCTGGGCCGCGGGTGAGAGCCTGACGGTCGCGCAGTTCGCCGACGCGGTTGCCGCCGCCGGAGTCCAGCGGGCGGTCCAGCTCGACATCAACCCCGACTGGGTGGCCGGCTACCTGTACGTTCACCATCGCTCGTCACCGCTGACCCCGGTGCCCGTCGTTCCGGGCCAGTACGGCATCTCCGGGCACCTGCTGACCCCCTACTCCCGCGACTTCTTCACCCTCCTGGCCAACTGACGCCGCGGGCGGCCCGTGTCACTCCGCCGGGCGCAACGCCGCGGCCGCAAGCGCGAGCTGCGCGTCGAGACGGAAGCCCAGGTCGGTCGCCGTCACCGGACGGGCGATGTAGTCGTGAGCGGCCGCCGCCAACGGCGGCGCCAGCGCAGCTCTGGCGGCGCGGCTGCCGTGCAGCACGAGCCGGACATGCGCCAGCGCCGGGTCGGTGTGCAGGCGGGTGATGAGCGCCTCGCCGACGATGCCGGCCGGTGTGTCGAGGTCGACGAGGACGACCTCCGGCCTCCAGCGATCCAGTGCCGCGAGCGCGGCCGGCTCGCCGGTGGCGGCGATCATCTCTCGGCCGCCGATCTCCGGCGGCGACGCCGAGGAGATGAACAGGATCCGCGGCAGACCGGAGGGGCGTCCGGCCGACGGCATCGAGATCGTCGCAGCCTCCCCGGGATTGGCCGGGGGCGAACGGTCCGGCGGTTGCTGCCCGTTGGGGTCGGCCTCGCCGGGGGCCGGGAACGCGTCCAGCGATGCGCGGTCGATCAACCAGCCGGCCCCGTCGGGGCGCAGCAACCCGCGCTCGGCGAGCGAGCGCAGGCCGAGACTGACGGTCGGGCGCTGGGCTCCGATCATCCGCCCGAGCAGGTCGTGGGTGGCCGACAGGCCGACCCAGACGCCGTCGGGGCGCACCACGCCGTGGCGGTCGGCCATCGACCAGAACAACGCCAGCAGTCGGTCCTCCACGCGGGGCAGCTGGCTGATGGCCTGCTGGAGAAATGCATGGGCGACCTGGGCGGCTCCTGCCTCCAGCGCGCCGGCCACGAGCCGCGGCCAGCGCCGGCCGGCGGCGAGCAGGCCATCGTCGAGCACGACGATCTCCGACGGCGATTCCAGGACCGCCCAGCTCCAGCGCATCGGCACCGACGAGTTGTCGCCACCGTCAATCAACACCAGCTCTCCCGGTCCGACCAACCGAGCGCACGAGCGGCCGCCCATCTCCAGCTCCATCGTGAGCGCGCCGGTGATGACGACGAAGCCGAGCACGTCGCCGCGCACACCGGGCGGGCGCCGCAGCTCATCCGGCACTAGCGGGCCCTGATCAAGGGTCAACGCCAGCATCACGACCTGCTCGAGCGCGGCAGCGAAGTCCTGTGGAGAGAGACGAGCGCCGAGCTCCGGAACCACCTCGAGCAGGCGCACCTGGCGGCTCCTGGGCATCGAGCCGAGATTACGACCGCTTTCGGCTTCCGACAAGCCGTCCCCTCGCCCGCTTTCCGGCATTTCGGGCATGTCGGCTCACCGATGAAAATGCCGCCCGCAGGTCCGCGGGCGAGTGGCCATCGACTGCTACGGTGGCGTCATGGGCGGCGCGTTTTTCCTGAGCTGGATTGAACTCACGGGACGTGAGCATGAGTGAACGTGAGCGCCTGATCGCTCGGGTCCGCAGCCTTCGCCGGGTCGCTGCGTCAGCCGCGGCGCCGCGCACGACGCGCGACGGTGAGCCCGAGTCCGGCGACGACACCTCGGATCCGGCCCGCATCGCTGATCTCGAGCGGCGGGTCGCCCACCTCGAGCGACTGATCGAGGGGCTTCAGGATTCCGTGCATCGCGAGAACCAGCGCCAAGACCGGCGGCTTGCCGATCTGGAGGCTCAGATTCAACCGGACGCGCTCACCGCGGCCATCAACAAGGATGCGCGCGACCGCGGTCTGTAGGCGGCCGAACCGGCTTAGGTAAACGAGCCGCCTGTGCCTACTGGTTGCACCAGATCGCGGGTCCCGGCTACGCTCATGGCAGGAGGCAATGTCGCGAGGCCCCTGGGCTTGCGTTGTACGGCATCGCGGACTGACTTCCGAGCTCTCACTCTCAAATCAGAAGCGCAGAATCGGAGGTCGAAGTGGAATCAGGTGATGCTGTAGCAGTGCTGCCCGACGCGGCGACGCAGGAACGCCCGCCGGCCGCCTCGAAGGGGTCGCAGCCGGAACGCCCGTATTGGCGTGAGACGTTGGCGCCCTATGGGGTTGCCAACCCCAAGCGCGGCGTGCTGGATCTGATGACGTCGGTCGTGCCCTATGTCGCGTTGTGGGCGGTGATGTACGCCTCGCTGAGCGTCTCGTACCTGCTCACGCTCGTGCTTGCCATCCCCACCGCAGGTTTTCTCGTGCGCACCTACATCGTCTTTCACGACTGCACCCACGGCTCGTTCATGCCGTCCAAGCGCGCAAATGAGTGGATCGGCAGGACGCTCGGACTGCTCGTCTTCCAGCCGTTTGCCTGTTGGAAGCACCACCACGCCGTCCACCACGCCACGGCCGGCGACCTCGACCGCCGCGGCGTCGGGGACCTGCCGCTGATCACCGTCGCCGAGTACAACGCCCGCTCCCGGCGAGACCAGCTCGCCTACCGGCTGTTCCGTCATCCCGCGGTGATGTTCGGCGTGGGGCCGATCGTCGCCCTGGTGATCCAGCCCCGGATCGTGCCCCGCTCGGCGCGCCCGCGGATCCAGCGCGGCGTGAGGTGGACGAATCTGGCGCTCCTGGTCATGGTCGCCGCGATGTGCTGGCTGGTCGGCTGGCAGGCCTTCCTGCTCGTGCAATTGCCGGTCGCCCTGCTCAGCGGCGCTGCCGGCATCTGGCTGTTCTACGTCCAGCACCAGTTCGAGGACGTCTACTGGGAGCGCGACGAGCAGTGGAGCTATGCCGAAACCGCGCTGCAGGGCAGCTCCTATCTCAAGCTCCCGAAGGTGCTGCAGTTCTTCTCCGGCAACATCGGTCTACATCACGTTCACCATCTCAGCGCCCGCATCCCGAATTACAACCTGCAGCGGGCGCATGACGAGAATCCGGCGTTGTTCGACGGAGTGCCAACGCTGTCGCTCGCCGACGGCCTGCGCGCCGTCCGTCTCAAGCTCTATGACGAGGACCGTCGCCAGATGGTGACCTTCGCCCAGGCGCGTCAGGCGGCCGCCTGACCAACCGCTCAGCTCGCGACGGTCTCGGCCGGGCGGGGGGTGAGCATGAACACCTCGATCTCCAGATCGGGACCGACATGCTGGTTTGAGATGAACGTCAGCACCGTGCGACCGGACAGGCGCTCGACGGTGGCGATGAACTTGTGCTGCATCGCGACCTGAAACGCACTTCGGGTCTCCTGGACGATGGTCGAGCGCTGCAGCTCGATCATCGTCTTCTCCACGTCGGTGTACACGCCCCCGAGCACGCACACGAGCAACTCGTCTCCAAGCAGCAACGTCTTGGCCGTCGCCGGGGCCCGGTGGTGATAGCGCTCGTGCAGCCCCACCATCTCGATGGTCACGGCTGCCAGCAGCGGGTCACCACTCAGCGGTGCGGGCTCACTCTGCAGAGTCATCGCCTCGGCTCGCTGCTCGCCGGCATGGCTTGCACCCGACGCGGAATTGGTGCGGTGGCCATGGCCAACCGCCTCTCTGTCCCCCTGACCGCATGTCGCCCAGAAAGCGAGGGGAACAAAAGGGCTCGCAGGGTTCTACCCGAGCGTACCACCGCGCGCCCTCTGCACGGCGGCGGGGCCATCGCTATACTTCCAGCCAGCCGGGCATTTGCCCGGTTTAATGCAGTGCCCCGCGTTACCGCAGTCGTTGCTCTTCAGCTCCTCCGCGTTTCGCAGTGCACACCAACCGGAGGAACGCCATATGGCAACCGGAACCGTCAAGTGGTTCAACGACGATAAGGGCTTTGGTTTCATCACGCCCGATGAGGCCGGCAAGGACCTCTTCGTCCATCACACCGCGATCCAGGGCAGCGGCTTCAAGTCGCTCGCCGAGGGCGCGAAGGTCAGCTACGACGCCGAGCAGGGCCCCAAGGGCCCGGCCGCCGCGAACGTACAGGCGCTCTAACCAAGCTCTGACCGCGACGGAGGGTGAGCACCCTCCGTCGCGTCGCTGGTCCCAGCAGGGATGTCAGCGTGCCGCCTCGGCACGCACCGTTCTTGCCCGCACATCGCTCGAGGCACGTGCCGGCTAAAAGAACACCCGAACCCCCTGGGAATCCGCACGGGCGGCTGGAGCCGTCACATCGGTGATCTCGTTGGTCGGGCCGTTCCCCAATAACAGGAGGGACTTCATGTCCTCACGCGGCAAGAAGAAGACCACGATGGCCAAGCTGACCCGGGAGAGCCGGCTGCGCGAGCGTAAGCTCGACAAGCAGGCCCGCAAGGACGCGCGCCGCCAGGCCGCCGAGTCCTCGACCGGCCCCGAGATGTCAGACGCGCTCGATACTCCGGACGAGTTCGATGCCGAGCCCAGTCAGACGACCGACGTGCCGGTCGGCCAGGAACACTGACTCAGAGCTCGGACCGGCGCGAGCCCGCGCCGGTCACTCCGGCTCGGTCACCTCAACAGCGCCGAAGCCCGGCATGGGCCCGTCGATGAAGAAGATCTCCATGGTGATGTCGGGCTCGACGTGGGCCTGGGAGAGGAACGCAACGACGTTGCGGCCAGTCAGCCTTTCGATCGTCTCCCTGTAGCGCTGCGCCATGACACGCTGAAAGTCCTCGCGCATCGCCACGACCCGATCCGGCTCCCCGCTGTCCATGATCGTCTGCTCCAGCGGGGTGAAGCCGCTACCCCGCATCACCACCACGACAATGTCGTCGAGAGCGTAGGTCTTGGCCTTCATCGGTCCGCGCCCGTAGTGCTCGCGGAGGATCGCCACGATGCTGGTGGAAATCGCCGCCAGCAGGTTTCCGCCTGCCAGGGACGATGCTGTTATGGGTTTCCCAGCAGGTTCTTCCACCCGGCTCGCTCCTTCGTCCGGCAAGGCCCGCTAGGCCTCGACCGTCCGTTGTCGTTATGTGACCGACCTGGCCGAGGCGGCTTAGTCAGCCGACCCGTCCCTGTCTGAGCTTCAGCCTACTGCGCCTCAGCCGCGGGATCAATCGTCTCCGGCTCCCGCTCCGGCTCCGGCTCCGGCTCCGGCTCCGGCTCGAGAATGAAGACCTCCACCTGGGAGTTTCCGTGCTCATCCATGCCACTCATGAACGTACGCACCGTGCGCTCGGTCAGCCGTTGCACCGCCTCGATCAGCTGAGGAGCCATGGCCATCTGCAGGGCGTCGCGCTGGAAACGGACGAGCTCGGCCTTCCCGGCGGCGACGAGGTTGCGCTCGGCCATCGTGGCCCCGTCTTCGAGTATGCACACGACCACGTCCTGGTCGATGAACGCCCGCGACCGCTGAGCCCCTCGACCGGTGAAGTCCGCGATCAGCTTGCCCAGCTCGTTGGCAAGCGCCGCATTCAAGGCACCGTTGCCGCGGCGCTGCGGTGATCCGGTCACGCGGGGCCTCCATCTCCATCTCATCGGGGGGAAGCCTCGCGGGCGGAGAGAAGAAAGAGCGCCCGAACGCCAGTGTCCCGAGCATACCGGGCCCGACCAACCGCAAACCGTCAGTCAGTCGCCATCTCGGCCCAGACCCGGTACCCCTCGCTGCGTTCCGCCCCCCAGCGTAGGGCGATCCGATCGACGATCTGCAGGCCCCAACCACCGATCGCGTCGTCGGCGAAATGGCGCGGCTGGGCCGACTGGCCCGAGCGCCCGGGGTCATGCACCGAGACCCGAACCCGGCCGGGCTCGACGAATACCGTGACCTCCACCATGTCCTGCGAAGACCCGCCCGAGTGCAGGACGGCGTTGGTCACCAACTCACCGGCGACAAGCGCGACATCACCGGCCAGGCCGTCCATCCCCCCCATTCGGCCGATCGCGTCCCGGATCGCCCCGGGCGCCGACCGATCACACGGCAGGTCGAGCGACAGCGTCTGCTCAGGGGTCTGATCCACGTGGGCCCCTCAGCCGTCGCGGACCCGAGGGCCGCGCGCCCACCGCGGACGCGCGACCACCGGACCCCGTTCGATCCGAAGACCGCGCACCCCCCGTGGATACGCGGCCACCGGACCCCCCTCGATCCGAACGTCGCGCACCCCCCGTGGATACGCGACGAGCAGATCTCCCTTGATCAGCCCCCTGGCCCTCTCTACGAGCGCCCCCATTCCCGAGCTGAGGATCTACCGCCGCGCGCGGTCGGCCATCACCAGCTCGACAGGTGTTCAGGAAAGTGGAATGTGGCGTTGACAGTTCGGCCAAGGTCGCTCAGAGCTCCTGTGCCGGACCGTGAGGGGCGGCCGGACATGCGACCGCCTGCTGCGTTCCGCTTCCCATCTGCAAGCCCCGACTCCACCGCCGGCAGGATCCGGACTCGCTAAGCACATACTACCCCGTAGCCAAGGCTTGTCACGCGATCGACAGGTTTTACTCACAACGCATCCAGCCGACGGCGCCGGCGCCGTTCTCAGGCGAGCGGCGCCCGCTTCCGTAACGGCCCGCCCGGAACGGAGTGGTCAGGCGAGGCGCAGCCGCGGCCGGCGAATCCGCCGGCGCCGCGCAGTGACTCCATACAGATGATCGGCTCGGAGGCGCAGGAGTGCGACAGGCTGCTCGGTCCTCACGAATGGATTTGCCACAACGCGGCGATCCCGCAGCGCGAGGGCCGCGACCGCCTCACCGTCGACCGACGCCAGCAGCACCGGTCCCTCCAGTTCACGGGCGTCGTCGAGGGCGGCGATCCGACGAACGACAGCAAGGTCGTCGTGGTCGGCGAGTCGCAGCTCAACCCGTGACGCCTGATCCTCGCTGAGGTTGCAGGACACCGACGGACCCGCGGCCGCGCGGCGCAGATCGGCAGCGCGCTCTGTCGCCAACACTCCGCTGATGGTGGTTGTGGTGTTCATGACCGGCTCCTTTCATCGGGCCGTTCCCAGCTTGGCCTAGGACGGGTCAGCGCACAGCGGGCAAAAGGAGCGCATTTCCCGGCGTGCGCGCTTACCCGACGCTCGCGACGCCTTAGCCGGCTGCGCCCCGGCCTGTCCTCCCCCGCCCCGGCCGTTCTCCCCCTTCCGTCGGCGCCAAGCCGCGGCTCTGTCAATACACTGGTTTTTCGGGAGACGGCCGCGGCGTGAAGCCCCGGTCCTTGCAAGGGAGGTCAGAGAGATGAATAAGTCCGTGCATGAACCGGCGG
>JBAWFG010000023.1:0-4230 GCA_049591655.1 Solirubrobacteraceae bacterium
GACGATCGGCGGCGCCGCGGCCGTCGCCCGCAGCGGCCTGGGCATCCTCGCTAACGGGGATCTCGTCTGGGCCGCGGGTGAGAGCCTGACGGTCGCGCAGTTCGCCGACGCGGTTGCCGCCGCCGGAATCCAGCGGGCGGTCCAGCTCGACATCAATCCCGATTGGGTGGCGGGCTACCTGTACGTTCACCATCGCTCGTCACCGCTGACCCCGGTGCCGGTCGTTCCGGGCCAGTACGGAATCTCGGGACACCTGCTCACCCCCTACTCCCGCGACTTCTTCACCGTCCTGGCCAATTAGGGCCGGCGACGCCCGCGATCTGCAACGACACCTCGCTGACCGACCGCGCCCCGGCCGAACGCTCGCGCGCATACGACGCGGACAGCTCGCTGGTGAGCTCCGGGGCGAGAGCCAGAAATGCGGTCACCAGTTCGGGATCGAAGTGGCTGCCACTCCCCCGTGCGATCTCGGCCAGCACATCCTGGACCTCCCACGCCTCCTTGTAGGAGCGGCGCGACAGCAGCGCGTCATAGACGTCCACGACCGCGCAGATCCGAGCCTCGATGGGGATGGCGGTGCCGGCCGTGCCGTCCGGGTAGCCGCTCCCGTCCCAGCGCTCGTGGTGCGAGCGGGCGACGATTTCAGCCATGCGTATGAGTGGATCGTCTGAATCGGCCAGGAGCTGAGCGCCGATCGTCGTATGGGTCTTCATGACGTCCCACTCGTCGGCATCGAGCGGCCCCGCTTTGAACAGGATCTCGTCGGGGATACCGATCTTGCCGACGTCGTGGGTCACGCTCGCGTACATCAGCGCCTGAGCCGCTGCTTCGGACCAGCCGATGCGCAGCGCCAGACGCCTGCAGAGCAGCCCGATGCGCAACGTATGCTCGCCGGTCTCGGCGTCCCGTGAGTCGATCGCCTGAGCCAGCCGCCGAAGGAGCTCGAGCTGGCTGGCCTGCAACCGCCGGGCGAGAGCGTTGCGATCCGCTGCCGCCGCCCAGTAGCGCACCATGAGCATGCTGCCCAGGCCCGCGATCCAGGCCGCCAGCGGGTACGTGACCACCAGTTCGGTGCCCATCGCGAAGGCGAGCTGGGCGGCGATGAGGTACCCGGCGACGACGACACCTGCGGTGAGGGCCGACCCAAGCACCCGATAGCGCAGCGAAGCCACCGGCGCCGCGAGCGCGCAGACGACGATTGCCACCAGGTCCAGCCAGCCCGGAGCTGGAGTGAGGGGGTTGCCGTGCAGGGCGGTCCAGATCGCGTCGGCCTGGACTTCGGCGCCCGCCATAGGCTCGGCAGCCGTCGTGGCGGTGCTGTGGACGTCCTGAAGCGTCGGTGCCGTGGCACCGACGATGACGATCCGATGTGCGAACACCGCGGGCGGGATACGCCCGGCCAGCACGTCGGCGAACGAGACAGTGCGGATCGAGCCGGGGCCGCCGCGGAAGTCGATGGGGGCCGAGCCTGCCTCGAACCGACCCGCCGCAACGGTACGGCCGGCACGCCGGGCCACCGCAAACGCGAAACTGTCCATGCCGAGCATCCGGGCCGGATAGCGACGGATCACCCCACCCGGGTCGGCGGGGAGGTTGGCTGTCGCCGCGACGGCGTTCGCAGCCCGCAGGTTGGCCGGCCCTCCGAGCACGTTCGTACGTCCCTCAGCGTCGACCTCCGTCGTGGCAAGTACGACGTTGCCGGCACGCGCCACCGCGTCATACAGGGCCCCATCGTCGGTGGGATCGGTCGGCTCGCTGAACTGGACGTCATAGGCGATGACCCGGGCTCCGTCGCGGCGCAGGATGTCGATCATCCGGCCGTGGAGCCGGCGGGGGAACGGCCACTGGCGGTGGAGCAGCGAGAAGGTCCGATCGTCGATGGCCACGAGCACTAGGCCGGCCGGCCGCGGCTGTGCCCCCCGCGCCGCGAACCGCAGGTCGACGGTGTCGTTCTCCAGCTTTGCCCACGCACCGGCCTGGTAGCCGATCACCCCAACCGCGAGCGCGACACCGGCGGCAACGAGCACCGGCAGCATCCCGTGCCACGAGAAACGGCGCCGCACCATCATCGCGGGGATCTCAGCTCCGGGCCAGATACCGGTGCCCGGCAGTGACCAGTACCGTGCGGTGCCGGCGAAGGTCGCGGACGCTGACACGGCCTCGCTTGACGACCGTGAGCGTGCCGGCACACGTGTCGACCGTGTCCCAGTAGGTTCCCCGGACCGTGGCGACGCTGTTGTTGCCACGGGTGCTGAACTGGCCGTTGTGATCGGTGGCCCACAGGTTGCGGCGCGGGCGCCGGCGAGTGACGACGGCCGCGCTGAACCGGCCACGGGCCGCGGGCGCCGGGCATCCGAGGGCGCCGGCGAGGCTGAACAGCGTCATCCCGCGCCGCCGGCTCTGATGCACCACGAACGCGCCGCCCCACAGCGTCGCGGTCTGGACACGCCCTCCGCTGGGAAGCGCGGTGGTCACCCGCACGATCCCCTGGGTCGCGTCGATGAACGAGCCGGTGGGGATGTCGGTCGCCGCCGTCAGGACGTGCGGTCGCCTCGCTTTCGGCGCCCTGATGAGCACGGAGCCCGACACCAGTCCGGCGACGACGCTCCGTCCGATCGCCGGCGGTTCGGCCGGCTGACCGGCGGCCGGCTGACCGGAGGCCGGCTGACCGGAGGCCGTCTGGCTGCTCGTCAGGCTCTTGGTCGTGAATGTGGCGTCGGCCCCATTGCTGGTGCCCTGCTGGCACCCACCGCAGTCGGTGACCACGAGCCGGTAGTGGTAGACGGTGTCGGGTAGCAGCCCGGTGAGCGCCTCGGAGACGACGCGACGGCCGTTGGTAGCACTGATGCTGGTATCCGCCGCGGGAACCCGCCGGCCGTAATCCGTGGTCTGACCCCACTCGAAGTGGTAGCTGGTGGCGACGTCGCCGGGGTCGATCATTCCGGCGAGCGTGGCGGTGGTCGACATGACCGAGCGCACCGGCATCGTCGTGGCCTGCGGAGCGCTTGCGGCCGGGGGTGCGGCGCCCGGGGCCGCCCCCGCCGCTGGCAGCGTGACCTGAGCGAGCTGACCATGGGCGCCCTGCTCAGTCAGCCAGATCGTCCCGTCGGGCGCAGCGACGATCCCGGCCGGATGGCTCCCGGCGGTCGGAGTCGCCTGCTCGGTGATCGTCCCAGCGGTGGTGCTCTGTCCGACGTAGGATGGACCGCCCTGATCGGTGAACCAGAGGTTCCCGTCGGGCCCGGCCGCGATCGCGGTCAGCTTGGCGTCACCCCGCAGACCCGTCGAGAACTCGGTGATGACCCCCGCCGGCGTCACCCGCCCGACCGCCGGATGGCCGCCTTGATCGGTGAACCAGAGGCTCCCGTCGGGCCCGCCCGCGATCGCGGTCAGCTTGGCGTCACCCGGCAGACCCGCCGAGAACTCGGTGATCACCCCCGCCGGGGTGATCCGCCCGATCGCTGGATGAGCGCCCTGATCGGTGAACCAGAGGTTCCCGTCGGGCCCGGCCGCGATCGCATCCGGTTTGCTGGCGCTGTTGAGCCCGGCGCTGAACGTGGTGATCGAGCCGCCGGGAGTGATCCGGCCGATGGCGGCCGTGCCGCCCTGCTCTGGGAACCAGACGTTGCCATCGGGCCCCGCGCCGATCCCGGTCGGCTTCGTGGCGGCGCCGACCAGGAACTGGCTGAGCGCATGGTCGGGGCTCAGCCGGGCCACGTATCCACCGCCCGGTTCGGTGGCCCAGATGCTCCCGTCGGCGGCCGTTGTGACATCTGCAGCCGGCGCACTCAGCCCAGGGATCTCGGTGACCACCCCCGACGGAGTGGCGGAGCCGAGTGAGCTCGTCGCGCTTTCGGTGAACCACAGCGTCCCATCCTCGGCGGCGGCGATGGCCTGCGGCTCGCGATCCGGGGTGCTGAGCGCGAATTCGGTGATCGTGCCCAGCGGTCCCGATGACGTACCCGGAGCGGCCCGGGGCGTCGACCGGGATGTACTGGCCACCCCGGCCGGGGTGAGGGCCAGGCCGGCGAGGCCGGCACAGGTCAGTGCCACACCAATGGCACGAGATGCACGACGCTGGAGATACACCACCCTCTCATCGGCGAACCTGCGCCCAGCTTGAACACATCGGCCGCGGCTGGACGCGTCGATGCACCGGAAACGCGCCTCCCTGCTCAGCCGGCGTCGCCAAGCGCGGACTCGGCGGTGGGGGCCGGGTCGGTCAGATGG
>JBAWFG010000024.1:0-8838 GCA_049591655.1 Solirubrobacteraceae bacterium
GCGCGGCGACGGCACACCTGCTCTCGCCGATTGAGCTCGGCCCGGTGCTCCTGCGCAACCGGGTCGTCTCCACCTCCCATCAGACGGGCCTCGTCCACGACCACCTCCCCACCGAGGATCTGCTCGCCTACCACGAGGCCCGGGCCCGCGGCGGCGTCGGCGCGATCTTCCTGGAGGCAACCGCAGTCCACCCCACCGGCCTGCTCACCGCCCACACGCTTGGCGGATTCCGGCCGGAGATCGTGCCCGCCTACGCCCGCCTCGGTGAGGCCGTCCGCCGTCACGGGGCCCGGCTGTTCGTCCAGCTCTTCCATGGTGGCCGCGAGCAGATCTCCAGCTCGCCCAAGGCGCCGGCGGTCGCACCCTCGGCGGTGCCGAGCCTGCGCTTCAAGTCAGAACCCCGGGCGCTCACCGTAACCGAGATCCGCGAGCTGATCGACGGCTACGGGGCCGCCGCTGCCAACGCCGCCGCAGGCGGAATCGATGGAGTGGAGGTCTCGGTCGCCCACGGCTATCTGCCCGCCCAGTTCCTCTCAAGCGCCAGCAACCACCGCAGCGACGACTATGGCGGCTCAGCGCAGGCGCGGCTGAAGTTCGTGGTGGAGGTCCTGGAGGCGGTCCGGGCGGGCGCCGGCGCACAGCTGGCGGTCGGAGCCCGGATCTCAGCCGACGAGCTCGCCCCCGGCGGCCTGGGCCCGGCCCAGTGTGCGGAGATCGCGGCACAGCTGCAGGCGACAGGTCTCGTGGACTTCATCTCACTCGTCCTCGGGCACTCCGCCGACCCGGCCGCCTCCACCTGGATCGCGCCGCCCCCACCGGTCCCGGCCGGGGCGATCGCACCGCCGGCGGCAGCGATCCGGGCCGCGGTCCCGGACGCGACGATCCTCGCCACCACCCGGCTCGTCGACGTTGCCGGCGCCGAGGCGCTCGTGGCGAGCGGGGCCGCCGACCTCGTCGGGATGACGCGCGCCCTGATCGCCGACCCGGAGCTGATCGCCAAGACGACCGACGGCCGTAGCGCCGAGGTGATCGAGTGCGTCGGCTGCAACCAATCGTGCATCGGGCACTACCACGCCGGCGTTCCGATCGGCTGCGCCGTCAACGCCCGCACCGGCCGGGAGCGCACGCTCGGCGCACCTCCGCGTCCTCTTAGCCCGGTGACCCGACCGCCCCGGGTGCTCGTGATCGGAGCCGGACCGGCGGGCGCTGCCGCAGCGCTTGAAGCCCGCCACCGCAGGGCATCGGTGACCCTCGTCGAGCGTGAGGCGCAGCCCGGCGGACAGCTGCGGCTCGCCGGGCGCGCCCCCGGTCACGCCGAGCTGTGGGAGCGCTATGAGCGGTCGATGGCGAGGCGGCTTGACGCGGCGAGCGTGCAGCTCCGGTTGGGCACCGAGGCCGACGCCGGACTGGCCGCCGACTTCGACGAGGTCGTCCTGGCCAGCGGCGCACGGCCATACTTACCTGCCTTGCCCGCGCACCCGTCCCCCACGATCCAGGCCTGGGAGGTGATCGCCGACCCCGCGGTCGTCGTCGGCCCAGCGCTCGTCGCCGACTGGGGCGGCGGCTGGGATGGGCTCGATGCGGCCGAGCGACTGGCCGGCGCCGGCCGGGCGGTGACGCTCGCCTGTGCCGCCACGGTGCCCGGGGAGACGCTGCACCAATATCAGCGCAACCTCTACCTGCAGCGCCTCGACGATCTCGGCGTCGAGATCCTTCACCACCACCGGCTCGCAACCGATGGGGGGAGCCCAGGGCTCGCCCACGTCTTCTCCGGCCGCCCGCGGCCGGTGCCGGACGACGCGACGCTCGTGCTCGCACAGGGCCGTGCGCCGGATGACGCACTGTGGGAAGCGCTTGAGTCCCATCCGGGCGCGACCCGGGCCGGTGACGTGCTCGGTCCGCGCACGCTCGAGGAGGCGGTGCTTGAGGGCACCCGTGCCGGAGCCGGGATCGCGCCGGCTGGGCACACGCCGGCCGACGCGGGGGCCGGGACCGCCTGATGGCCGAACGGGTCGGCGGACATGTCGTCGCCGAGAGCCTGGCGGCGCTCGGTGCCGAGGTCGCCTTCGGCGTCCCCGGCATCCACGCCCTCGCCATCTGGGAGGGCCTGCGGACCACCGACATCCGGGTGCTCGGTGCCCGGACCGAACTCAGCGCCGGATTCGCCGCCGATGGTTACGCGCGCAGCAGCGGACGCCCCGCCCCGTTGCTGCTCTCGACCGGCCCGGGAGCGCTCAATGCGCTGACCGCGCTGATGGAGGCGGCCAGCTCACACGTCCCGGTTGTGGCGATCGCCAGCCAGATCCCGGCCGGTCTGATCGGCCGCGGGCGCGGCTACCTGCACGAGCTCCCCAACCAGCTCGCCTCCTTTGCCCCGATCGTCAAGCATGCGGCGCGCGCCCACAGCGTCGAGTCGATCCCGGGGCTGCTGGCCCAGGCGTGGCGGATCGCGCTCACGCCCCCCAGCGGCCCGGTGTACGTTGAGATCCCGGTCGACCTGCTCACCCAGCCGGCCGAGAGCCCGGCGGTCACCGCGCTGGAGGCGATGGTCGAGCGCCAGTGCGCGCCGCTGCCCCAGCTCATCGAGGCCGCGACGGTGCTCGCCCATGCCCACCGCCCAGTCATCTGGGCCGGCGGGGGCGTGATCCGCTCCGGTGCCCGCGCCGAGCTGCGCGGGCTCGCCGAGCTGCTCGAGGCACCGGTTGCCACGACGTTCATGGGCAAGGGAGCGATCCCCGACGACCACCCGCTCGCCGCGGGGGCCGGGTGTGACGAGGCCGCGCTGCAGGAACTGCTCAGCGGCGCCGATGTCGTCCTGGCCGTGGGGACCGAGCTCGGCGCGGAGACCACCGCCCAGTACGAGCTGCGCTTCGGGGGCCGGCTCATCCATCTCGACGCCGCACCGGAACGAATCGGGACCACGTACCCCGCTCTGGCGCTCGTCGGCGACGCCAAGCTCACTCTGATGGCGCTCGTCGCCGAGCTCTCCCCACACCCCCCGCGGCCGGCCGCGACGGCGCCGGGCCGCGTCAGTGAACTGCGCGCGCGCATCGCGGACGGTCTAGACACCCAGGAGCGCCCCACCGAGCTTGAGCTGCTGCGCACGATCGAGCGGGCGCTGCCCGACGATGCCATCACCGCCTGGGACATGACGATCCTCAGCTACTGGGCCGCGCCGCACCTGCGACTGCGCGCCGGCCAGCAGTTCCTGTATCCGCTCGGGTCGGGAACGCTCGGCTACGCGTGGCCGGCCGCGATCGGCGCGGCGGTCGCCACTCCCCAGCGCCCGGTCGTGGCCGTCGTCGGCGACGGCGGGTTGCAGTACGCGCTGGCCGAGATCGGAACCGCCGCCCAGCACGGAATCGCGGCCCGGCTGCTGGTCGTCGACGACGGCGGCTACGGGATCCTGCGTGAATACCAGCGCGATGCCTTCGGCGAGACCACGTCGGTCGACCTGCAGCAGTCCGACCTGGAGACGATCGCGCTCGGATTCGGCGTCCCGGTCCGCAGTGCCACCCCCGACACGCTGGAGGAGCAGCTGCGCTGGGCCTTCGATGAGACAGGACCGGCCGCTGTGGTACTGCGCTGCCGACTGTCCTCCGCACAGCCGACGCGCTGACGCGGCAACGGAGCTTTCGATAGCAATCGGGAGCAATGGTGAAATTACGGCAGCGGTGCCCGGCTGCCGTCCTTGACCCTCCCGCAGCGAGTGTGTATAGCTAGTGGCAGCGCTCGCCACGGGGCTCGGTGAGGGCAGTCGCGGAGCGCAGACGATCGTGTGGCTCTGACACGAGGTCGGGGATCACACTCCACCCATCTGGTCGGGGGACTGAGGGGGGCCATGACACACACCGAGCAGCTAGCCGCCGCGTCGGCGGCGAGCCACGCGACGACCGCCGAGCCGGGCGGCGCAATCGACACCGCCGGCGCCGAGGCGGCAAACCTCAACGGACCGACGGGAGACGCGACGGTCGATGGGGCGAGCCGGACCCACGCCGTCGCCACCGCCTCCGGTGCCCGGAGCATGCCCGCCCCGCCCCATGACGCCATCGCCGGCGCGGCGGCACTGCGCGGGCTGATGCTCTACGGCGCGGTGCTGGCGTTCGCCGGGCTCTACATCTACTTCATCGTCAAGATCCTCGGCGCCGTGGCCCGTCAGCCGCCGGCCTTCGACGGCTCGATGATCGCCGCGGCGGCGGCGCTCGCCGGTGTGCTGGGGTCGGCGTTCGCGCTCAAGGTCGGCGTGCCGCCGGCCCATGTCAACGTCAAACTCGGCGCTCAGCTCGCCGTGGCCAGCCCGACCACGGGGCGCCGCGTGACGCGGGTGGTGCACCAGGCACTGTCCTTGGAGCCGAGCGACATCAACGCCAAGAGCTGGCCGCTGACGTTTGGCGTGTGGGTGTACGCGATCGTCGCCTCGGCAGTCGCGGTCACCTACATCTTCAACCAGGCCGCGACGCCGGGACCGATCCGGGCGATCGCGGTGACGTTCGCCGGCTATGTGCTGGCGCTGCTCAACTCGGCCTACGGAATCAACCGCGGAGCCGGTCAGTGAGCGCCGGCCGTTCCGGCCCCCCGGCGCACCACGCTCATGAGCCGGCCGGGGGCCTGCCCGCCGGGGTTAGACCGTCGGGGGGTTGTGGGGGCTCACGGGTGTATAGGACCCGTCAGCCCCCAAAACCCCGCTCGACGACCTCTTCGGTCACGTCTCGGGCCACGAGCGCGGCATAGGCCCCACCGCGCTCCAGCAGCTCCTCGTGGGTCCCGCGCTCGACGATCGTCCCCTTGTCAAGCACGACGATCTGATCGGCGTCGCGGACAGTCGAGAGGCGGTGGGCGATGGTGATCGTCGTCCGGCCCTCCGACAGGCGCTCGAGCTCCGCCTGCACCGCGTACTCGGTCTGGGTGTCAAGCGAGCTCGTCGCCTCGTCGAGCACGAGCACGGGTGGATTGCGCAGCACCGTGCGGGCGATCGCCATCCGCTGCTTCTCGCCGCCGGAGAAGCGGTAGCCCCGCTCGCCGACGACGGTGTCATACCCCTCGGGCAGGGAGGCGATGAGCTCGTGGATCCGGGCCGTGCGGGCGGCATCCTCGATCTCCTCATCGCTGGCATCGGGCCGCGCGAAGCGCAGGTTCTCCCGCACGCTGGCGTGGAACAGGTAGGTCTCCTGAGAGACGACGCCGACCGTCGCGGCCAGCGAGGTCAGCGACACGTCACGCAGGTCGATGCCGTCGATCGTCACCCTCCCCTCCTGAGGCTCGTAGAGCCGCGCCACCAGGTATCCGAGCGTCGTCTTGCCCGAGCCGGTCTCCCCCACGATCGCCGTGCGGGTGCCGGCGGGCACATCGAGGTCGATATGCCTGAGGGTCCACGTTGCATCGGCTGAAGCCGATTCAACTGACAGTTCGGCTGGCGCCGAACTGTCGGGGCCGGTGGAATCCGCTGGCGCGGATTCCATTGACAGTTCGGCTGGCGCCGAACTGTCGGGGCTGGTGACGACCTCCGGGGCGGGTTCCACGGCGCTGCCGTAGCGGAAGGAGACGTCCTGGAAGCGGACCTCGCCGAGCAGCTCGTCGGGGCGCAGCTCGACCGGGTCCTTGGCCTCGACGATGTCGATCGGCAGGTCCAGGTACTCGAAGATGCGATCGAACAGGGCCAGCGACGCCTCCATGTCGGCGCCGACGCCGAGCAGTGACTGGATCGGGAACATCAGCCGGGTCTGCAGGGTCGAGAAGGCGACGACGGTGCCGACCGAGATGTGGCCGATGAAGCTCTGTCCCGCCAGCCAGTAGACGATCGCCGGCTGGATGGCGAAGGTCATCTGGATCGTCGACATGACCCACCGGCCGGCCATCCGGCTGCGAACCTCGAGTTCGGCGATCTCGTGGGACTCGTTGGTGAACCGCTTGGCCAGGTCGCCGCCGCGGCCCATCGTCTTGCCGAGCAGGATCCCGGACACCGAGAGCGACTCGGACACGAGCGCCGACAGGTCGGCGAGCCGGCGCTGCTGCTCGGTGGTAATCCGCCGCCGGGCCTTGCCGACGCGGCGGGTCAGCCAGACGAACAGGGGCACGAAGATGAACGAGATGATCGCCAGGCGCCAGTTGAGCAGGCACAACGCGACGGTGGCCGCGATCACCGTCGTCGCGTTGGAGGCGATCGTCGTCGCCGTCGTGGTCACGACGCTGTCCAGGCCACCGATGTCGTTGGCGATCCGGGACTGGATCTCACCCGTGCGCGTCCGCGTGAAGAACGCCAGCGACATCCGCTGCAGCCGCCGGTAGACGGCGGCCCGCAGGTCGTGCATCACCCGCTGGCCGACGATGTTGGAGAGGTAGGTCTGCCAGACGCTCAGCGCGCTGGTCGAGACCGCGATGGCGATCATGCCCAGGACGAGCCAGGTGAGCAGCGTCGTGTTGTTGTGAGCGATCCCCTCGTCCAGCACGTCCCGGAGCAGGAACGGCGAGATCATGCTCAGTCCCGCCGAGAACACAATCATCCCCAGCACGAGTGCCAGCCGCTTCCGGTAGGGGGCGAACAGGGCGAGGATCCGATGCTGGTCACGCTCGCGGCTGGGGTCCATCAGCGGCGTCGGCTCCTTGTCCTTGCCTCCGCCCATGGCGCGGCGGGCCCCGCCGCCGGTGGAACCCTGCGATGCCGCGAATCCATGACCTGAACTCATCCGGCCATTGATGATGACGCACGCGCGGAGTGGCCCGCCCGGGTCCACTACGCTGTGGCGCTATGAACGACGACTGGCGGGTACTCATCGAGATGCGCGAGCACGGCTTCGCGCACAGCCTCAGCGAGCAGCTGACCGCGACCGAGCTGGAGCACGACCTGGAGCGATCGTTCCAACACCAGGTGATCGTCTCGGTCGAGGGCTCGGATGTGTTCTGCTACGCCGGCACCCGCGAGCAGGCCGAGCTGGTCATTCCGGTGGTGCAACGGATCGCGGGATCCGAGGGGTGGGATGTCGACGTCCATCTCTCCCACTGGCACGCGGTTGCCGAGGAGTGGCAGGACCCCGACGTTCCGGAGCCGTCCGGTCCCGCGGCGGCCGAGGAGGAGCGCGAGGAGCGCGTCGAGGACGAGCGTGAGGACTCGGCCGAGCAGGGCTTTCCCGAGTTCGAGGTCCGGATCGAATGCGGCTCGCGCCACGCGGCCGGATCGCTCTCGCACCGGCTTGCCGACGAGGACATCCCCAACATCCACCGCTGGAGCTACGTGCTCGTCGGCGCCACCGACGAGGACAGTGCCGAGGCGCTCGCCGCCCGGCTGCGCAGCGAGGCACCGGAGGCCAAGAAGGTGACGGTGGAGCGCAACCTGCGGGCGATCTACGAGCATCGGCCCTACAGCCCGTTCACCCTGCTGGGGGGTTTGGGGGGCTGACCGCCCCGGGCATTCCAGCTGGGAGAGACCGACCGGGACTTTGCGTTCCCGGCCACACCGTCGATACTGCCGACCGTGCGTGAGGACGCCAACACCCGTGACACCGATGGCCGCCCTGCCCCGGCGCCGGCCCGGTCGACGCCGACCCGGGAGCGGGAGAGCGATCCGATGCTGGGAACGAGCTCGTTCCCGCCGATCGCCGAGTACGCCTTCCTGTCGGACTGCGAGACGGTCGCGCTCGTCGCCCCGTCGGGCGCTGTGGAGTGGATGTGCCTGCCCCGGGTGGACTCCCCGAGCGTGTTCGGGGCGATGCTCGACCGGGACGCCGGCTCATTCCGGGTCGGCCCCGACGGTGCCACCGTCCCCGCCGCGCGCCGGTACCTGCCGGGCACCATGGTCCTGGAGACGAGCTGGGGCACCGGCTCGGGCTGGATCATCGTCCGCGACGTGCTGCTGATCGGCCAATGGCACCACGAGCACGACCGCTCGCACACCCACCGTCGCGCGCCCACCGACTACGACGCCGACCACGTGCTCCTGCGCACCATCCGCTGCGTCAACGGCGATGTGCAGCTGTTGCTCGACTGCGAGCCGAAGTTCGACTATGGGCGTGAGCCGGCCCATTGGGAGTACAGCGGCGACGGCTACAACGAGGGCATGGCCACCAGCCGTGACGGCACCGTCCAGCTGCGGCTGACGACCGACATGCGGCTCGGCTTCGAGGGCTCCCGCGCGACCGCGCGGCACATGATGAAGGAGGGCGAGACCCTCTACTGCGCGCTGTCGTGGTCAGAGCACCCGGCGCCCCAGCACATCGACGAGGCCTATGACCGGCTGGTGTGGACCGCCCACCACTGGCAGCACTGGCTCGACCGCGGAAACGTCCCCGACCACCCGTGGCGGACGTTCCTGCAGCGCAGCGCGCTGACGCTCAAGGGGCTCACCTACGCGCCGAGTGGCGCGCTGCTCGCCGCCGCCACCACCTCGCTGCCCGAGACCCCGCAGGGCGAGCGCAACTGGGACTACCGCTACAGCTGGATCCGGGATTCGACGTTCATGCTGTGGGCGCTGCTGTCGCTCGGCTTCGAGTGGGAGGCCAACGACTTCTTCTACTTCATCGCCGATGTCGCCGCCGGCGAAGAGAAGCTCCAGGTGATGTACGGCCTCGACGGCGAACGCCAGCTCGACGAGCACATCCTCGATCACCTTGAGGGCTACGAGCGGGCGCGTCCGGTGCGGATCGGCAACGCCGCCTACGAGCAGAAGCAGCACGACGTGTGGGGCGCCCTGCTGGATTCCGTCTACCTCCACACCCGCTCCCGGGACTCGCTCGACGACCGGGTCTGGAAGATCCTGTCCCGCCAGGTCGAGCAGGCGATCGAGAACTGGCGTGAGCCTGACCGCGGCATCTGGGAGGTGCGCGGCGAGCCCAAGCACTTCACCTC
>JBAWFG010000025.1:0-13856 GCA_049591655.1 Solirubrobacteraceae bacterium
GCCTCGCCCCGCCCCGGGGCGCCCAGCCTCGCCCAGCCCCGCCCCGCCCCGCCTCGCCCCGGGGCGCCCAGTGACTCCCAGCCAGGTGGTTTGTCGATCTCCCGGGACATAGCACGGAAAATCGACCAACCAGGTCCGGGAACCACGGGTTGACCCACGCGGGCAAGCGAGCAGGGCGCCGGTGGGTGACGCAACCCACCGGTTGCTTGTCCCGTTTTGCGTGCCAGGTCTGAGCAATACGACGCGCACCCGTCCCCGGCCGTACCCCCACCCACCTGCACCTCCACCTGCAGCCCACACGGCGCCGCAGCACCCAACCGTGCCCAAACGGTGACGTTTGTCCGCTCCCTGCCCCAAAAGCGCGCAAATAGCGCGGGCGACCGGACGACGGGGCTCGCGGCCGCAAACCCCCGGCTAGAGTTTCTCCGGCATGGCCAAGGACACCGAGAAACTGATCCGTCAGCTCTCGTTGATTTCGTATCTGATGGCGGAGCGCCGGCCGGTGACCGCGCCGGAGATCAGACGTGACGTCGAGGGTTACAGCGTCATGAACGAGGACGCGTTCGCCCGCCGGTTCTATGCCGACCGGTCAGAGCTGGAGGCGCTGGGCATCATGCTCGCCGTCGAGAAGCCGATCGACGGTCAGGTGGAGCAGGAGAACTACTCACTCCCGCCGGAGAACTTCCATCTCCCGGCGATCGCGTTCACCGACGAGGAACTCGCCGGCCTGCGGACCGCGCTGCAGCTGCTCGATGGCGAGTTCGCCTATGCCGAGCCGCTGCGCCTCGCGCTGCAGCAGATCTCCTGGGGCCGGCCAAGCCCGCTGACGACGCCTGAGCAGAGCACGGTGGCGCTCGGCATCACCGGGTCGGCCGGCGGGCATGAGGTCTCCCAGCGCCTGGCCAAGATCGAGACCGCCATCTTCCGGCGCAAGACGATCGTGTTCGACTACCACACGATGGAGCGCGACGAGGTCGGCGCGCGCCGTGTCGACCCCTACCAGCTGCTGTACCAGGGGGGCCAGTTCTACGTCGTCGGCCGCGCGCACGAGCGCAGCGCCATCCGCGTCTTCCGCCTCTCCCGGATCCAGGGCAAGGTCGGCTACGCCACCAAGGCCGAGCACGACTTCCAGCGGCCTGACAACTTTGATCCGCGGGGCTACGCCAACCGGATCGACTGGCAGTTCGGGGAGCCCGTCGGGGCCGCCGAGGTGTGGGTCGGCAGCCGCATCGCCTGGCAGATCGAGCGCCACTTCGGCCGCTACGGCGAGATCCGCCCCGCCGGGGAGGACGACGATCCCGGCGACCGCATCTTCGTCACTCCCTACGCCAACTCCCGGCAGCTGATCGCCTGGGTGCTCGGGTTCGGCGAGAACGCCCGCGTCGCCGGCCCTCCGGAGCTGCTCAGCGAGCTGCGTGAGCGCGTTGCCCTGCTCGTGGAGCGTCACTCCGGCGAGCCCCAGATCGCTGACCCGGTCGCGGCCGGGGCCGCTGGCACCGGCAATGCGGCGGAGCCCGGCCGGCCCGCCGACAACGGCCGTGCCGACAGCGACGATGTGGCCGGCGGCCGGCCCGACGCCGCCATCCGCCCGGAGCGCTTCGCTCGGCTCGTCACGCTGGCGAGCATCCTGATCGAGGCCGGCCGGGCCGGACGGCTGCTCGACGCCGGCGAGCTGTGCTCTGACCTCAAGGTCTCCGACCAGGAGCTGCGTGAGGACATCTCGGTGCTCAACGTCGTCAACTTCGGCGCCGGCACCTACGTGCTCTACGCCGAGATCCAGCCCGACGGCTCGATCGAGGTCGACCCCGAGCCCTACGGTGATTCGTTCGCCCGCCCGGCCCGCCTGCTGCCCGTCGAGGCCAAAGCGCTGATCGCGGCGATCGACCTGATCGGCGAACACATCCCGGAGGGCTCGCTGAGCTCGGTGCGGGAGAAGGTCGTGTCCGCGCTGGGCGAGGATCCGGTCCACGAGGGGCTGCAGTTCGCCACCCCCGGCGGTGACAACGTCGAGATCGCCGGGGTGGTGTCGAGCGCGATCGCGCGCCGGCGCCTGCTCTCATTCGAGTACTACAAGGAGAACGAGGACGAGTTCTCCACCCGGCTGGTCGAGCCCTACGCTCTGATCAACGGCCGGGAGGGCTGGTATCTGGCCAGCTTTGACCCGACGCGCGACAGCGTCCGCCACTTCCGGCTGGACCGGATCAAGTCGGCGACCGTCACCGACGACGGGTTTGAGGCGCGGCCGGAGATCGATCCGGCGGCCGATGTCGACGGCTGGCCCCGGACCGGCGAGGTCCCCGCCTCCAGCCGGGCCCGGGTGTGGATCTCTCCCGAGCGCGCCCGCTGGGCCCGGGAGGAGCGCAGTGTCGTCGCCGAGCTGGAGGACGGCGCGGTGATCGTGGAGATCGGCTTCGCCGGCGTTGACTGGCTCATCCGCGAGACGCTCAAGGAGGCCGGCGACGCCGTTGTGCTCGCGCCCGCCGCCGCCCGGGATGCCGTCCGCCAGGCCGCCGAGGCAATCGGCTCGGGCGCCCAGCTCGTCTCCCGCTAGTCGCCCGCATCTGCCGCCACCCGATGAGCCGGCGCAATCAGATCGCGATGACGGCCGAGGAGCTGTCGGCCTTCCTTGAGGACCAGCGCGTCGTCATCTGCGCCACCAACGGCCCGCGCGGCTGGCCCCACCTGATGCCGCTGTGGTACGTCATGCGCGACGGTGAGGTGTGGGCGTGGACGTACGCAAAGTCCCAGAAGGTCCGCAACCTGGAGCGCGACGCTCGCGCCACGCTGCAGGTCGAGGCCGGCGACAGCTATGACCAGTTGCGCGGCGTGATGCTGGAGACCGAGGTCGAGATCGACCGCGACGTCGAGCGTGTCGGCGCGCTCGGCATGAAACTGACCGAGCGCTACGCCGGAACCCTCACCCCGGAGGCGCGCGAGGCGGTGACCGCCCAGGCCCGTAAACGCGTCGCGCTGCGCTTCATCGCACAGCACACCGCAACCTGGGATCACCGCAAACTCGCGGGTACCTACTGAGTTCCGCGCCACATCCTCCGCCCGGGCAAACCGGATAGATTGGCGCGGATGCCAGCGCTCAAGGGCCTGATCCTTTCTGGCGGCAAGGGCACGCGCCTGCGCCCGATCACCCACACCAGCGCCAAGCAGCTGGTGCCGGTCGCCAACCGCCCGGTCCTGTTCTACGCCATCCAGGCGATGGCCGATGCCGGGATCGAGGAGGTGGGGATCATCATCGCCCCCGAGACGGGCGACGAGATCCGGGCGGCCGCGGGCGATGGCGAACGGTTCGGCGTCCGGCTGACCTACATCGTGCAGGACGAGCCGGCCGGCCTGGCCCACGCCGTGCTCACCGCCGAGCCGTTCCTCGGTTCCTCCTCGTTTGTCATGTACCTCGGCGACAATCTGCTGCAGGGCGGCATCGGCGATCTCGTCGCCGCCTTCAACGACCAGCGCCCGGATGCACTCATCCTGCTGACGCCGGTCCCCGACCCCCAGCACTATGGCGTCGCCGAGCTCAAGGACGGCGCCGTGGTGAGGCTCATCGAGAAGCCGACCGAGCCGCGCACCGACCTGGCGCTCGTCGGCGTGTACATGTTCACCGCCGCAGTGCACGACGCAGCCCGCGCGATCGAGCCCTCGCCCCGCGGGGAGCTCGAGATCACCGACGCCATCCAGCGGCTCGTCGACGACGGCCGGCGGGTCGACCCGCACATCGTCCGCGGGTGGTGGAAGGACACCGGCCGCCTTGAGGACATGCTCGCCGCCAACCGGCTCGTGCTTGACACGATCGACACCCGGGTGGAGGGAGAGCTGATCGACTCGCAGGTCGACGGCCGGGTCGTGGTCGAGCCCGGCGCCCGGCTGCAGCGCTGCACGGTCCGCGGGCCGGCGGTCATCGGGGCCGGCGCTCGGCTCACCGACGCCTACATCGGGCCCTACACCGCGATCGGCGAGGAGTGCGAGATCACCAACGCCGAGGTGGAGCACTCGATCCTGCTCGCCGGCTCAGTCGTGCGCGATCTCGACGGCCGGATGGAGTCCTCGCTGCTGGGCCGCAACGTCACGATCGCCCGCGGTGACCGCCAGCCGCGCGCTTACCGTTTCATGGTCGGCGACAACTCCGAGATCGGGATCCTGTAGCGCTCTCACAGGAGAGCACGGCCGCGGCTACAAAGGCTTCTCCCCCCAGAAGCTGGCGATCGGATTGCCATTGAAGTCCGGCACCTCGATGTAGCCCTCGGACTCATACAGTCCGCGCGCGCTCACCTGCTTGGGCCCGGTGTCAAGCCGGGCGATCACGTACCCGAGCCTGCGGGCCGTGTCCTGGAGCTCATGCAGAAGCGCGCGGGCGACGCCCCGGCCGCGCAGCCCCGGGATCACGTACATCTTCTTGATCTCGCAGCGGCGCTCGTCAAGGCGCTTGACCCCACCGCAGCACCCCGGGCGGCCCTCGTGATAGCCGACGATGAACGCGCCGCCCGGCGGGCTCAGCTCGGCGGCGCCGGCCCGGGGCATCGTCTCGCCATCGAGCTCGAGACCGTCGTAGATGAGGGCGATCTCCTCGCGCATCGCCTGCGCCAGTGCGCCCCCATCACCGGAGTCGACGTGGCCGGGCGTCCAGCTGATCGATACGCCGTCCCCCATGGGGGTCAGAGGAGGTCGGCGAGCTGGCGGCGCAGCGCGGCGACGTCGGCCTCAAGTGCGGCGACCCGGGCCTCCAGCTCGGCGGCGGCGTAGGAGGGGGCGGGCGCGGGGCCGGGGGCGGGTCCGGTGTCATACAGCGCGCCCGATACGGCCGGCGCGATGTCCTCTGCCGCGGGCGCCGGCTCGATCGACTCATCGAATCCGCCAGCGGCGACGGGCGCGCTCGGCGCCTCGCCGGGCTCGCCGTCCTGCCCGCCGAGCAGCTGGCGAAAGCGTTCCTCCTTCTGGCCCGGGCGGCGCGCCATCTGCTCGGCGTAACCGCGCCCGTGCAGCGTCCCGAGCACCCGGGAGACCTCCTCAAGGCTCCCCAGATGGGCCATCCGCTCGCTGCGCGCCTTGATCTCGCCGAGCGTCTGGGGTCCGCGTAGGAGCAGCACGCACAGCACTGCCAGCTGCTCACGGTCGAGGCCGAGGCCCTCCTCGGCGAGATGGCGATACTTGGTCGCCCGGGACCCGGCGCCACTGGCCAGCCGAGCCAGCCCGTAGCGAGACAGGCGCTGGGCGGCGTCCCGAACCGCCGACTCGTCGTAGTCGGTGACCGGGTCGCGGTTGGTCGACTGGTTGCAGGCCAGGCGCAGCGCGTTGAGGGACAGCGGGTACTGATCGGGCGTCGTCCAGCGCTTCTCGATCAGGCAGCCGAGGACGCGTTGCTCCACTGGGGTCAGCTGCGCAAAGTGCACGGCGGCGAGGATATAGGTCACGCCCCGGCGGTGGCCACGGTCACCTCGCGGCCCGCGGGCAGGACCCAGCGCCCCGCCCGCCAGGCGACGGTGCCGCCATCGGGTAACCGGGCGGCGGCGTGCCCGAGCCGCGGGCGCCCCCACAGGGTCGCCACCAGCGGCCGCTCTGACTCCGGGACGTCACCGAGCCCCGACGCGACGTGCTCGGCGGGATAACTGACGACGATCGAGCCGGCCCTGACCCAGACCGGGATGCGATCGATGGGGGCCGGCGCCACCACCTCCCCGCCGCCGCGAACCAACCGCCCCGACCAGGTCTCGATCCATTCGCCGCGCGGCAGCGGCACCTCGCGCTCTCGTGCGCCGTTCTGGAGCACCGGCGCCACCCACAGAGCGGGCCCGTACCCGTAGGCGTCCGCCAGCGTCCAGCCGCGCGGGTCGGCCGGGTCCAGCAGGCACAGCGGGCGGATGATCGGCAGGCCGGTGCGGGCCGCGGTCAGCGCCGCGGCGCGGACGTAGGGCACGAGCTGCTCGTGCAGCACGGCGTAGCCGCGATACAAATCGACGAGCCGTTGCCCGTAGTTCCACGGCTCCTGCGGCATCCGGGAATGGGCGTGCATGAGCGGCGTGAAGCAGCCGAACTGCAGCCACCGGGCGAGCAGCTCCGGCGGGCAGCGGGCGACGAGTCGGTGGCCGAGATAGCCGCCGACATCGTGGGAGAAGTTGGAGACCCCACTGCAGGCGCCGCTCAGGGCGGCGACCACGAGCGCGCGCAGCGACCAGAAGTCCGACACCTGGTCCCCGCCCCAGGTCAGGCCGGTGGCGTGCTGTCCCGTCCACCCGCTGCGGCCGAACAGCACCCCCTCGCCGGGGTGGACCTCATCGAGCGCGCGTTGCAGGCAGTCGCGATGCAGACCGCCGAGCGCCCACGCGGCCTCGGCCCCGGTCCGCCCGTCGGCGAGGGCGACGTGGTCGGGGATGTAGTAGCCGTCACCGTCGTCGGCCTTGATACCGGCCACGCCGAGCTCGAGGACCCGCTTCGCCGATTCCCGCCACCACCGCTCCGCCGCCGGGCTGGTGAGGTCGACCGGCGACCCGGTCCCCATCCACCACCGACCCACGAACGGCTCGCCGGTGGGCTCTGACACGAAATGGCCGGCCGCCGCCGCCGGCGCGTAGTTGGCCGCCGGCAGCGCGTGGAGGCGCTCGGAGGCGGGCTGGGGCGGGATCTGGCCGTCGCGTGAGTCGATGTTGACCCACGGCGTCACCCAGACGACGGTCCGCACGCCGTCGGCGCGCATCCGCCGGATCATCCCCGCCGCGTCGGGGAACTGGTGGGGGTTGAAGCGCCAGGTGTTGTATTGCGTCGCCCACGGCGAGTCGATCACGACCGCGTCCAGCGGGATCGCGTTGGCCCGGAAGCCCTCAAAGTCCTCGATCACATCGTCCTGGTGCTCATGAACGTCGCGGCTCTTCCAGACCCCGTAGCCCCATTCCGGCAGCTGGGCAGGGAAGCCGGTCAGCCGGCAGAGGGCCCGCAGCCGTGCGACGGGGGTGGAGTCGCAGATGATCTGCAGCTCCAACGGACCGCCCGCGGCCCGCGTGGAGACCGACAGCCGCTCGCCGGAGAGGTCAAACCGCGTGCCGTTGGCGTCGGTCCGGCACCAGACCGCGTAGCCGCGGCTGGACATCATCCACGGCAGCGGCGCGCAGTCGCCCTGGGGGATGCCGCCGTCGTCGAGCATCTCGGCAGGGCAGTCGGGTCCGGTGTAGCGGCGGTCGGCGCCGAGCTGGATGTCCCGTCCGGCCTGGTCAAAGCGGGGATGATGGCGCAGCCCGAGGCCGACGAGCCGCTCCTCGGCGCGGCGCTCCCAGTCCAGTCCCAACCGGAGCGGCGACTGGTCGGCGTCGAGCCTGATCATCACCCGGCCGGCGCCGGTGATCTCGGTCGCCAGTTGCGCGGTCCGCCCGCCGTCGAGAGCGAAGCGCATGCCCACCCCCCGCTCGGTGCGCCGCAGTTCGATGACCTGCGCCGCCCGGTGGACCGAGACGCCCTCCTCGCGGGCGATCACGCCTTCGGTCAGCGCGATGAACCGGTCGTGAACCTCGCCGTCACCGACCCAGGCGCCGCCGGCGCGCAGCAGCGACCGGCCATCACGGCGGATCGTGAACGAGAAGGGCGCCGCGGCGATGTCGACCCGCAGCCGCCCGGCCGACAGGATCGCGGTGCCGGCCTCCACGCTGATTGTCATCTCAGATGCCACGGGGCCATGGTTCACGCGACGGCGGGCGGTGCATGCACGTGGTCACAGAATCGTCACGAAACGTCAGCGCCTTCTTCACTGCCTGATGGGCTCACGCGCCAATGCTGTGTCCCATGAACGAGAACAGCCGCGTCGACATGCACGTCCACTCCACGGCGTCCCAGCTCTCGAAGCTGGGGATCCAACGCTCGCTGAGCCTGCCGGAATGCGCCACCCCGCCTGAGGAGGTCTACGAGCTGGCCAAGCGCCGGGGCATGGATTTCGTGACGATCACCGATCACGACACGATCGACGGTGGCCTGGCGATCGACCACCTCCCGGACACGTTCCTATCCGAGGAGCTGACCGTCTGGTTCGCCGGCGAGCCACAGGCCGTGCACGTGCTCTGCTACGGGATCACCCCCCAGGATCACGAGTGGCTGCAGGCCCACAACGACAGCGTCGAGAACTGCGCCGCCTATCTGCAGGAGCACGGGATCACCGCGGCGCTCGCCCATCCCTTCTACGCCGTCGAGGCGCCGCTCACCCCCCGCCACCGCCGCCGCCTGGCGCAGCTGTTCCCGATCTGGGAGACCCGCAACGGGTCACGGGCCAAGGAGCTCAACCTGCCGGCGTTCGTGTACATCGAGACCCACGGTGGGACCGCCATCGGCGGGTCCGATGACCACGCCGGAATCGACATCGGAGCGACGTTCACCGAGACGCCCTGGGCACCCACCCCCACCGCGTTCCTCGCCCATGTCCGGGCCGGGCGCGCCGAGGCCCATGGCGCCCAGGGGAGTGCTGCCAAGTGGACGCATGCCGCGATGGCACTGGCGATCCGCAGCTTCTCCTCAGGCGAAGACGATGTCGAGGACTCCGGGGCACACCCCAACCCGGATGCCGTCCTGCGGATCGTCGAGCGGGTGATGCGGGAGGGCGACGTCCGGCGGGGCGCCACCGGCTCGGATGTCGGCCCGCAGGACGCGCGGGCGCTGCTGCGCGCCTGGCTTGCCGCGGTGACACCCGATCCCGCCCAGCCGATCGACGAAGCCACCCTCCTCGAGCTGCTCCAGGAGGGCGAGCTCAGCCACCCCGACCTGCTGCGGCGGGCCCGGCGCATCCACGAGCGTCGCCTCGCCGGCGCGGCCCGGGCGATCGTCGCCGATCCGTCGCTTCAGTCGCTCGGAAGCCACGGGGCAGCGGTATTCGATGCCTGCGTGCCGGCGATCCCGTACGCCGCCGCGGCGGCATTCCTGGGGCGGGAGAAGTTCAAGCTGACCCGCTCTGACGCCGACCGTCCCCGTGTGGCGCTCGTCGCCGACGGCCTGGGCGGGATGCACGGCGTCACCCACACGATCCGCCAGATCCGCGACCGCGGTGTCCCGGGCTACGACGTCGAGGTGATCGGGACCGACTGCGACGTCGACCGCCGCCTGGCCGCGGTGGCCGAGATCGACATCCCGCTCTACCCCGGACTGCAGATCGGCGTCCCGAGCCTGCTGGCGATCGTCGAGACCCTCGCCGAGGGACGCTATGACCTCGTTCACCTCACTTCGCCGGGCCCCGCGGGGATCGGCGCGTGGCTGCTGTCCCGGGTGCTCGACCTGCCGGTCGTCGGCAGCTACCACACCGAACTGGCGGCCTACGCCGGGTTGCGCTCGGGAATGGCCGAACTGGAGTCGCTCGCCGACGCGGCGCTCGCCGCCTTCTACGGCGACTGCGATGTCGTGCTGTCACCGAGCCCGGCCAGCGACGCGCGCCTCGCAGCGCTCGGGATTCCGGACACCCGGGTGGCCCGCTGGGACCGCGGAGTCGACCTGGCGCGCTTTGATCCGCGGCTGCGCCAGGAGGGGCGGTTGGAGGGCGAGGTCAACGTCCTGTACTGCGGCCGTCTCACCCGGGAGAAGGGGGTCGACCGGCTCGCTGACGCATTCCTGGCCGCCCGCGCGGAGGATCCCCGTCTGCACATGGTGCTCGCAGGCGGGGGCCCCGAGGAGGCGGCGCTGCGCCAGCGGCTCGGCGAGCACGCCTCCTTCCTGGGCTGGCTGGAGGGCGAGGAGCTCGCTCGCACCTACGCCAGCGCCGACGTGTTCCTGTTCGCCAGCGCCACCGACACGTTCGGCCAGGTCATCCTGGAGGCACAGGCCAGCGGCCTGCCGGTGGTCGCCGTCGGCGAGGGTGGCCCGGCGTCGCTGATCACCGACGGGGAGACCGGAATGCTGGCGGCACCCGACCCCGCGGCACTGGCCCGGGCGCTGCTCAACGTGGTGCGCACCCCGCTGCTGCACCAGCGGCTGCGCAAGACCGCTCTGGCCGTCGTGCCCGAGCGCAGCTGGGACGCATCGCTGCGCCGGCTCGCCGCCGGATACCGCTCCGCCCTGCTGCAGGCGCGCAGCACCGACAGCGCCCGCGCCGCCTGAGGCCGCCCGCGGCGTGAGGCCACTCGCGGCGCGGCTAGAACGCGGTGGCGAGCACCAGCGGCACGACCCGCTCGGCGCCGGCCATCCGCAGCTGACCGCCGACCATCGCCAGGGTCCAGCCCGACCCGCGCCGGTCGTCGAGTAGCACGCCGGTGCCCCCGGGCGGGGTCCCGATCACTCGGAAGGCGCCCCGCACGTTGCCCGCCTGCGCGACCGCGTTGGCCATCTCGGCCTGAGGCGGGCGATCCTCGACGCGCTCAATCAGCGCCGTCACCGGAACACCGAGCTCGGACGCCAGGCGGCCGGCCAGATCGGAGATCAGCGGGCCGTGGTGGCGGGAAGGCACCGTCGTGACCCACGCGGGTGAGCTCGGGCCGCCGCGGACGGCGTCGGCGAGCGCCGCCACCAGTTCCCCATCCCAGCCTTCGCCGGCGAGCCCCCGGGCCACCGCCGGCCACCAGCCGCCGTCGCCGAAGCGGGCCAGCGCCCAGCCGGGGTCGATCCGCACGCCCTCAGGGATCTTGCGCATCTGCCCGGTCGCCGCCGGGGCCATCTTCTTGGGCTCGATCTCGATCGGCCGCGAGCGCAGGTGGCGTCCGGCCAGCTCGACCAGCCGCGGGTCGGGGGGTGCGGCGAACCGCGGGGCGGTGCAGACCGAACAGCGCCCGCAGTCACGCGGGTCGGGATCATCAAGCTCCTCCTGCAGGACGCGCATCAGGCAGCGGCCGTCGGCGCCGAAACGCTCCATCGCCCGCTGCTCGTCCCGCCGCAACGCTGTGACCCGGGCGTAGCGCTCGGCGTCATAGCTCCAGCCGGAGCCGTCGCTGGCGCGCCAGCGTGAACCGTCGCGCTCGATCGCCCCCTCGACGTCCAGGATCTTGAGCATCGCCTCCAGCCGGCCCCGGCCGATGTTGACGACCCCCAGCAGCTCCTGAGTGCTGCGTCCCGTCTCGCCGGCGGTCTGGAGGTCATCGAGCACCGCCTGGACCCGCTCGCGGGACGGGAACGACTGCTCGATGAAGAAGTCCTGAATGCGGCGGTCCTCGCCGCCGCGCAGCAGCACGACGTCGGCGTGGTCAACGCCACGGCCGGCGCGGCCAACCTGCTGGTAGTAGGCAACCACCGATCCCGGGGCCTGGTAGTGGACGACGAACTCCAGATCGGCCTTGTCGTAGCCCATGCCGAGCGCGCTCGTGGCGCAGATCGCCTTGACCTCATTGGCCAGCAGCCGATCCTCGGCGATCACGCGATCCTCGGTCTCCTGATCGCCGCTGTAGGCCAGCGCCGAGATCCCCTGCGCGTTGAGGAACTGCGCCACCTGCTCGGCGTCACGCTTGGTCAGCGTGTAGACGATGCCCGAGCCCCGAAGCGGCCCACCCTCGCCGAGGTGCTCGGCCAGCCACGCCAGCCGCTGGGCCGGCCGGGGCAGGTCGACGACCTCCATGCGCAGACTCGTGCGGGCCAGCGGCCCCCGGTAGGCGCGCAGCGGCGAGCCATCCGCCGGGGCCAGTTGCTCGGTGACGTCGGCGACCACCCGGTCGTTGGCCGTGGCGGTGGTGCCGAGCACCGCCACGCCGGGGTCCAGCAGCGCCAGCATGTCGCCGACCCGCCGGTAATCAGGCCGGAAGTCGTGGCCCCAGTCAGAGATGCAGTGCGCCTCGTCGATCACCAGCAGGCCGACCGATGACGCGAACAGCGGCAACATCTCCCGGGCAAACCGCGGGTTGTTGAGCCGCTCGGGGCTGATCAGCAGAAGGTCGATCGTGCCGTCGGCAAGCCGATCGCGGATCTCATCCCACTCGTCGCGGTTGGTGGAGTTGATCGTGTGCGCCCGCAGGCCGAGACGCTCGGCGGCGACCACCTGGTTGCGCATCAGCGCCAGCAGGGGGCTGACGATCAGGGTCGGCCCGGCGGGGGGGCCGGGATCCGTTTCCCGCAACAGCGCGGTGGCGACGAAATAGACCGCCGATTTTCCCCAGCCCGTGCGCTGCACGCACAACACCCGGGCGCGGTCAGCGACGACATCGTGGATCGCCTCCAGCTGTCCGGAATGGAACTCCGCCGTGGCGTCGGCGGTCAGCGCCCGCAGGCGCTCCAGCGCGTGGGCGGTGAACGTGTCGGTGGTGGCGCTCGCCATGCCTCCATGCTCGCAGCCGGCCCCGCCGGACCGACGAGCGACGCCCTCGAGGGCCGATAGTCTGCGCCCCATGCGGGGCGGTGACGCCCGCTGACCCCTGACCCGATGCCCTCCGCTCCCGGCCCACACAACCTGGCCCGCCTGGCCCAGGAGTCCTACGAGCGCCGCGGGGACTACCCGTCGCTGCTGTTCGCCGGGCGCTGGCATGACTCGGCGCAGCTGTTCGAACGCGGGCGGCAACTCGCCGGCGGACTTGCCGCGGCCGGGATCAGGGCCGGGGACCGCGTGGTGGTGACGATGGCCAATTGCCCCGAGGTCTCGATCAGCTACCAGGCGCTGTGGCGCTGTGGGGCGGTCGTCACACCGGCGACGTTCCTGCTCCCCGCCCCCGACCTGCGCCACGTCATCGCCGACTCGGAGGCGAGCGCGGTGATCACCACCCCGGAGTTCGTGGACAAGGTCGCCGAGGCGACGGCCGGCCTCTCCCACGTCCGGGCGATCATCTGCACCGAGACCTCCTCCGGGGCGGTGGCCACGACACTGGCCGAGTTGGAGCAGGCCGAGCCGGCGGCGATCACGCCGCGCGCCGACGACGACCTCGCCGCCCTGCTGTACACCGGAGGAACCACCGGCCGGGCCAAGGGGGTGATGCTGTCGCACGCCAACCTCTACTTCTCGGGCCGGGCCGCCCACGAGGCCGCCTATGTCCCCGGCGTGACGCGGAGCCTGACCACGCTGCCGCTCTCACACGCCTATGGCCTGCTGGTGACGATCGCCGGCCTGCACCTTCCCGAGCGCGGCGTGTCGGTGCTCCTGTCGCGCTTTGACCCCAGTGAATTCCTCAGCCTGATCGCCGAGCACGAGATCCATCAGAGCGCGGTGGTGCCGACGATGCTCCAGATGCTGCTCGCCGCTCCGCTCGAGCAGCATGACCTGTCCACCCTGCGCTACCTCACCTCCGGCGGCGCCCCGCTGGCCCCCGAGGTCGAGGCCGAGTTCCGCCGCCGCGTCCCGACGGTCTCGATCCGGCAGGGCTACGGGCTCACCGAGAGCGCGGCGCTCATCTCCACCAATCCCGCCGGCTCGGAGCGCTCCGGCTCGGTCGGGCGGCCGGTACCCGGCACCGACGTCGAGATCCGCGACGACGACGGGCGCGCGCTTGGCCCCGGAGAACCCGGCGAGGTGTGCTGCCGCTCTCCGGGTGTGATGCGCGGCTACTGGCGGTCCCCGGAGGCAACCGCCGAGGCGCTGCGCGACGGCTGGCTGCACACCGGGGACATCGGCTACCTCGACGAGGATGGGTATCTGCACATCGTCGACCGCAAGAAGGACCTGATCATCCGCGGTGGCTTCAACATCTACCCGCGGGACGTCGAGGACGCGCTGGTGCAACATCCGGCGGTCCGCATGGCCGCCGTCATCGGACGGCCCAGCGACACCCACGGCGAGGAGGTCGTGGCGTACGTCAGCGTCGATCCGGCAGCAGGAGTGAGCGCCGAGGAGCTCGTCGAGTGGTCCCGCCGCAACATCGGTGGCTACAAGTACCCGCGGGAGCTGCACCTGCTCGATGCGATCCCGCTCACCGCGGTGGGCAAGCTCGATCGCAAGGCCCTGCGGGCCCGCATCACCGACTGAGCCGACAGGATCGCAGCAC
>JBAWFG010000026.1:0-8884 GCA_049591655.1 Solirubrobacteraceae bacterium
ACGTAGGCCATCTGCAGCTGCGACAGCGCGTCCCGGATCGCGTTGGCCTGCGGAGGCGCGATCTGCTCAAGCAGCGGCAGCAGCGCACGAACCGCTTCGATGGCGATCCGGACCTGGGTGGGATCACGCTCATCCTCGGTTCCCTCCGACAGTCCGGTGCGCCGCATGCCGAGATTGACCAGCGAGATCACCTGCTCGAGCACGATCTGCTCGACGCGGATCTTCTTGACCTCGGCCTCGTAGGCGGCGCGGAGTTCTTCCTCAGATGGCTGCTGTTCGCCTGTGCTCATGGGTCCTGCCTTCGTTGGATTGGTGTGGGGTCGTCGGTCATCGGCGGTGGGGCTCCAGCACGCCTGAGTAGCTCTCACGGGTCTCAGCCTGCAGCGTCGTATACGCCTCGGGCAGGCTCATCCCGGACTCCAGCATGCGACGCTGGCGCTGCGCGCCGTTGTACTGCGGGAGACTGACCTCGATCCCCAGTTCGGCGCGGACGGGCGCGGTCCAGTCGAGCAGCCGGTCCAGTGCAGCTGCCGCCGGATAGGGCTCGAGCCGGTCGAGATCGAGCAGATCCCCGTCCAGGCCGTAACGGAGCGCCCGCCAGACGTTCTCCTCGATCAGCCGGTGCGGATGGTCGCTGCTGGGCGTCCCCTCGTCGACGTCACGGGCGGCCTGGGCCACGCAGGCGACGATCAGGGCGGCCAGGCCGTCGGATTCCTGCGCCGTGGCCTGCGCGTCGCAGATCCGGACCTCGACGGTGCCGAAGGAGAAATGGGGCCGGATCGACCACCAGACCTGGGTGTACTCGACGATCGAGTTCGTCTTGGCGAGCATCGCGATGTAGTCGGCGTACGTCTGCCAGCTCCCAAACGGATCCGGTACCCCGCACCGCGGGAAGCTCTTGGTGAACGTCTGGGTGCGCGCGCTGTGCAGCCCGGAGTCGGCGCCGTCGAGAAACGGCGAGTTGGCGGAAATCGCCAGTAGCACGGGCAGGATCGGCCGCAGCCGATCGCAGACGAGCACGGCGCGGTCGGCGCCCCGCACCCCGACATGAACGTGGAGCGAGAACGTGTTGTTGCGCCAGGCCACGTACTTGAGCCCTTCGGCGACCCGGCGGTAGTGCTCGGTGTCGATGATGTGCTGGTCGCGGTAGTCCGACCAGGGATGGGTGCCGGTGGCGCCGAGCTCGAGCTGCTGGCCGGCGGCGAGCGCGAACAGCCGCCGGCGCAGGTCGACCTGGGCGGTGCGTGCCGCCGCCAGATCCTCTCCACGCCCGGAGCGGATCTCGATTTCGGATGAGATCAGCTCGCCGGCGATCGACTGGGCAAGAGCGGCGTCGCCCGCCGCGGCGTCACGTAACTGCTCAAAGGCTCCGGTGAGCCCAAGGCCGCCGGGATCGAGGATCCCGAACTCCTCCTCCAGCCCGACGGTGAAGTCGGTTGAGGCGTCAAAGGCGGCGCGCGCAGTGTCGAGATCGAGATGCACAGGTGCCCAACGGTAACGGGGGGTGGGCGCTAGGTGAGGTAGAAGTACAGCGCGTAGAGCAGATCGACCGCTGGGCTGGAGGTGTGGACCGTCACCTCCGGCGGGACCTGAACGAGGGCTTCTGAGTAGTTGAAGATGATCTTCACCCCCGCCTCGACGAGCTCGTCGGCGATGCTCTGGGCCGCCGAGGACGGCACCGCGAGCACGGCGACGACGATGTCCTGCTCCTCCACCACGGTCCGCAGCTCGGAGTTGTGGCGGACGGGGAGCGACCCGATCCGGGTGCCGACCCGGTCACGGTCGACGTCGAAGATCGCCACCACGCGGAAACCGTGGTCGGCGAAGATGTCAGAGGTGGCGATCGCGGTGCCGAGGTGCCCGGCGCCGAACAGCGCGATGTTGTGCTGCCCGGCGGTGCGCAGGATCTTGCGGATCTGACTGACCAGCGACTCGACGTTGTAGCCGACCCCCCGCTTGCCGAACTTGCCAAAGCCCGAGAGGTCACGCCGGATCTGCGTCGAGTTGACGTGCGTGTAGTCGGCGAGCTCCTGAGAGGAGATCGTCTCCTTGCCAATCTTTCGCGCTTGTGTGAGCACCTGCAGGTACCGCGACAGACGAGCCGCAACCCCCAGTGAAAGCTTCTCACCAGGTTTGTCGAGGCCCGGTCCCGCCGGCTCGGTACCGCGGCCGACTGTGTAGCTCATCCGCTCTGAACTCTAGACGGTCGCGCGTGCCTGCCCGTGGGGCCCATCACGCGGCGAGGCGCTGCCTGAGGCTCGTCTCGTCGACCCACAGCTCGAACTCCTCCACCCCGTCGATCGTCACGACCGGGATCCGCTCCAGGTAGGCGCGCAGCAACTCCTCGTCGGCCTCGATGTCACGCTCGGCGAGCGTGAACGGGAGCTCTGACCGGACCCGCTGCAGCACCTCGCGTGCCTCGTCGCACAGACAGCACCCCGGTCGGCCATAGAGGACGACGTCGGTCATGCCGTGACCGGGGCGCGCTCGCCGGTGGCGTAGACATCGAGGTCGAGGTAGTCGGGGTAGGCCAGCGGCTGCACGTGGCGCGCTGCGCTGGCGATCATCGCCGCGTTGTCGGTGCACAGCGCCCGTGGCGGGACGGCAAGGTCAACGCCGAGAGCGCCGAGACGCTCACGCAGGGGACCGTTGGCGGCCACTCCGCCCCCGATCGCCAGCCGGCCCAGGCCCGTCTGCATCAACCCACGCTCGGCGCGGATCGCCAGCGTCTCGACGATCGCCCGCTGATAGGACGCGGCCAGGTCGGCTGCCAGCCGTTCACTGTCGCGCTCGCCGAGGTCCCGGATGCGGTACAGCAGCGCCGTCTTGAGCCCGGCGAAGGAGAAGTCGAGGCCTGCCACCCGACGGGCGGTCGGGAAGCTGAATGCCTCCGGATCCCCGTCCCGGGCCAGGCGCTCGAGCGCAGCGCCCCCCGGATAGCCGAGCCCGAGCATCCGCGCACCCTTGTCGAACGCCTCCCCGGCGGCGTCATCGAGGGTCTGCCCCAGCACTTCGTATCCGGGGCCCCGATCAGAGACCCGGGCCAGGAACGTGTGCCCCCCGCTGGCGATCAGGCTGAGAAACGGCGGCTCCAGCGACGACGGCTCCAAAAAGCCGGCGGCAACGTGACCGTGGAGATGGTCGACGGGGGCCAGCGGCAGCTCCCGGGAGGCCGCGATCGCCTTGGCCGTGGCCAGTCCCACCAGCAGCGCGGCGACGAGCCCCGGGCCCTGGGTGACCGCGATCAGGTCGACGTCGGAGAGCTCCGCCCCGGCTTGGCGCAACGCATCGTCGAGCGCGGCGCCGACGAGCTCCAGGTGCTGGCGCGAGGCGATCTCCGGCACCACGCCGCCGTAGCGGTCATGAATGCCCTGGGAGGAGATGACGTTGGCGCGGATCTCGCCCGCCTCGGTGACCACCGCCGCGCAGGTGTCATCACAGCTGGTCTCGAGCGCCAGGATCACGACGAGGCCTCCGACCACGACGACGTCTGGAGCGTGCGCCACATGATCACCGCGTCCTCGCCGTTGTCGCGGTAATACCGGGGCCGGGTTCCCGCCGATCGGAACCCGAACCGCTCGTAGAGCGCGATCGCCGGGGTGTTGGAGGTCCGGACCTCCAGGGTGTACTCCTGATCGGGGCCGGCCCGCTCGATCATCTGCGCGATCAGCGCTTGGCCGGTCCCGAGCCGGCGGCGGCTGGGGTCGACGGCGACGTTCATGAGATGCCAGACCGTGTCATAGCGGGCACAGATCAGGTAGCCGAGCAGCGTTCCGGATTCGTCAACCGCGGCCAGACACAGGCTCGAGGGCTTGGAGATCTCCAGCACGAACATCGCCAGCGACCACGGCGCGGTGAACGCCCGGCGCTCGATGGCGATCACCTGGGGGAGATCGGAGTAGCCGAGGGACCGGATCGTGGGGGTCTGAGAGCTCATTGTCGCTGCGCCGCCCGGCGGGTTAGCTCAGCGTCGGGAAGACGCAGGTACGACGGGCGGACCGCCTCGGCGGCCTCCGGTGCCACGGCGACGGCCAGTCGGCAGTGCTCGGCGGCATCGACCCGATTGCGATTGGAGTCCTCCGCGGGGATCCAGGCCCCCGCGCGCTCGAGAGCCTGCCTGAATTCTACCGCCCCATCCCCCACCGCCAGCCATCTGCGGCCGCTCCCGGCGAGCTCCTCGGCGAGCCCGCCGGGCGACCTCGGCGCCGGCGCCAGCACCGGCTCAGAGCCCGCCACCCCGGCGCTGTCACGTGTCCAGCCGGCGGCGAACACTTCGCCCCGCCGGGCGTCGATGACACCAACGACCGCATCGGTGAAACCGTCCCCGTCCTCCGGACCGCTCACCGCCGCCGCGGCCAGCGAGTGCAGCGTGCTCACCCCAACGAGCGGGATCCCGCGGGCGCGCGCGAGCGCCTGGGCAGTCGCGACCCCGATCCGGAGGCCGGTGAACGTGCCGGGCCCGACGCCCACGGCGATCCGATCGACCTCGGTCCAGTCGTATCCCGCCGCCTGCAGCGCCTCGACCGCAAGCACCAACAGCCGCGTCGTGTGGCGCGGGCGCGCCCCGGGGGGCGGATCGTCACGCCGCGTCACCACCTCGCCGGAGCTGGTGTCAAGCAGCGCCACCGCGGTGGCGCGAGTCGCCGTGTCGAGCCCGAGAATCCTCACCGCACCCACACCGACCGCCGGTCGCCGCCGGCGTGCTCGAGCCGGACGCGGGCGGCGACATGACCGAGCTCGGTCAGCTCCTGCACCCCCACTCCGGGCCATTCCACGAACGCGATCGTCTCGGGCCCTACATAGTCGGCGAGCAGGTCGGGGTCCTCACCGGCGAGCGAAGCCAGGCGATACAGGTCCACGTGCGCCACCACCCGCCCGTCGGTGGCGGGGTAGCGCTGCCCGATGGTGAACGTCGGGCTGGTCACCGGCCCCTGCACGCCGAGCGCGCGACAGGCCCCACGAACGAACGTCGTCTTGCCGGCGCCGAGCTCCCCTTCGAGCAGGACGACGTCGCCCGGACCGAGCTCGGCCGCGAGCCGCCGCCCGAGAGCCTCGGTCTCGGCCGCGTCATGTGACTGAAACCGGCCCTGCACACGCGAAACTGTAGAACCGACAACGACGGGGGCTTTCGCTACCTTCAGGGGTCGTATGTCCGAACCGTCCTCCCCCGAGGCCCCGGGCCGCCTCGCGCTGCTCATCAAGCGCGTGACCGGGGACCGCGTCGAGATCCCCGCTTCCCTGTCGGAGCTGCGCGATTCCGAGATGGCCAAGGCGGTCGGCCTCGCCGCCGCGATGATCGCCAACAACATCATCGCGCTCGGCTCGACGATCGTGTTCGCCCACCTGCTCAAGGACAAGCAGGGCGGTGGCTATGGCTCGCTGGCCGCGCTGGTCAGCTACTTCCTCATCCTGTCGGTCATCGGGCAGGCACTCCAGGTCGCCACCGCCCGTGAGGGCGTGCTCGGCCATCTCGGCACCGGCGCTGCGCTCATGGCCACCGTCCGGCGCTGGACGCGCGGGCTGCTGCTGTTCACGCTGGCGATCACGATCCTCTCGGTGCTGTTCCGTGACCCGATCGCCCAGGCGGTCGGCGTCCCCCACGACCCGTGGGCGGCGGCGCTCGGCCTACCCGCCGCCGGACTGTGGCTGGAGCTCTCGGTTCTGCGCGGCGTGCTGCAGGGCGTCGGCGATTACAAGGGCGTCGGCCTGAGCCTGATCGGCGAGCAGGGCGCCCGCCTGATCCTCGGCGCGATCCTCGCCCTCGCGGGGCTCGGCGTCACCGGGGCCTACCTCGGCACGCCGCTGTCGTTCATCGTCATGGGCCTGTACTGCGGTGCCCGGCTGCGTCGCTATGTCCGTGCAACGGCGAGCGAGCCGCTGGAGGCGGTCGCTGTGGCACCGGGGCCCGAGGTGAGCCTATGGCAGCACGTTAGGCGAGCCTGGGCGCCGATCGCCGGGCTGATCATCATCGCGGTGCTCCAGAACATCGACATCATCGCCGCCAAGCACCGCTTCGACACCCACATGGCGAGCTCCTACGGCGCGGTCGCCGTTGCCGCCAAGGTCCTCATCTGGGTGGCGATGGGCGCCGGGTTCTATCTCGTGCCCGAGGTGTCACGCCAGCGGGCGGCCGGCGAGGACCCGCGCGCGATCCTCGCGCGGGCGCTGGGCATCGTCGCCGTGTGTGCGATTCCGGTGCTGCTCATCTTCGCCTTTGCGTCGCACCTGCTGATCCAGCTCGCGTTCGGCGCCTCAAAGACCGGCGCTTCGGGATCGCTGTTCGTGCTCGGCCTCGCATTCACCGTGCTCGCGTGCACCTACCTGGCGATCCAGTACCTGCTGGCGTTGCGCCGGACCTGGTTCCTCGTCGTGCTGGCCGTCGTTGCGATCGCCGAACCGATTCTGCTCATCAACGCGTCGCGTCAGCCGACTGGGTTTGCCGCGGTTGTGCTGGCCATCCAGGCGGTTGGCGCCGGGCTGGCATTTGCGTTCGCGTTGCGACCCGACCGGTCCCAGCCACCCGCGGGTCCCCCGGCGGACACGGTGCGCCGGGAACCCCCCCGGGTCCCCGAGCCGGTCTCCTAGCCGCGTGATCTAGAACAGGCCGAGCTGGGAGCTCTCGGCCGGGACCTCCGGATCCGCGGACTCGGGAGCCGCGTTCTCGGTGGGCGCGGCGCCACCCGCCTCGGCCTCGGGAACCGGATCCTCGTCCTGCTCTGGCGCGGCCGGGCGGGGCTGCTCAGGCGCATCCATCGCCAGCAGATCCGGGATCTTGTGGAAATCGGCGCGCAGGATCTCCAGCGTCGACGGGGTGTAGAGCGCCGCGGCGGGGTGATAGAGCGGATACAGCCGGATCGCCCGGTCGCCGATCGTCCGCACCTCGGTCTGGCCGTGGAGGCGGGAGATTCCGGTGGGGTCGCCGCGCAGCAGCTTGGTCGAGAAGTTGCCCAGCGTGCAGATGACCTTGGGCTCGATCAGCTCGACCTGAGCCCGCAGATACTCGTGACAGGACTCGATCTCATTGGGATGCGGGTCACGGTTGTTCGGCGGTCGGCACTTGACGGTGTTGCAGATGAACACCTCGCTGCGCTGCAGCCCGATCTCGCCGAGTAGCTTCTCCAGCAGCTTCCCGGCCTGACCGACGAACGGCAGCCCCTGCTTGTCCTCGTTGGCGCCCGGCGCCTCGCCGACGAACATCAGGTCGGCGTCGGCGTTTCCGGCACCGAACACGACAGTCGTACGGGTCTGGTGCAGGGGACAGCGGGTGCACTGGCTCGCCTGCTCGTACACCGATTTGAGCCGCTCCCGGCGCTCTGTGGCGCTTGTCACGGCCAGCCATGCTAGAGCGCTGCGCAGACGGGGTATCCTCCCGATCAGGCCGTCACCGACACGGGACGGACCCACAACGCCAGCCTTTACACCATCTCCGACCGGTATCTCATGCGGGAACTGGACCGGCCCCCTTCCCCTCTCCCTGCGCGCACGTCGCCCAATCTGTCGACGGTGGCGATCGTCGGCCGCGGCCGGCTCGGCACCGCGCTCGCCGCAGGCCTGCGGCAGGCCGAGATCGCGGTGAGCGGGCCGCTGGGCCGCGGAGCAGCGCCCTCCGGCGTCGACGCGGTCCTGCTCTGTGTCCCCGATACCGAGATCACCGCTGCCGCCGCGCTCATCCCTGCCGGGGTCCCTGTCGGGCATTGCTCCGGCGCCACGGGATTGGACGCCCTCGGTTCCCGGGAAGCGTTCTCGCTGCATCCCCTCATGACCTTCGCCTCCGCACCCCATCCAGCGCCGGCATTGACCGGCGTGACCGCCGCCGTCGCCGGCAGCACCCCCACCTCCCTGGGGCTGGCCCGGGGACTGGCCCACCGGCTGGGCATGCGCGCGGTTGAGATCGCTGAAGGCGACCGGGCGGCCTACCACGCGGCGGCGTCGATCGCCTCCAACTTCCTGGTCACGCTCGAATGGGCCGCCGAGCGCGTCGCCGCGGATGCGGGCATCGAGCGCGCAGATCTGCTGCCGCTCGTCCGTGCGACCGTCGAGAACTGGGGCCGGCTCGGGGCCGAGCGGGCGCTGACCGGCCCGGTCGCACGCGGCGACGGGCCGACGGTGGCGCGCCAGCGGGCGGCCGTGGAGGAGCGCTCGCCGGAGGCGCTGGCGCTCTTCGATGCTCTGGTGGACGCCACCCGCCGACTGGCCGCCTCGGCGGCTTCGGTTCCGGCCGGAGACCCGGTCTCGTGAAGACGCTGCGCACCGTCGCCGAGCTCCGTACCGAGTTGACCCCGCCGCGACGCGCCGGGAGGACGATCGGACTCGTCCCGACGATGGGCGCCTTCCACGAGGGCCATCTGTCGCTGATGCATGAGGCCCGCGCGGCATGTGACGTCGTCGTCGTCTCCCTGTTCGTCAATCCCCGCCAGTTCAATGACGCCGGGGACCTCGACGCCTACCCCCGTGACGAGGGTCGCGATGTCGCGCTCGCCGCCGAGGCCGGGGTCGATGTCCTGTTCGCTCCCGCGCCGTCGGAGGTGTACCCGCCAGGCTTCTCAACGTCGGTTACCGTCCGGGGTGTCACGGACGGCCTGGAGGGCGTTCACCGTGGCCGCGGCCACTTCGACGGCGTGACGACGGTGGTCACCAAGCTGCTCAACATGGTCGGCCCCGATGTGGCCTTCTTCGGCCAGAAGGACGCCCAGCAGGCCGCGGCGATCCGGCGTCTGGTGCGTGATCTCGACATTCCGGTCACGATCGCGGTCTGTCCGACGGTCCGGGCTCCCGACGGCCTGGCGCTGTCGAGCCGCAACGTCCTGCTCGACCCAGCTGAGCGAGACCGGGCGGCCGCGTTGGCCCGCGCGCTGCGCGCCGTCCAGGGCGCGGTGTCCGGCGG
>JBAWFG010000027.1:0-2170 GCA_049591655.1 Solirubrobacteraceae bacterium
GGCGCAGAGCCTGGTGGCGCGGCGCCGGACGCAGGCGCGTCAGGGAGCCCGAGGACGTGGTCACGCAGGTCGTCGAGGCGCTCGCTGAGCTGGTCGGATGCCTGCTGCACCGTGATCTCCATCCCGCCCGCCTTGATCGTGAACGCCCGGGACGCGATGACCTGCCGGATCGTGGGCAGCAGGACCGCGACGATCACGCCGATCAGCACCGGCCAGGCGAGGCCGGTGATCAGGCTGACGATGTTCGACCCCGTGGACGCGGGGATGAGTGAGTCGGTGAATGGCATGGTCCCGGAACCCCTCGTCGAATCTGCCCCTGTTGACCGAGTGTCTCATCTGGGCTGACGGTCGTGGGAAAAGCTCCCGGACAAGAAAAACCCATTCACCGTGCCGATGGTGAGACGATCAACCCATGGGGGCGGGCTCCGCGGGACCGGGGACTCCTGAGCATTTCGACGCTGTCGTCGTCGGATCGGGATTCGGCGGCTCGGTGACGGCCGCGCGGCTCGCCGAGGCGGGCTGGCGCGTGTGTTTACTGGAACGGGGCAGGGCCTACCCGCCCGGGTCATTCCCGCGCAGCCCGCTCGGCGTCAAGCACAACTTCTGGGACCCGGACAACCGTCTGTACGGGATGTTTGACCTGTGGTCGTTCAGCGGGCTCGATGCCCTGTGTGCATCCGGTCTCGGCGGTGGCTCGCTCATCTACGCCAATGTGTTCCTGCGCAAGGACGAGCGGTGGTTCGTCCAGGAGGACCGCACCGGTGGCGGGTATGAGCACTGGCCGGTCACCCGCGCCGATCTCGACCCTCACTACGACCGGGTGGCCGCGCGGATCGGGCTGCAGGAGTTCCCGCTTGCTGATCCGCCCTACAGCACGACCCCGAAGGTGCTCGCCTACCGCGACGCGGCGCGCCGGGCCGGCCAGGACTGGTCGCTGGTCCCGCTGGCGGTGACGTTCGCCAACCAGGGACGCCCCCCGATCCCGGGAGAGCCGATCGCCGAGCCGGCCCCCAACATCCACCGACGCACCCGGGAGACGTGCCGCCTGTGCGGTGAGTGCGACATCGGGTGCAACTACGGCGCCAAGAACACCCTTGACTACACGTATGTGACCGCAGCCTGGCACGCGGGCGCTGACGTTCGCACCTGTTGCGAGGTGACCGGGTTTGAGCCGCGCGACGGCGGCGGCTATGCGGTGCATCACATCGTCCACGATCCGGAGTCCGCCACCGATCCCCGGCCCGTGACCCTGACCTGCGAGCACCTCGTGCTGTCGGCCGGGACGCTGGGCACGACGTGGTTGATGCTCCGCAACCGATCGGCGCTGCCTGGTCTGTCGGATGCGCTCGGACGGGGGTTCAGCGGCAACGGCGATCTGCTGACCTTCGCCCTGCGCTGCCGCGACGGCGACGCCGCCCGGGTCATCGACCCCGGCAACGGCCCGGTGATCACGAGCGCCATCCGGATTCCCGACGCGCTCGACGGGGGTGAGGGCCGGGGCTTCTACCTGGAGGACGCCGGCTACCCGCAGTTCGCCAGTTGGATGCTGGAGGCGATGCAGGAGCCCGAGGCGCTCGCCCATGAGGCCCCGGAGGCGCTGCGGGACGCCTGGTCGCGGCTGCGCGGGCGCCCGCACACCGAGATCGGTGGCCTGGCCTCGGGGCTGCTCGGCGACTGCGACCTGTCGTCGGGAGTGCTCCCGCTGCTCGGGATGGGGCGCGACATCCCGGACGGAACGATGTCGCTCCGCGACGACCTGCTGGCGGTCGACTGGTCCAAACGGGGCGCCTCGGCCGACTACTACGACCGGGTGCGCCAGGTGAGCCGCCAGATGGCCGAGTCGCTCGGCGGCGCGTTCCTTGACAACCCGATCTGGCACGCCAACCGCGTCATCACCGTTCACGCGCTCGGGGGCTGCCGGATGGGGAGCACCGACCACGAGGGCGTGGTTGACGACCACGGGCGCGTGTTCAACTGGCCGGGGCTGCACATCGCCGACGGCTCGGTGATGCCCGGACCGGTCGGCGCCAATCCGTCGTTCACGATCGCCGCGCTCGCCGACCGGTTCGCGGACGCCATCCTCGAGGGGCCGCGCGTCATCAGCTCCGCCGGGCTTGCGCGCCCGGCCGGTCCGACGCCCGCCGTACCCGTGCCCGCCGTACCCGTGCCC
>JBAWFG010000028.1:0-5618 GCA_049591655.1 Solirubrobacteraceae bacterium
GGCGGCCAACCCATCGGTGATGGCCGTGCTTCGCGATGTCGGGACGGTTCATACGGTGCGTCGGGACGCCGGCACGGTTGAACTCACCGTCGATCTCGCCGACGCCGCCCCCGACCGGATCTCGGCGCTGCTGCGGCGATTTGCCCAGAGCGGCGCAGTCTGCGATCCGCGTGAACGGGCGATCAGCCCGCGCTCAAAGGCGGGGGTTCGGTGACCGAGCGGGTGTGCTGCGCCGTCAGCCTCCGGCCCGGTGCAGGAGCTCGGTCAGGTGCGGCGCGACGATCTTCGGCTCCGGCACCGCGCTCCCGCCGGCCCTCATCCGAGAGCCGAACGGAGTGGCTCCGGTCAGGCGCGCGGTGAGATAACGGGGCTGCCCGCCGGTGAGCAGCAGTCCCTCCAGCGTGGGCCGAAACGGCCGGGGGACGACCGGTGCCCCGGCCAGCGCAGCGACCGTGGCCGCGGCGACGTCGGCCTGTTGAGCGGCCAGCCCCCCGTGCTTGACCGGGTAGTCGGTGGCGTCGCCGGCAGCGTAGACCCGCTCGGTTCCCCGCACCGCGCAGTAGCGGTCGATCGGGATGAAGCCGTTCTCAGAGCACGGCACTCCGCGGAGATGGGGCCCGAGCAGCTGGGGAAGCGCCAAAACGCGGTCGGGGGTTAGCGTCACCGTGACGCCGTCGCGTCCATTGACGAGCACACGGTGACGCTCCGCCTGCTCGCACTGGGCAGCCGGTAGGACCCGGATGCCGTGTTCGGCCAGCAGGGCGCCCATCTCCACCGCAGCGGCGTCGCCGAAGATCTCCAGAGGCCGTTGCTCGGCGGTGGCGATCACCACCTCCAGGTCCCGGCCACGTTCGGCGGCGAGCCCGGCGCTCATCAGGGCGACCTCGTAGAGCGGAAGCGGCCACGCGCTGCGCAACGGCACGAGCAGCGCCAGGCTGCGGGTCGCGCCGCTGCGGATCTCGTCGAACACCTCGCCCAGCGTGGCGGCGGCGCGGCCATCGATGGTGATCGCGTCCGGGAAACAGGGCGTGGCGACGGCACCGAGGCACAGGATGAGCGCGTCGAATCGCACTCGCTCGCCGGATCGGGTCTGGACCCACATCCGCCCGCGGTCCACCGAGCCGACGCGGTCGCGGATCAGGTGCGCCCCGGCGCGGTGCGCCAGGTCAGCAAGCGGCAGCCGGGGTGGCTCGGACCCCTGGAGCGCCTGCTGGGGTACAAGGGGGCGGTAGACGAACTCCGCCTCCGGAGCGATCAGGGTGGTCGTCAGGCGCTCACCGGGCTGCGCCCCGAGCGCCGCGGCTGCCTCCAGTGCGGCAACACCGCCGCCGGCGATAACCGCTGAGAACGCGCCGGTGCCCATCATGGGATCGTCAGTCCGCCGGCGGGCGGGGCACGACGAGCAGCGAGGCATGGGAGCCGTGGGCGAGCGCCTCGCCGGTGCCGCCGAGCATCAGTCGGGCGACGGGCCCCCAGCGGCGGGAGCCGATGACAAGCAGATCGACCGCTCCGGAGAGTTCCATCAGCCCCTCGCTCGGCCGCCCACGGCGGACCTCGGACCTGATCGTGCCGGGCAGACCGGCGGTCGCCTGTTCGATCTCGGTGCGCAGCGATCGCACCTCGTCCTCCATGACCTCCTCCCAGCACTCGGTCAGGCTGCCGCCCCACAGCCGCGACCACCCGAAGGCGGGAACACGGTCATCGATGACGCCGCGCACGATCAGTTCCGCGCCCGCGCCGGCCGCGATCCCGGCCGCGGTTCCAAGAGCGGCGGTTGCCTCCTCACCGCCGTCATAGCCAACGCCGATCGTGGTCAGGCGGAAGTCCGGCTCGGTGCTGAGGCCGCGGACGGCGATCGCCAGGGCGCAGGGGAGGTCGTGCAGAAGCTGGCGGGTGTGGTTCCCGAGCGAGACCTCCCCGGCAGGCCCGTTGTGACGGGAGCCGGTGACGAGCAGCTGACGGTGCTGGAAGCTCATGAGCCGTCGCAGCCCGCGAGGGATCGACAGATCGGTGTCGATCGCCACCCGGGCGCCGGGGGCGAACGACGCCTTGGTGCGGGAGAGCAGCGCCTCGGTCTCCCGCCGCATCTTGCGCCAGTCGGCGCCGGGGATTACGAGTGGGAGGTCGGGCTCGACCACCACGAGCAGGAGGTCACCGCTGGTGGCGGTGGTGAGCGCCGACGCCAGCCGCGCCGCGTCATCCCCTTCGGGTCCGAGCGAGATGCCGGCGGCGATCCTCTTGACGCCGAGGGGCTGGTCGGTGACGGCAGGAACGGGGGCGTGGTCGGTCATGCTGTGATCACACCGCGTTGGTCCCCGGCGGGCATCCGTAGATCCCCCGCGGTCGCGTGCCGTCAATCGCTGACGCGTCCGCGCCGCATGATCCGGTTGAGTTCGGGTCCCTCGCAGGCGTGCCATGGACGTCCTCTACATCACCCATCCAGCGTTCCTTCGCCATGATCCCCGGGCCTGGTCACCGGATCACCCGGACGACCCGGCCCGCCTGGTGGCGATCGGGAGCGCGGTGGCCGCCGCCGGGCTGGACCCACTGCGGCGTCTCACCGCCCCTGCCGCCAGCGAGGCCGACCTGACGCTCGTGCATTCCGCTGCGCACGCCGCGTTCATCCGGGAGCTGTGCGCCGCGGGAGGCGGCCGGATCGACGACGACACGTTCGTCGGCGAGACGTCCTATGAGGCTGCGTTGCACGCCGCCGGTGGTGCGTGCGCGATGGTACGCGCGCTCGTCGGCGGTGAGGCGCCGGCCGGCTTCTGCGCGGTGCGCCCGGCCGGTCATCACGCCGACCGTAACCGTGCGATGGGCTTCTGCCTGTTCAACAACATCGCGATCGCCGCCGAGTCGGCGATTCGGACGCTCGGTTGCGAGCGGGTGATGATCATCGACTGGGATGTGCATCACGGCAACGGCACCGCGGAGATCTTCCGTCGGCGCGCCGACGTGCTCGTCGTCGATATCCACCAATCCGGCCTGTTCCCCGGGACCGGAGCGCTGAGCGACGCCGGGTCGGCGGACGGACACGGCTACACGGTCAACCTGCCCGTCCCCCGCTGGTCAGGCGAGGAGGTGTGGCTCTCCCTGCTCGAGCACATCGTCGTGCCGATCGGCCTGGAGTACCGGCCCCAGCTGGTGCTCGTCTCCGCCGGCTTTGACGCCCATGCCGATGACCCTCTCGGCGGCTGCACGCTGGATGCCGAGTCCTTTGGCCAGATGACCTGCCACGTCCGTGACTTCGCCCGCGCCTGCGACGCGCCGCTGGGGTTGGTTCTGGAGGGCGGCTATGCGGGTCGGGCACTCGGCGAGAGCGTCGTGGAGACGGTCGCGGCGCTGCAGGGGCGCGGTGAGGCGGACTCGGCCGCGCCGGATCCGATCGTGACACCGCAGGTCGCTTCGCATCTCGGTCACCGCTGGGTGTTGTAGCCGTCTGCCGCCTCGCGCGGCCACGTAGCGGCTACGGATCGAAGTCTGCGGCTCACTCCGCTTTGCGGCACAGCGGCGGTCGGGCATGCTGCGCGGGAAAGCATCTGCCCTGTCCGGTGAGGTGACGATGTTCGACACGATTCTGTGGGCCAATGACGGCTCCCGCCGCGCGGACGAAGCGCTGAGCCCGGTCCGCGAGCTCTGCGAGCGCTATCGGAGCGCTCTGCGGATCGTGCACGTCGCATCCTCCGGACAGTCAGCGCAGGAGCGCGCGGCCACCGAGCGCGTCATCGACAAACTCAAGGCTCAGACCACGGCGATGCGCCGTCAGGGACTCAACGCGTCTCTGCACGTGATCCGCGGCGCCACGGGTTCGCCCGCGCCACACCTCCTGCGGACGGCGCACGACATCACGCCGGATCTGATGATCGTCAGCCACCGCGAGGGCGCGCCGCGCGCCGGCGGGCTCTCCGACAGTGTCGCGCACCAGCTGCTGGCGTCCGGCGCCTGCCCGGTGCTGGTGGTGCGCGGATCGGCACGCGCGTCGGCGCGGGCACGAGCGGGAGGCGGCGCTGCCGCCGGTCCCTCGTTCGTCCCGGCCTGAACGACGCCACGCGCGTGGTGTCCCGGGGGAGCCCGCAGCCTCTCCCGGGACACGCCACGTCGTCAGATGGAGTCGACCGTCAGGCCGTCGCCGGTTGCGCCGCCCGATTCAGCTCGGCAGCGAGCCGCGGAGCGGCGACCTTGCCCGACGGGATCCGCCCGGCGAGCTCGCCGAACACCGACTCCTCCGCCACGCCGTCGCCAGCCGGGCGATAGCGCAGATGGCGCGCGGTCCCGCCGGTCATCAGGACACCCTCCAGCACCGGGCGCAGCGGCGGCGGCGACATTGCGGCCCCGGCCAGGGCGGCGATCGACAGCGCCGCGGTCTCGGCCATCTGGGCGGCGACTCCGCCGAGCTTGACCGGCAGGTCGGCGGCATCGCCGGCTGCCCACACTCGATCGACCCCGTCGACGCGGCAGAGGTCGTCGACGGGGATGAAGCCGCCACCGTCCTGGGGTAGGCCGGTCAGGGCCGGTCCGCGCAGCTGGGGGAGCGCCACGACGCGGTCGGCATGGACCGTTCGGCCGCCCGGGTGGATGGTCACCGTGCCGGCCTCCGGCACCTCGCAGTAGGCGGAGGTGACGATCTCGATGCGGCGCTCGGACAGCAGCGCCCCGAGTGCCGCGCCCACCGTCCCGCCGAAGGCCTCCAGCGGCCGTCGCTCGGGTGTCATCAGGGTGATGTCCAGGTCGGTCTGCATGTCCCAGGCCCGCTCGGAGGCCATCAGCGCCAGCTCATACGCGGGCAGCGGCCAGGGCATCGGCGCGGGCACGACGACCGCCAGCCGGCGGACGTAACCGCCCTCGACGTCCTGAACGAGACCGTGCAGCAGCTCGTCCATCCGGGCGTCATCGATCGTCGTCGCCAACGGGAACACCGGATGCGGATGGGCTCCGACCGCCACCAGCAGCGCGTCGTAGGCGATCGCCGTCCCATCGGCGGCGTGCACCACACGCCGCTGCGGATCGACGCGCTCCAGTCGCCCGTGGCGCAGCTGCGCGCCGGCCCGGGTGGCGAGAGCCGCCAGCGGATGGTGGTCGGCGTGGCTTGAGCTGAACGGCTCGCCCACCGACAGCGGCCGGTGGACGTAGTCGGTGGCATCGGCCAGCAGCGTGACCGAGCAGCGGTTGCCCGCGACATCGCGCAGGGCGAGGGCCGCCTCCAGGGCGGCGACCCCGCCGCCAGCGATGACGACGTGGAGGCGGTCGGTGGGCGATGATCCGGGAGTGTTCATTGTCGACTCCTCATGAGGGGACGTGTTGGCATGGGTGGCGGACGGCGTCATTCGCCGTCGGCGAGATCGCGGCGGGCGTAAGCGGGGAAGGCGGCGGCGGCCAGGCCGAGACCGATGGCGGCCATCACGGCCACCGGGATGGGACGGAACGGCCGCGCCGGCGTGAGGCCGAGATGGGCGAAGGGGGAGAGGCCGACGAGCCAGCCGGGCGCTCCCAGAAGCGAACCGAACAGCTGCCACAGGAACATGACCGTCAGCAGCGCGTAGGCGAACGTGACTCCGGCCCGCGGGGCCACGCCGTAGGCGAGCGCGGCCGCGCCGAGGAACAGGACCGACACGCCGAGG
>JBAWFG010000029.1:0-3262 GCA_049591655.1 Solirubrobacteraceae bacterium
CCAGTGCAGCGCTCAGCCCCAACCAGCCCGCGGCCGGCAACGACCCCCAGACCAACCAGGACTTCGACGGCCCCTACCCGCTGGCGGTCGGCAACGAGCTGCTGATCGTCGACTCGCGCTGCTGTAACCGCGTGCCAACGGCTGACGGCAGCTTCACCGGGAACCCGGTCTACCTCTACACCTCCGAGGACGCCGGGGCGACGTTCACCGGGCCCACCGACGCCAACCCGTATGCCGGGGTCATCGGTACTCAGGACCCCTCGGGCGACGCAATCGTCTTCGGCGGTGATGTGCCATCGATCGGGCTCATCTCCTCGGTGCAGACGGGTGGCACGATCTTCCAGGGAGTCCCGGCCGGGAGCTTCACGTCCGCCACCGCGAACCTGTCCTTGCGCGCCGATAAGCAGGACGCCACTTACGGGCGCCTGGGGCTCGACGGCAGCCGCCCGATCGCGGCGTTCTCGGACTTCTCGGGCACGATCACCGTCCGCGAGTGGACGGGCAACGGCAGTGTCAACGACGCTGGCCAGTGGACGACGCTGCACATCACCGGCGCCGACCACCCGAGCATCGCCGGTGGCCCGAAGGGCATCGCCCTCCTCACGGAGCCGAGTATCTCCGACGGCGCCCTGTCGGTGCGCTCGATCGCGCCCGGAGGCCTGTCGGCCGGCCCCGCTCACCTGCTCGCGCGCGGGCCGGTCCATGCCCCGGTGCTGTCGGCCGACCCGGTGAGCGGGACGTTCGCCGCCGCGTGGATCGACGGGTCCGACGCATCGGTCCACGTCCGCACCTCGCCCGACGGTCGCAACTGGGGCCCCGACCAGGTGGTCATGCGGGTCCCCGGTGGGGAGCTCGGTCAGCTCGACGTGGCGGCGACCTCCGACGGGGGCGGCTTTGTCGTGCTGCGGGATGCAAAGGGAGCTCCCACCACCTACGACGGGCGGATCCTCGCCGGGCAGTTCGGACCCACCGCGGCGACCGGCCATCCCGGCCTCGGTCTCGTGGGTGGTGGCAGCGGACCGCCGAGCGGGGACCAGAAGGGATTCGTGGCCTGCTCACAGATCCACTTCGGGACCGTCGACATCCAGGCCACCGCCGGGTGCTTCCTGCGTGACCCCAAGCACCCGTCGAGCGGTGCCGGCGTCGCCCAGAGCGCGATCAGCCTCAACGGGCTGCAGATCGTTCCCGACGCCGGCGCGCGGATCTTCATCGACCCCCACGCCCACACGATCGTCACAGAGGGCGCCGTCCGCGTGATCGCGCAGGGCGCCGGCTCCAATCCGGTGACCCTGTGGCACGGGGCGCTGGACGTCACGGTGCCCGGCGGGGCCGACGTCGGAGCCACCCTGTTCGACTTCCCGATGAACGAGTTCGCGGCGAACGTCGAGGGCTTCGGGATCAATGCGCAGGCCAAGGTCGTGCTCACCAAGAACGGCGTGCAGATCCCTGTGGACCTGTCGATGCCCGACTACTTCGGCGGCATCACCGGCCATGCGGATCTCCTGGTCGATGCCCGCAGCGGGCTGCATCTCGATTCGCTCAACTTCAACATCGCCGACGTCGACATTGGCGCCCTGGAGATCAAGGACGCCAATCTCAAGTACGCGTCGACGGGCGAGAAGTGGGATGGCGGTGCGACGGTGATCGTGCCGGGACCCGGGGTCAAGGTCGGAGCGGAACTGCACTTCGCCCACGGTGCGTTCAACGGGGGCAACTTCGTGCTCGGATATTTCCCGGGCGTCCTCGTCTTCAGCGACGTCTGGCTTGGCGAGATCCGCATCGGCTTCCAGCTTGATCCCGTCGTGTTCAGCGGCGGGGTGACGTTCGGCTTCCAGCCGATCGCCCCGCCTGACACGTACGCCATCGGCGTACGCGGCGACTTCCAGATCGAGGGCGGCCCCCCGGTCGCGGTCCAGATCGCCGGCTCCGGATCGGTCTTCGGCATTGACATCGCCCACGCGTTCTTCCGCTATTCGAGCGACGGCACGCTGCGCATCCTCGGTGACGTCACGATCGGCGACCCGTCGAGCGTGGGGCTCTCCGGGGCACTGAAGTTCGGGATCATCGGCAAGGCGTTCGGTGGCAGCATCGACGCACACGTGTGTGCTCTGAGCGTCTGCGAACAGGCGGGGGTGGCAGCCAACCAGCGCGGCCTCGCGGTGTGCCTCGGCGCGCCCGGGAGCATCTCCCACGATTGGGCCGACCCGGTCTACGACATCACGCTCCATCCCCTTAAGTGCGTCGCCAACCGGTACGGCCCGCCCGCCGGCACGAGCTCGGTCCACCACGTGATCGGCGGCGGACAGACGTTCACGGTCCCGGCGGGGGCCAGCGCCTATTCGGTGGCCATCACCGGCAACGGTGGCCGGCCCCAGGTGAGCCTGCTCGATCCCGCCGGCAAGCCGGTCGCGTTCGGCGATCCCAGAAACAGGGCGACGGCGGCCGTCAGCCTCCCCGGAACCTCGCAGTCGAATACGACCTACGTCGGGCTCAACCATCCGCCGGCTGGGACCTACACGCTCGTCCCCGCGGCCGGCTCACCGGCCATCGCCGGGCTCCAGGTCTCCCGGGGCTACGACACTCCCACGGTCGTCGCCACGCTCGGCGGACGCGGCCGCTCGCGGACGCTGCGCTATCGGGTGCGGGGCAACGCGCCGGGGACCTTGATCGTGTTCGTCGAGCGGGGCCCGGCGGGCGATGTCCCGATCGGCACCGCCAGGGGAGCGAGCGGGACTTTGCACTTCGCCTCGGGCAAGGGGCCCGGCGGGCCGCGCACGATCTACGCCGAGGCGACGCGCGGCGGCCCCCCGCTCACGAGCAGCGCGGTCGCCCGCTACACCGCCCCGGCGATCCCGCGGCCGGGCGCGATCGGACATCTGCGCGCCGCGCGTGTCCGCGGCACACTCAGCGTGAGCTTCACCGGCGCCTCCGGTGCCAAGAGCTACACCGTGAAGATCCTGCTCTCCGACGGCCGTGGCCTGCAGCGAACGCTGTCAGCATCCCAGCACCGAGTGTCGGTGGCGAACGTGGGCAAGCACGTGCGTGCCCGGATCACCCTCACGCCGGTCGGCCCCGACGGGCGCCGTGGCCCCGCGCGCCAGACGAGCCTGCGCTAGGCCGAAGCCGAACGTGCCCGGAACGCCGTCAGGGCGTCCGACCGGCCCCGCAGTCACAACTCTAACCCTCGCCTCACGCCTCGTGGCGCACGGGGCGCCGTCGGTGGCCTTCGGGTCCAGGCGGGATAGTGGCCGCAGGGCCAGCT
>JBAWFG010000030.1:0-16885 GCA_049591655.1 Solirubrobacteraceae bacterium
AGCTCTCACGGACCCCGCCCCCGATGACCGCGTATGTGGCGCGGCACCGCATGGTGTGGGCGGCTACGACTATTGGCTGACCCGGGGCAGTGTAGGGGGTAATCGCCGGACCGGCAACTCGCGCCACGTGCCCCGTCCGGCGGCGGGTGCCGGTCGCGCCACCGTGCCCCTGCCGCCCCTGCCGCCCCTGCATCCCCACTCCGCGCCGGCAGCCGGCGGGTCCGTCCGCCCCGGACGTGGAAAATCGGACCCTTCAGCGGCCGGTTTTCCGTAGAACGGGCGCCGGGCGACCAACGCATGGAGGATCTCCGGGCCGACCCCGAGTTTTCCGGGTGCGGGGCCATCCGGCTGGGGGCAGCCGGTCCGGCGTGGCCTCCGCGACCCGCAGCACGTGACAAATCCACGGGCGGCCAGGGGGACGTGTCGCGGACGCGGGGCCGGGTGCGCGTCTTGCGACATATCTGGCGGCGAGCGCCGGGTTTGTCACCAGGTGCAGGTCCGGGTCCGGGTCCCGGGGCGCCCTACGCCAGTCGGCAGGCCGGCCGCGACCAACTGCCGGTGCCCGGCGTGGCCGGATCGTCACCGGGCCTCATGCCGCCGCGCCCTCCGGGTTCCGACAGCGACCCCGGCGGGCGAGCGGGATCCGGCGCAGCGGCTCCGAGCGTCGGTGCCGGGCGACCTCGACGTAGCGCAGCGTGGCGCGCCCAAACCGCAGCACATCGCCGTCGGCCAACTCAGCGCTCGTCACCCGCCGGCCATTGACGAAGGTGCCGTTGGAGCTGCGATCGTCGAGGACCCGGACCGCGTCGCCCCGGAGAGCGATGATGGCGTGGCGGCGGGAGACGTGGGCGTCTGACAGGCGGACGTCGGCGACCAGTCCGCGGCCGATGTGGGTGATGGGCCGCTCGAGCGCCAGCAGGCGCGTCTCACCGGCGCACTCGACGGCCAGATAGCGGCCGGCCGGAGCGCCGGCCTCGGGGAGCGTGCGCTCACGGGTGCGGTGCTCGAGCAGGTCATAGGCATCGACCACGTAGGGATGGTTGGCGGCCATCCTGTGGGTGGGATGGTCGAGATGGAGGTCCGGGGTGTGAGGCCGGGAGGTGAGCTGAGCGTGAATGGTCATGGCCACAGATCACCAGCCGGCCCGAACACCAACGTCAGCCTTTCAGAAGAAGTCCCGAAGTGCCCTTACAAACACACAACGCGCCCCGGTCCGCTTGGACCGAGGCGCGCTGGACCGACGGGTCCCGCCGCGGGGCGGGACGCAGACAGCGGTGCTACTTGAGGTCGACGGAGCCGCCGGCCTCTTCCAGGTCGGCCTTGAGCTTCTCGGCCTCGGCCTTCTCGATGCCCTCCTTGACCGGCTTGGGGGCCTCGTCGACGAGCGCCTTTGCCTCCTTGAGGCCAAGACCCGTCGCGGCGCGGACGACCTTGATCACCTGGATCTTCTTGTCGCCGGCGGCGGTCAGGATGACGTCGAACGCCGACTGCTCCTCGGCGGCCTCTCCGCCGCCGTCACCGGCGGCTCCGCCACCGGCCGGGGCGGCTGCGGCGACCGCGGTCGCCGAGACGCCGAACGCCTCCTCGAGCGCCTTGATGCGCTCAGAGAGCTCGAGCACGGAGATCGTCTTGAGCTCCTCGATCCATTCTTCAGTGCTGGTGGGCATGCTTCCTCCTTATTCGTCGGACGATGCCGCGTCCGACGCGGCTTGCGTTTCAGTTGTCTGGGTGTCTTGGGGGGCGGCCTCGGGCTCAGCCGCAGCCTCGGGCTCAGCCGCAGCCTCGGGCTCAGCCGGGGCCTCAGGCTCAGCCGCAGCGGGTGCCGCGCCCTGGCCGATCAGGCCCTGGTCGGCGATCGCCTGCAGCTGGATCGCGATCCCGGCGATCAGGGCGTTCAGGCCCCGCGCCAGCCCGGTCAGCGGTGCGGCGACGGTGCCGACGAGCTGCGCGTACAGCACCTCACGAGAGGGCAGGCGGGCGATCGAACGCACATCGTCGGCCGACAGCGTCGCACCATTGAGGACGCCGCCCTTGAACTCGAGCAGGTTGAGCTGGCGGGCGGCGTCGTTGAGCGCCTTGGCCGCCATCGCCGCGTCGCCATTGACGAACGCCAGCGCAGTCGGACCGACGAGCATCGGCTTCAGCGACTCCATGCCGGCCTGGTCGGCGGCGCGCTCGCTCAGCGAGTTCTTGACCACGCGAAGGCGGGCGTCGGCGTCGCTGAGCTTGGTCCGCAGCTCGGCGACCTGGGAGACGGTGATCCCGCGGTAGTCGACGGCGAAGATCGCGTCGGCACCCTGGATCTGCCCGACCATCTCCTCGACGACTGCTGCCTTCTGATCTCTGTTCATTTCAATTCGCTCTTTCGTCTAAGAATGCGAAACGCCCACCGGATCGGCGGGCGTCGGGCGGTCGGCGCCGTGGTTGGGCCGGCCTGCGTCGAGCTGTCCGCCTGGCCCGGATTTACGCGCGTGGCGACCGGACGTCTTGGGCTGCACTCTTGTCGTTGCGGATGTGAGTCTACGCGGCGACGGGCTCCTCGACGATGTCGCGCGTCCGTGACGGGTCGACCTTGACCCCGGGGCCCATCGTGCTGGCGAACGTGACCGAGCGGATGTAGCGGCCCTTCGCCGCCGAGGGCTTGGCCCGGATCAGCTCGTCGATGACCGCGGCGTAGTTCTCCAGCAGGAGGCGTTCGTCGAAGTCCGTCTTGCCGATCACGAGATGGACGATCGCAGTCCGGTCGGTGCGGTACTCGACCTTGCCGGCCTTGGACTCCGCGACTGCCTTGGCGACATCCATCGTCACCGTGCCGACCTTCGGGTTGGGCATCTTGCCGGCGGGGCCGAGAATGCGGCCGAGCCGGCCGACGACGGGCATCATGTCCGGCGTCGCGATGGCGACGTCGAAGTCGTCGAAGCCCTCCTGGATGCGCTTGGCGAGATCCTCGCCGCCAACGATGTCAGCGCCGGCCTCCTCGGCCTCACGCGCCTTGTCGCCCTGGGCGAAGACGGCGATCTTGACCTCCTTGCCGAGGCCGTTGGGCAGCGCGATCGTGCCGCGCAGCTGCTCGTCGGCATGGCGAACGTTGAGCCCGGTGCGGACGTGAACCTCCACCGACTCCTTGAACTTGGCGCTGCCGAGCTGCTTGACGAGCGCGATCGCCTCCGCCGGGGCGTACTCCCGGGAGCGGTCAAAACGCTGCTTGGCGTCGGTGTAGGCCTTACCGTGCTTTGACATCAGCGGATTCCTCCTGCGAAACGGGTCATCGTCAGACCACATCCACGCCCATCGACCGGGCGGTGCCGGCGATGATCTTCTTCGCGGCATCGATGTCGTTGGCGTTGAGGTCGGACATCTTCTTCTCGGCGATCCCCTGCAGCTGGGCCTGGGTGATCTGGGCCACCTTGTCGCGGTGGGGCTCCGCCGAGCCCTTGTCGATCCCGAGCGCCTGCTTGATCAGCACCGCTGCGGGCGGGCTCTTGGTCACGAACGTGAACGAGCGATCCTCGTACACGGTGATCACGACCGGAATCACCGTCCCGGCGTCGCCCTGCGTCTGTGCATTGAACGCCTTGACGAACTCCATGATGTTGACGCCGTGCTGACCGAGTGCCGGGCCGACGGGGGGCGCCGGACTGGCCTGTCCGCCAACCGCCTGGAGCTTGATCTGAGTGAGGACCTTCTTCGCCATACGTTTGAACCTTAGTTACGCAAATCACAGGGCCGCGTCAGCGGCCCCCTAGATCTTCTTGACCTGGTCGAAGCCGACCTCGACCGGGGTCTCACGTCCGAAGATAGACACCAGGACCTTGAGTCGCTGGGCATCCTCGTTGACCTCTGAGATCTCGCCGCTGAAGTCCGACAGGGGCCCGGAGACCACCTTGACCGACTCGCCGATCGAGAACTGGGCCCGGCTGCGCGGGCGCTCGGCGGGCTCCATGTGCAGGAGCCGGTCCACCTCGGCCTGGGTCAGCGGAACCGGCTCGTTGGACGCGCCGACGAAGCCGGTCACACCCGGGGTCCCCTTGACCAGCGACCAGGAATCCTCGTTGAGATCCATCTGCACGAGCACGTAGCCCGGCATCGTCCGCTTCTCGACGGTCACCTTCTGGTTGTCCTTCATCTCCGAAACCGACTCGGTCGGGACGACGATCTGGCGCACGGCCCGCTGTTGGTTGAGCGAGACGACCCGGTGCTCCAGGTTGTGCTTGACCTTGTTTTCGTGGCCAGAGTAGGTATTGACGACGTACCAGCGGAACATGTTTCTCTCAGACTGAAAAAGCGTTTACTTGAGGATGAGGTTGACGAACTTGCCGGCAACAAAGTCGGCAGCGCCGAGGAACAACCCGGCGACGATGACGAAGCCGATCACGACCCCCGTGGCCTGCATCACCTGTCGGCGGTCCGGCCACTGTACCCGTTGCAGCTCACGCCAGCTTCCCTGGAGGAACTGCACGAGCCGTGCGATACCGCGGGCCCGGTGCACCGGAGCGGCACTGCGGCTGGGCGCGAGCTCGGTGCTCTCCTCCGCCTCCTCCGCCGCGGCCTCACCGTCGGGCTGATCGGGACGGCCGACCGCCAGCTGGGCCTCGGCGAGCTCCACATCCGGGGTCGCGTGCTCGATCGGGTCCGGTGTCTCCTCCCGGCGTTCGCCACGCGCAGTGGCGACGCCCGGCTGGGATGCCGGGGCGTCGGACGACCGGCGCGGACGCTGATCATTGCGGCGTTTACGGTTGCGAGCCACGGGCGAAGACGCCTTTTGCTCAGCGCGTTTCGCGATGCGCGGTGTGGCGCCGGCACCAACGGCAGTACTTACGCAGCTGCAGTCGCTCCGGGTTATTCCGCTTACTCTTATTCGTCTGGTAATTCCGGCGCTTGCATTCCTCGCAGGCGAGGGTGGCAGCGATCCGGACGTCTCCACGGGCCATTCGCGCTTCTCTTTAAGAAGTGGTTGGTATATCGGTAGCCGCCGCGGGCGCGATAAAAAACGCCGCCCGGCGCCGTGACGAGTGTAGCGCCCGGCTCAGGGCCGGGGAGGATGGCAGCAACTGCGCTGGGCGACACGCCAGCGAACTTCAATGCGGTCGGCAGGGAACAATGCTCGCATGACTCCACCGATCCAGGCCGCCGCATGATCCGCCTGATCGGACTGGTCGTCTCGATCGGCATCGCCGATTCACTGAACCCCACGACGATCGCCCCCGCCCTCTACCTGGCCAGCGGTCCCCATCCGCGACGGCAGGTCGCCGAGTTCACGCTCGGGGTGTTCACCGTCTACCTGGTCGGCGGGCTGGCGGTGGCGCTCGGCCCCGGACAGCTGCTGCTCTCCCTCGTGCCCCGTCCCGGGCGCCACCTCAGCTACGTGCTGGAGACGATCGCCGGCGCAGCGATGCTCACCGCGGCGGCGTTTCTGTGGGGCTACCGCAAACGTCTGGCCCAGGCGGAAACCCCCGGCGTTCGCCCCGCCAGCCGCTCCAGCGCCTGGCTCGGGGCCACGATCACCGCACTCGAGCTGCCCACCGCGTTCCCGTACTTCGCGGTGATCGCCGCCGTCGTCGGGGCCAACCTCGACGTGACGCGGACCGTCTTCCTGCTGCTCATCTTCAACCTCTGCTTCATCGCCCCGCTGCTCGGAATCCTGCTCACGCTCACGTTCGCCGGGCCCAACGCCCAGCGTCTGCTGACCCGCGGCCGCCTGTGGCTGGAGGCACGCTGGCCGGCGGTGCTGGCGATCCTGGCGCTCGTCGCCGGCCTGATCGTGACGCTGCTCGGGGTGACCGGCCTGGCCAGCGCGCACCACAACGACTTCGGAACCTTCTCCCGCCGCCTGCGCCACTACCTGCACCTGCACCCGTGACGCGCGACGTACCGCGCGACGGCGTGTCGACCCGCGCCAGTCCGGGCATATGTCCTGCGATGAGCGCCGTCGCCCCAGAGGACCGCACATTCGAGCCCGCCGCGCTGCAGCGGCTGCTCGACGGGCGCTACGTCGAGGACCGGGAGCGGATCCGCACCGTCATGTCACGCCCGGAGTTCGCCCCGGTCGTGGGCCTGACCACCGCCGAGTACCGCGAGCGCGTCATGCAGTGGGCCCGATCGCTCGCCGACGAGGGCCTCACCGCACCCGGGTTCCCGGAGCGATACGGCGGCCGCGGCGACCCGGGCGCCAACGTCGCGGGGTTTGAGACGATCGCCTTCGGCGATCTGTCGCTGCTCGTCAAGTTCGGGGTCCAGTTCGGCCTGTGGGGCGGCGCCATCCAGCAGCTCGGCACCGAGCGCCATCACGAGCGCTATCTGCGCCCGACGGCGTCGCTACAGCTTCCGGGCGCGTTTGCCATGACCGAGGCCGGTCACGGGTCCGATGTGCAGCAGCTCGGCACCACCGCGACCTACGACGCGCAGACCGACGAATTCATCATTCAGACCGAGGACGAGGCAGCGCACAAGGAGTACATCGGCAACGCCGCCTGCCACGGCCGGATCGCCGCCGTCTTCGCGCAGCTGATCGTCGACGGCGAGAACCATGGCGTCCACGCCCTCGTCGTCGACCTACGTGACGCCGACGGCGCCGTGCTGCCCGGCATCCGGATCGAGGACTGCGGCGAGAAGCTGGGGCTCAACGGAGTCGATAACGGGCGGATCTGGTTTCACGGCGTGCGCGTCGGGCGCGAGGCGCTGCTCAACCGCTACGGAGACGTCGGCGCCGATGGGCGGTACTCCAGCCCCATCGACAACCCGGGACGGCGGTTCTTCACGATGCTCGGAACGCTCGTGCAGGGCCGCGTATGCATCTCCGGCGCGTCGGTCAGCGCCGCCAAGACCGCGCTGACGATCGCGGTCCGCTACGGGCTGGAGCGGCGGCAGTTCGGTCCCGAACCGGGCCATGAGGTGCCGATCCTCGACTACCGCACCCATCAGCGCCGGCTGATGCCGCGCCTGGCCAAGACCTACGCGCTGCACTTCGCCCAGGCTCGTCTGCTGGACCGCTTCGACGCGGTCATGCGCGACCCCGAGACGGGCGACCGTGACCGCCGGGAGCTGGAATCTCTCGCGGCCGGGCTGAAGGCGACGGCGAGCTGGCACGCGGTCGACACGATCCAGACGTGCCGCGAGTGCTGCGGAGGGGCCGGCTACATGAGCGTCAACCGCTTCGCCGCCCTCCGGGCCGACTCCGACATCTTCACCACCTTCGAGGGCGACAACACCGTGCTGATGATGTTGCTCGCCAAGAGCCTGCTCACCGGCTATGCCGAGCAGTTCGGTGAGCTCAACCCGGTCGGGACGGTGACCTTCGTCGCCGGGCAGGCGGTGGAGACGGTCATCGAGCGCCTGTTTGCACGCCAGATCGCCCAGGTGATCGGCGACTTCGTCTCCCGCGGCGACGACGATGATCTGCTGGCCCCTGAGGACCAGCTCGAGCTGTTCCGCTGGCGTGAGGGTCACATCACGGCCGCGGCGGCGCAGCGGTTCAAGCGCGGGCTCGACGACGGCCATGAGCCCTTCGACGTTTTCCGTGCGGTGCAGGACCACGCCGTCAATGCCGCGCGGGCGCACATGGCGACCGTGACCCTGAGTGCCTTCCACGATGCGGTGCAGACCTGCGAGGACGAGTCGCTGCGTTCGGCGCTGAAGCTGCTCTGTGACCTCTACGCGCTGTCTGAGCTGGAATCCGACCGGGCGTTCTTCATGGAGCACGGGCGGCTGTCGGGACCCCGGTCCAAAGCGATCACCCGGGAGGTCAACCGGCTCTGCAACGAGGTGCGGCTGTGCGCCGGGGAACTGGTCGACGCCTTCGGTATCCCAGATGCGATGCTCGGCGCACCGATCGGGCTCCGTGACCCCCAGGGCCAGGCGGCCCCGGCGTGAGCTCAGAGCTCGACCTCACCCGTCTCACCGAGCTGCAGGCCCTGCTCGGCGCCGAGTTGCCCGACATCGTCGCGACACTCGTGACCGAGCTTGACACGGCACTACGCGCGGTGGAGTTCGGCGTAGCCGAGGGTGACCTCGGAGCGGTCGCGTTCGCTGCCCACTCGGCGCGCAACAGCGCGCTGATGGTCAACGCCCGCCCGATGCTCGAGCGGCTCACGGTTCTGGAGACCAGCGCCCGCCGCGACGATCTGCCTGCGGCCCGCGCCGCTCAGGCGGACATGCTCGGCGCCTGGGAGCCGCTGCGTCGCAGCCTCCAGGACGCCGGCGGCGCGGCACCCTGAGCCGCTCCCGGCCGCCGGAAACTATGCAGCGGCGATCGGTAGGCGCTGCAGAGTCTCCACAAATACTGCAGCTGTCTGTTAAGTGGAGTGAGGTTCTGCTCAGATTGCGCCCCAATGCGCAGCTTCAGGAGCTCTGTTGCCCTCCTCGCCCTGCTGGGAGCCGTCATCGCCGGGGGCGTGATCGGCCTCTCCGTGGAGCTGGCGCGCCCTGATGCGCATGCCGCCACCCACTCCACGCGGACGGCGGAGTTCCTCATGCTCGCGGCATTCGGGGCCGCAGCGATCACCTGTCTGCTGCTTGTCATCCGCCTGCTCACGGGCTCGGCCCGACTCGCCGCTGCCAATGCCGAGCTGGCTGACCGCAACCGGCGCATCGAGGACTCCCACAAGGCCAAGAGCCGGTTCGTCGCCAACATGTCACACGAGCTGCGTACGCCGCTGAACGCGGTGATCGGCTTCGCCGAGCTCATGCACGAGGGTCACGGCGGCCCGGTGTCCGAGCGTCAGCACGAATACCTCGGGATCATCCGTTCAAGCTCGGACCATCTGCTCACGCTCATCGACGAGGTCCTCGACCTGTCCGCGGTCGAGGCCGGGCACATTCGCCTGGCGCCCGAGACGATCGACGCCGTCGCGATCGCCGCCGAATGCGTCACCTCGGTCCGCCGCCTGGCTGCCGAGCACGGGATCGGGGTCACGCTCACGCTCACCAAGCTGGAGCCGCTGCGACTCGACCCGGCCCGGCTGCGACAGGTGATCCTCAACTACCTCTCCAACGCGATCAAGTTCACCGGACCCGGCGGCAGTGTGAACGTCCGCCTGGCCCGCGATGGCGAGCGGCTGCTCGTCGAGGTCACCGACTCCGGAATCGGCATCTCCACCCGTGACCAGGCACACATATTCGACGAGTTCGTCCGGGTCGGGGACTCGGCGGCGCGTGGTAACGGCCTCGGGCTTGCCGTGACCCGCCAGATCGTCGCGGCCCAAGGTGGAGAGGTCGGCGTCGACAGCCGTCCCGGCATTGGCAGCACGTTCCGTGCGTGGCTGCCGTGGACACCGGCGAGCACGCCCGCGACGCTCCCCACCCCCGAGCTGTTCACGTCCCGGACCACGCTCCCCCACCGCGGATCCTGGCCCGCGGGCCGCCGGGTCAGCTCGGCGAGCCGCCCTCCTGCGCCTGGCGCACGAGCCGCCGCATCCCGTTGAGCCAGCGCTCGGGCTGAGCGCCCTTGAGCGCGAGGTGCCTGGCGACGTCCTCGTGGGGCAGGATCAGGAAGCGCTCGTCGCGGATACCCGCGACGACCACAGCGGCGACATCATCGGGCTCCAGCAGACCGCCGGCGAGCAGCGGCGCTGCCCCGACCGGGTCCTCGAGCGCCACGTCGAGCATCGGCGTGCGGACCGCCTGCGGGCACAGACACGACACCCGGATACCGGCGTCGCCATAGGTGATCGCCAGCCATTCGGCGAGAGCGACGGCGGCGTGCTTGGTGATCGAGTAACCGAGCGCCGAGACCTGGGTGAGCAGCCCTGCGGCCGAGGCCGTGCTGAGCAGGTAACCCTCGCCGCGCTCCACCCAGCCGGGGATGAGCGCCCGTGCCGCCCACACGTGGGCCATCACGTTGACCTGCCAGGTGAGCTCCAGTTCGGTGTCCGGGGCCTCAGGCCCACCGGCCGGTCCGGGGATGCCGGCGTTGGAGAAGAACAGATCGATCGGGCCGCCCTGCTCCTGCGCGGAGGCGATCAGGGCGACAATCTCCGCCTCGACACCCACGTCGGCGGCGATGGAGATGCCGCCGATCTGCTTGCCAACCGCCTCGGCGCCACCGGCGTCGAGATCCGAGACGACGACCCGGGCCCCCTCCCGGGCGAAGCGCACTGCGCAGGCCCGGCCGATCCCGCTGCCGGCGCCGGTGATGACGACGTGCTTGCCCTCAAGCTCCATGGCGCGACAGCCTATGGAATTGGAGGCCGCGCCAGCCGCGCGGTCGGTCAGGCGCTGCCCAGAGCCACACCGGCGGCGACGATCAGCACACCGCCGAGCGCGACCTGCAGCAGGCTGACACGCAGCGACACCTGCAGGAACCGCTTGCGGATCAGGGAGATCGTGATCAGCTCGATGGCGACGACGACGCCTGCGACGACCAGCGCGGTGTTGACGTCGGAGATCACGAACGGCAGCGAGTGGAACACGCCGCCGATCGTCGTCATGACGCCGGTGACGACGCCACGCACGATCGCCGATCCGCGTCCGGTCTCCGTCCCGTCATCTGACAGGGCTTCGGAAAAGCCCATGCTGATGCCGGCGCCCACGGCGGTGGCGAGCCCAACGAACAGGGCCGCATGGGATCCCGACAGCAGTGCCGCCGCGAAGATCGGGGCGAGCGTCGACAGCGTTCCGTCGATCAGCCCCACGAGCCCTGGCTGCACATAGCGCAGCACGAGTGTCCGCTCGTCGATGTTTCTCAGATTGCTAATTGCCTCAACCATGGCTATCACTATAACAACTGTGTTAGAATTAGGGCGACCTTATAGGCCATGACCGAGTCCCCCAACCCCACCCCCGCCTCGGATGCCCGCGATCTCGTGGAGATCCTCCACGCCCGTGGGCAGCGCGTGACTCCCCAGCGGCTGGTCATCCTGCGTGAGCTGCGCCGCCGCGGCCGCCATGCCACCGCCGACGAGATCCGCAGCGCGATCCGTGACGAGCTGCCGGGCACGTCGACGCCGACCGTCTACGCGGCGCTCGAGCTGCTCGTCGACCTCGGACTGGCCCGCCGGCTGCACGCCGGAGCCGGAGCCACGCTCTACGACGCGCGCACCGAGCCCCACCACCACACCGTGTGCAGCAGTTGCGGCCGAGTGGACGATCTCGATGCTGCGCTCGACGTCTCGCCGCTGCACCGGGCGAGCGCCGATGCGGGCTTCAGCCCGAGCGACGTGGAGATCGTCGTCTCCGGCCTCTGCGCCCGCTGCGCCGGCGAGGGCGCGGCCTAGGATGAGACGTCGGCGAGCACGCGAGCGCGCTGGCGCTCCGGCGTGATCCGCACGACGTTCCAGGCGAGACCGAGACGCTGCATGCCGAGAATGATCAGGCCCGAGGGGTCGACCTCCCACCACCGCAACCCGTGAAAGGCAGAGCGCGGGAATGCGTGGTGGTTGTGATGCCAGGACTCCCCCAGCGATAGGACCGACAGCCAGCCGACGTTGGTGGAGCGATCCTCGAGGTCGAACCGTCGAGAGCCAAAGAAGTGACAGACGGAGTTGACCGACCAGGTCACGTGGTGCACGAAGAAGATCCGCACCAAGCCGCCCCAGATCAGCCCGCGCAGCGCGCCGGCCGGAGTGAAGTCGTGGAGCGCCCAGCCGGCGATCGTCGGCACGAGCAGCGAGATGAGCGCCAGTTGCGGGAACCGGCGGCCGATGAACCGCATGCCGGGATCGTCATAGAGGTCAGCCGCATAGCGCTTCCAATCGGCCTGGCCCTGGGTCTCCAGGAGCCATCCGACGTGGGCGTGCCAGAGCCCTGACAGGCCGCTGCCATGCCCGACGTGAGGACTGTGGGGATCGCCCTCCTGGTCGGTGTGCGCGTGGTGCTTGCGGTGGTCGGCGACCCAGTCCATGACCGAGCCCTGCACCGACAGCGATCCGAGCACCGCGAACACGCGCTCCAGCCACCGGTGGGTGGCGAACGCCCGATGGGTGAGCAGGCGGTGAAAGCCGACCGTGATGCCGATCGCCGTCAACAGATACATGACGACGAGGATCACCAGGTCGGTGACGTCGACCGCCCGGTTCCACAACATGACAATCGCGATCAGGGTTCCGACGAACGGAACCACCACGCCGATGAGATTTGCAGTGCGCTCGAGCCGTGTCATCCGGACAGCGTCTCATGCCGGGACGCGCATTTCTTTGCGTTATGAACCGGCGCAGGCCCTCAGAACTTATACGTTGCACACAACCCCATCTGGATCGGGCTCGGGGCACGGCATGGGTGGTCGGGAGTCCGCGATTTCTTCCAAGCGGCCGGCACCCGGACCGCGGCGCCGGAGAATTCCAAGCCTCTGGCCGAGCTTTTTCCGCCGGCGTCGAAACCGACCCGAGGTGGTGGAACTTTCTGGGGTCAGCGCCGGCCGGAGGAGGGCCCAAAGAGCAGGCGCCGCGGCAGCGGCACCGGCGACAGGCGATGGAACGCCTCGCCGGTGAGCCTGCGCGCCTCGAGCTTGACAAGCAGCTGCTGCATCTCCTGGCGTTCGTCCTCGGTGAGCCGGCTGCGCCGGCCGCGTCCGACGCGGACGAGTGTGGCCAGCCGGCGGCGCTCCTCGGGCGTCAGCCGACGCAGGTGGTCACGGGCGAGCAGCGCCACCTCAGATGCCGCCAGCAACCTGACGACGGGGATGCGGCGGACGCCGGGAATGCGCTGGCTGGCGCCGGCAAGCGTTCTGAGCACAAAGGGGGAGGGCATGCAATCGAGTCTAGGGCGACACCCTCCGATCCCGTCGCACTGGCGCCCGGCGTGCGTCAGGCCACCGCAGCCCTCGTCCGCCACCCCTCCGCATAGGACGTGCGGGCCACCTCGCTGTACGGACACGGACTGACCACGGCTCGGATCTCGGTCTGGATGTGGCGCTCGACGACCGGCTTGGCCGATCCACCGTCACGCTCACCCCAGACGAGCACGACCTCGCTGCCGATCTCGACGTCGACATCCACGACGGCGAGCGAGAGCATCGAGCGTTCGTTGTAGCTGTAGCCGGAGAACGTCGAGACGCCAACCATGCGATCGCCATCGCGGACGATGTCGTTGGGCCACGTCGAGTAGTTCGACAGCGGCAGATCGATGTACTTGACGGGGTCCTGACGCTCGAACATGGTGCCCATCGCGTGGGCCACGTCGTCGCCGTTCCAGGCCAGTGTCACCTTGCGGCGGCGGGGATTCTCGACGATCTCCTGCAGTGCCTGGCGCCCGATGAAGTCGTGGTCGAACTTGACGAATCCGCCGTAGCCGAGGTCGTGGGGCGTGCGGTAGTAGTCGCTCATGTCCTGCGCGTAGTAGCTGCCGCCGAGCGAGCCGGTCGCCTCATAGCCATCGGCGGGGAGCCACTCGCGGTAGGCCTTCATGCGCTCGCCGGTGAACACGGCCGGCAGCGGACAGGGGATCCAGCCGGACTCCAGCGTGTTGGTGGCGTACACCCGCGCGCCGACCTGGGCGAGACCGAACTCCTCGCCGGCCGCCACCAGCGCCGCCTTGACCTCGGGGCCCTCCTCCCAGGGTCCGAACAGCTCCAGACCCGGAGCACCCGACATCCCATGGTGCAACGCCCGGACCCGGTGGCCGGCGATCGTGATCTCCCCCATGTTGAAGAACTTGATCTCCGGCAGCGCGCCTCCCGCGGCCTTCTCCAGGACTTGCATCGCCGTGGGGCCCTGAACCTGGTAGCGGTAGAGCTGCCGGCGGCCGTTGGGGTTGACCGCCGTGCGCTCGTCGCGATCAAACGAGACGTCGTAGCCGCCGGTCTCACCGTGGAACTGCACCCAGTTGTGAGCCGAGGGCCGCCCCACGAGCCGCACCGTGTTCTCGGCCAGGTAGAACAGGATCGCGTCCCCGATCACCTGGCCGTCGTAGTTGGTGGCGACGAACTGCTTGGCCTTGTTGACGGCAAAGTTGGCCATCGAGTTGACGCCGACATCGGACAGCAGGCGGATCACATCCGGCCCGCTGATCGTCAGGTCGGTCATGTGGTGAGACTGATCGAACAGGGCGCAGGTCCGCGCCCAGGCAACCTGCTCGTCGCGCCAGTTGGAGAACTCGGCGGCGACGGCCGGATACACGTAGGGCCCGATCTGGGAGTTGCGCGCCAGCGGGATGGCCCCTCCGGCCTCGGTGATCCGGTCCTCCAGGCTGCGGTGGCTCATGTGGTGCTCTCCTCGGGTGAGACGATGCCTCGGCCGGGCACCGCGCTGGTTGCGGGGTGCGCGGAGGCGCTGGGTGGATACAGACGCCGATGCCACGCATCGGTGGCGCTCAGCTGGTTGAACGTGAAGTAGTGAAAGCCGGCGATCCCGAGCTGCGAGTCGCCGATGTGCGGCGCCAGCGCCGCGTGCAGGCGATCGGCCGGCGAGCGCCGGACCAGTCCGAGCAGGCTGCGCAGCCCACGTTGCTTGCGCACGAACGACACCGAGGTGCCGACGCCGATTCGCGCCGACATCTCGAGCAGCCGGGCCGCCCCGACCCTGCCCGGCATTCCGATCAGCACGGGAAGCGCGAGCCCCTGGTTGCGCTGCAGCGCGACCCATCGCAGCAGCGTCTTGGGGTCAAAGCACATCTGGGTGGTTACGTAGTCGGCCATCGCGCTCTTGTGGGCCAGTGACCGGGTGAGCGCAGTGTCGGAGATCGCGGGGTGCCCCTCCGGATATGCCGCGATCCCAATCTGAGCCGGGCGGTGGGGATGGCCCACGACGTGCGCAAGCAACTCGGATGCCGACGCGTAATCCCCGGTGGCCGTCTCGGCGTCGCCGCCGATGAGGAACATGTCGTCGATCCCCGCCTGGGCCATCGCCGACAGGAGCTCATCGAGATGGGCGCGGTCACGGACCATCCGCGCGGCGATGTGGACGGTCACGGCGTGGCCGAGCGTCCGCAGTCGGGCGCCGGCCTCGACGGAGTGGTCCGGCCCGTGCTTGGGCGAGCAGGTGACCGTCAGCCGGACATGCGCCGGCAGCTCGGCCGCCTGCTGCTCGGCGGAGCCGAACGGCAGCACCTCAAAGCGAACGTCGGGATGTCCGAGGCCTGGGGAGGTTGCCATGCCCGCACACCATCCCGAATTACCAACCGCCGCTGAACTCCCGAAAGATCAGCTTTGCCCAACCAGATGGGCAGGTTATGCCTCCCGCAGTCCGGAAGGCTGCATGCAGGAACGCTCAGTCGCGGATGATCCGTACCCGGGCCTGGCGACCCGGGTTGAGTCCGAGCTTGACGATCGCGCCGCCCACGCAGACATCCTCCAGCCACACACGCTCATTCTCATTGAGCGCGGCCAAAGCTCCGACCTGCTGCATGACGGTCGCCAGCCGGGCGAACTCGTCACAGGTGCCCTCCAGCATCTCGAGGCCGCTCTCGGTGGCAAACGTGACCGACATCCCGTTTGCGGTCTCTTCGGCCCCCAACAGTTCCAGACTCATGATTCAGAGACCTCCAGTCTCGCCATCCGTGCATCCGGCGACCGGTTCCGTCCGGTGCTGCCCGAGATCGGACATTAGTCCATTCCACGGCCGATCTCTACGGTTGCGCCGCGGCGGCGAGGCCCGGTCGGCGTTTCCGCGCGGCCCCGATCGGGCATCTCCCGCGTGCCACCGATATGAACCGCCCCCTGTCCCCACTCCGCAGTGGAGTCCTCGCCCTCACCGCCGCGACGCTGATCGCCCTGAGTGCACTGTCGCTGTTCGCCGCCGGCGCCCGCGCGTTCACGCTCCCGGTAACCGGGCCTGCCGACGCCCCTCGAATGGTCTTTGACGGGCGGATGAACGTCACGTCGGTGTGCCTGCCGGTGACCAACCCGGCCGGTGGACGCAGCCTGCTCTACGGCCAGCGCTTCACCGACGGCCCGATCTCCGGCTCGGCACCGGCGATCGTGCTCGTCCACGGAATCGCGTCCTCCACCGAGGACTGGGACTTCTCACCGACCTGGTCGGTGGCGCGGGCGCTGGCCAGCGCCGGCTTCGTCGTCTACTCCTATGACCGGCTCGGCTACGCGGCCAGCAACTACTTCGCCCAGACGGGCGGCGGCTACTCGCTGACGACGGCGGCGCACCGGGCGATGCTGCACGACGTCGTCTCCGACGTGAAGAGCGGGGCATACTCGACCACCACCGGCTCAGACTGCTCAGGCGTGACGCGCGCCGGCGGCGATCACAGCGTGAAGGTGGTCGTGATCGGCCACAGCGCCGGCGGGTGGGTCGTATCCGGATACCCGGGCCAGTACCACGACGTTGCGGCCATGGTGCAGGCCGACATCTCGGGCTCGGCCGGTGGCGGCGGCGCCAGCCCGCTGGGGGGCAACTCCTCGGGCGGCGCGTTCACTCCGGACCCGGCGCATCCCGACTACTTCCAGTTCTTCCAGACGGCGCAGAACTGTTACGACTTCAACACCTACGCGCCCGGCGAGGTCGCCTACGCGGCGCAGATCGCCTGCACCCCGCCCTACCTCGACTCCCCATACGGTGAGATCGCTGACCTCGGCGCCAAATACGCCCAGAACGACGCTGAGATCGCCATGATCGGACCGTCGATCCCGGTGCTGCTCACATCCGGCGTGCAGGACACGACCGATCCGCCTGCCAGCGCGCAGGCCGACTATGCCTACTACCAGGCGCACTGCGGCTGCAACGTGTCCCAACTGCTGCTGCCCGACACCGCCCATCTGTTCCAGGTCCACCGGTCACTGCCGGTCTGGGTCGATCACGTCGTCAACTGGCTGAGCGCCCATGGCGTCACCGGCACCCCGGCAGCGCCCACCCCGGGACAGCCGACCGGATCGGGGCCCCCACGGGCCGGCCGGTGCGCAACAGCGACCGGCCGGATCACCGCACACACCCTGGGGCCGGTGGCGCTGGACACGACGCGCAGTCGCCTACGCCGGCGTCTGGTCCGCTTCAGCGCTCGGCACGGC
>JBAWFG010000031.1:0-1554 GCA_049591655.1 Solirubrobacteraceae bacterium
CCCGGTGAGCCCGTGGTCAGAGAGGACCTCGCCGGCGACCAGCGCGACCTGGCGCACATCGTCCCAACTCGCCTCCGGCGTAGGGTCGAGGTCGACGCGCAGCTCGTCGGGATGCTCGAGGTCGGCGGCCCGGGCCTGCCACGGATTCCAGTCGATGACCCCAAGGTTGACCCCCCAGACGAGCGTTGCGGCGTCGTTGGGCAACAGCTCCCGGGCGGTGCGGCCGCTGGGGAACGTGACGGTCGTCGTGGTCAGCCAGTTGGGCGCGGTGTCGGGGATCCGCTTTTGGAAGAACGGCTCGGCGGCGGCGCCGTTGGGGAAGCGCTTGAGCACCGTGGGCCGGTCGCGCAGTTGGTTGATGACCGGACCGGCGAGGTGAACGTAATAGTCGACGAGGTCACGCTTGGTCACCCCGATGTCAGGGAAGATCACCTTGCCCGGACTTGAGATCCGGACCTCGCGCCCGTGCGCGTCGATGAGTTCGTACTCGGCCACCCGCCCACAGGATGACGGATACTTGCGTTCGTGAGCCCGATCACCGGCGTACCGGAGACGATCCTCGTGGCGCCGGATTCGTTCAAGGGAACGTTCGCCGCCGTCGAGGTGGCGCAGGCGATCGGCCGTGGTCTGGTCGCCGGTGGCCGTCCGGTCGACCTGTGCCCGGTGGCCGACGGGGGAGAGGGGACGCTTGACGCGCTCACGCGCGGGCTTGACGCCGAGCGCCGGCGGGCGCAGGTCACCGACCCGCTCGGGCGCCCGGTCAACGCCGAGTTCGCGATCAGCGGCGATCTCGGCGTCGTCGACACCGCCGCCGCGAGCGGGCTGGGCCTGGTGGCGCCGGATGACCGTGATGCGTGGGCGGCGAGCACCGCCGGGACCGGGGAGCTGATTCTCGCGGCGCTGGACGCGGGCGCTCGGACGGTGTATCTCGGCGTCGGGGGCAGCGCCACCACCGACGGGGGTGCGGGGGCCATCCGAGCGATTGAGCGCGCCGGGGGGCTTGACGGGGCGCGCCTGGTCGTGCTCTGTGACGTGCGGACTTCGTTTGAGGACGCCGCCCGGGTGTTCGCGCCCCAGAAGGGCGCCGACCCCGAGCAGGTCCGCCGCTTGAGCGCTCGCCTCGGCGCGCTGGCCCGGCGGCTGCCCCGGGATCCCCGCGGCCAGCCGATGACCGGTGCCGCCGGAGGCCTGTCCGGCGGCCTCTGGGCGGCGTTCGGGGCCGAGTTGCGCCCCGGGGCGGCGTTCGTCCTTGACGCCGTCGGCTTCGACGCCCGGATGCGCGCCGCCCGGGCGGTGATCACCGGCGAGGGCAAGCTCGACGAGCAGAGCCTCGTCGGCAAGGTCGTCTCAGAGGTCGCCACCCGCGCGCGGCAGTCCGGGGTGCCCTGTCACGCCGTCGTCGGCAGCCGGGAGCTTGACTGCATGGGCGCCAGGGTGCTCGACCTCGACCGTGTGCTGGTCGCCTCCACCGAGGCCGAGATCGAGGCGGCCGGCCGGGAACTGGCCGCCCTGATCTGAGCGGCCCCCGCGCGCCGGAGCGGCCCCCGCCCGACC
>JBAWFG010000032.1:0-3545 GCA_049591655.1 Solirubrobacteraceae bacterium
TCGAAGCCGAGCTCGGCGAGGCGAGGTAGCTGAGCCTCGACCCCGCGCAGGCCGCCCCAGGAACGGGGAAACATCTCATACCAGGCGCCGAAGCGGGCCCGCAGCCGGTCGACCACGATGCTCAGCGGCTGATCGAGACACACTCGGCCGTGACGCTCCTGTGCCCGCTCGACGGCGGCGGCAAGCTCGTCCCCGAGCGCGACGTCGTGCTTGGCGCTCTCGGGCACGGCGGCGTCGGCCAACTGCTCGCACGCGTGCTCGATCAGCCGGCGTCCCCCCGGGTCCGTGCAGCGCTTGCCGGCAGCGCGCAGCAGCAGCAGGCCCTCCGACAGCTCACCCCCGAGATCAGACTGGTGGGCGTGGACCTTGCGGGCGAGCTCGTCGCGCCAGGTGCCGAATCCATCGGTCCAGGCCTCGATCGTGTACTCCCAGTGCCCAGGACGGTCGACCGGGAACTGCGCCGCCCAGCGCACGCCGCCGAGGTGCGCGTCGATCCGGCGCAGCCCGACCTCCTGCCACGATTCGTCGCCGGGCCCCCGGTAGCGGACGATGGCGCGGATCAGCTCATGACCGTCCCGGAACACGTCGGCTGAGACGTCGACCCGGTCCCCGACGCAGCGCTTGGCCGGGTAGCGGCCACCGTCGACCGACGGCATCGGGTACTGGATCACGATCCGCGCGGGGGCGACCGGGGCTGATTCGGTGGCGGACGCCGCGACGGGGCGCGACTCCGTCCTGGGGGCGCGAAGGCTCACTGGCTCTCAAAGTATCCGCACGAGTGCATGGGGTAAACCTCCGCGTGTGAACGAATGGACAAGATCGAGCGGGGTTCAGCTCCACATCACCTCGCTTCCGGGGGGCCGGCTCGGCCCCGAGGCCTACCGGTTCGTCGACTGGCTCGCCGCCGCGGGCCAGTCCTGGTGGCAGGTTCTGCCGCTCGGGCCGCCCGACCGCTACCGGTCCCCGTATAAGTCAAGTTCGGCGTTCGCGGCGTGGCCAGGGCTGCTCGCCGACCGCCGAGCGGCGGTGACGGCCGGCGAGATCTCCGACTTCCGGGAGCGCAACCGATTCTGGATCGCTGATTGGGAGGCATTCGCCGGGCGTGGCGCGGTCGCCGATCAGGTGCGCTTTGACCGGGAATGGGGCGCATTGCGCGCCTACGGACTACAGCGGGGCGTGCGCATCCTCGGCGATGTCGCCGTCTACGTCTCGCCGGGCAGTTGCGATCACCGTTTTCATCCGAGACTGTTTCAGGAGGGCCGGGTGGCCGGTGCTCCGCCCGACGCCTACGCGCGCACCGGGCAGCTGTGGGGCAACCCGCTGTATGACTGGCCGGCGCTGCAGCGCACCGGCTACCGCTGGTGGGTGGAGCGGGTGCGCCGTACGCTTGACCTGTTCGACCTGGCGCGGATCGACCACTTTCGGGGTTTCGTGGCCTACTGGGCGGTCCCCAGCGGCGCCCGCACCGCGATCGGCGGCGAGTGGCGCCGCGGACCCGGGCGGGCTCTGTTCCGGGCGCTGGAGCGCGAGCTCGCCCCGGCGGGCCAGACGCTCCCGCTCGTCGCCGAGGATCTCGGTGTGATCACCCCCGCCGTCGAGCGGTTGCGCGACGAGCTGGGCCTGCCGGGGATGCTGGTGCTCCAGTTCGGCATGGATCCCGACGAGCCGGGCAGTCCGCACCGGTTCGAGAACCACGCCGCGGATCGGATCGTCTACACCAGCACCCATGATCAGGACACGGTGGCCGGCTGGCTCGGCTCACTGGACGCGCGCCGCCGGGAGTTCGTCGACTCCGAGGTCGCACGGCATGGGTTCCGGGAGGCCCGGCGGCCGTGGTGGGGGATCATCCGGCTGGCGTTCGCCTCACCGGCGCACGTCGCCATGACCCAGGCTCAGGACGTGCTGGGGCTCGGAAGCGAGGCGCGGATGAACGCACCGGGCAGCGCCGGGGGCAGCTGGCGCTGGGAGATGAAGCGCGGAGCGCTGACTCCGAGCCTGGCGCGCCGGCTGCGCGAGGTCACCGAGGAGTCCGCGCGGCTGCCCTCTGCAGCCGCGTCCGGACATTCCAGGCGGCGGTGAGCACCCCCGCCCGACCTCGCAGCTTCGCCCCCCGATAGGCGTAGGTGGCCCGGCCCCGTAGCCGGCCTCGCAGCGTCGTCCGGTAGGTGACCATCGACGCCGGGTCGCTGCGCGGCGCCAGACCGTCGGCCGCGAGCACGGCCAGGGCGCGCTGCGCGATCGCGATCTGCCCGAGCGCGGTGGGATGCACCCGGTCGGCCATCACGTGCTCGCGGCCACCGAAACCGCCGAGGTCGAGCACCAGCGCCCCGGTCTCCCGTGCCGCTGCGGCGACGATGCTGTTGAGCTGCGCCACCTTGGCGCCGGCCGGGGGCACGCCGAGGTCGCGCGGAGCGGTCACGCACAGCACCCGGTCACAGCGCTCGGTGAGAAATGCGAGCGCCGTGGCGTGCTCGGACGTGAATCTGCGGGCGTCCCAGTCCAGCGCCCGGACATCGTTGACCCCGATGTAGAGGCACCCGAGTTCATAGCGGGCGTCGGGGTGGGCGCTGCGGGCCGTAAACGCGGGGATCTGCTCGCGCACGACGTCGCTCACCAGCGCGCCGTCGACCGCGTAGCCGGTGTAGGGGAGCCCGAGCGCTCGCGCTGTCCACAGCGCCCAGGACTGCAGCGCCACACCCCACTGCAGCTCGCCGCCGCCGTTGGTGATGGAGTCGCCGAAGGCGAGCACCCCGAGCCGGGGCGGCGAGAGGGCGTCGATGAGCGGCGCGGTGGAGGTCACCTCCCGGCGAGGGTACCCGGCAGCGGTTGGGGTGGACCGGAGCCGTGGGGTGCTCGTCTGGCGGGCACGGGGGTGGGCTTCTCCCGGCGCTGGCTGCCCAGCACGCGCAGGAGCAACAGGTACAGGATGAGCGCGCCGGGGGCGAGCACGAGTGCCTGCAGCCAGGGGCTCGACGCGTTCGATCCCGCCCCGAGGGTGTGCACGACGCCGAGCATCCACACCAGCGCCGTGGCTCGATGCATCCGTCGCCAGGTCCGGGCGCCGATCCGTTTGCGCAGGTAGAAGCTCGGCCCCAGGGCCAGCGCCAGATAGCCGGCCACGATCCCGGCCGACGTGAACGCCGGGCGGTAGCCCAGCGCGAAGGGAACCGTGATGCCGGCCAGCCCCGGCTTGAGCCAGGCGTCGCCCAGCAGCGCCGCTCCGTGGGCTCCGATCGCCACCAGGGCCCCGACGGCCAGGTATTCGTGCAGGCGCACGGCAGCCCGCTTGCGGCGACCGGGAACGAGCCGGCAGGCCATCGCCAAGCCGAGCATGACCGAGATCGACACCAGGCCCAGCGCGACGATGCCCGACGCCTGGCTCACCAGCCACCAGATGACATGGGTCGGATTCCGGCTCACGCGGCAACCCCGGCACTCGCGGCGCCCGCCGGGCCGTGGACGTCGATCCGGCCGACCGTCTCGACCACCCCGCTGTCGTGGACGATGACGCCGCCGTGGGGCGCCAGCACATGTCGGGCGCCCTC
>JBAWFG010000033.1:0-9284 GCA_049591655.1 Solirubrobacteraceae bacterium
CGGTGGCGAACCCGAGGTCGCGTACGTCGATCCGCTCGTCCGCGTTGTGCACGAGCGGGGCGGCCTCGAGCAGTGACTGGTGGCGCTGGGGGAAGAAGCCGTAGGCGACGCACTCGGGGAACGCGTCCCGGAACCAGCGGGAGTCCGAGAATCCGGGGAGGATGACCGGGATCGCGCTCGCGCCCGGGTCGTGTTCGCCCACCCAGCGCTCGATCGCTCCCATCAGCTCTGACTCGACGCTCGAGGCGTTGCCGACCACCTGCTCGGTGAACTCGATCTGCAGCTGGTCGGACTCCTCGCCGAGCACCTGGCGGATCCGGCGCTGGGTCGCCGCCTCGCCGAGGCCGGGCGGGACCCGGCAGTCGACGCGCACCTGCGCCCGGGACGGGATCACGTTGATCTTCGTCGACGCGCTGGTCATCGTCGGGGTGAGCGTCACCGAGAACATCGGCTCGACCAGCACCCGCAGCCGCGGGTCCTCGGCGGTGATCCGGTCAAGCGCTCCCGCCGGGTCGTCGGGATCCTCACCGATCCCCCGCAGGAACGCCGCCGGCGCCTCGGTCATCTCGAAGGCGTCCGGTGGGTCGCTGAGCGCGGCGAGCACGGGAGCGAGCTTGAGCAGCGCGTTGTCCCCGGTGCGCGGCAGCGAGGCGTGCCCCGCCGTCCCGTGCGCGGTGACGTTGAAGCGGAAGATCCCCTTCTCGGCGCAGCACACGCCGTAATGGCGCCGGCCGGCGTAGGTGAACGACTCGCCGGCACCCTCGTTGAGGAGCATGTCGCAGCGGACCTTGTCCGGGTGGTTGTCACACAGCCAGTGAGCGCCGAGATCGCCGCCGGTCTCCTCGTCGGCGACGAACACGAGCTTCAGCGCGCCCGCGGCCGGGCGCCACCCGCGCCGCGCCAGATCGGCGGCGGCCACCGCCTCACAGGCGACCTGGTTCTTCATGTCCAGCGCCCCGCGGCCCCACAGGTACCCGTCGGCAACGTCGCCTGACCACGGGTCGTGGCGCCACTCCGCCGGGTCGGCGAGCACCGTGTCGACGTGGCCGAGCAGGCACAGCACCGGGCCGTCTCCGGGACCGTCGAGCGTCGCCACGAGGTTGGGCCGCTCAGGGTCGGCGCCGAGCACCTCGGTGTCAAAGCCCGCTGCCGACAGGTAGCGCTCCAGATACTCGATGGCGGCGCGCTCGCGGCCGGGAGGGTTGACCGTGTCGAACCGGATCAGCTCCTGGAGGAGCTCGATCGTCTCCGATTGCAGGTCGACGGCGGCCACGGCCAGCAAGCCTATCGGCGTACGATGGCGCGGTGCCCGCCGCCTCTGACCTGTCACTCGCCCTGGAGCTGGCCGACGTCGCCGACGCCATCACGCTGGCGCGGTTCGGATCCGCGGACCTGGTGGTGGATACCAAGCCGGACCTGACCCCGGTCTCGGAGGCCGACACCGCGGTCGAGCAGGCGCTGCGCGAGCGGCTGGCGACCGCGGCCCCCGGCGATGCGGTGCTCGGCGAGGAGTACGGCGCCGACGGCGAAACCGGGGGCCGGCGCTGGATCGTGGACCCGATCGACGGCACCAAGAGCTACGTCCGCGGAGTCCCGGCGTGGGCGACGCTGCTGGCGCTTGAGGAGAACGGCGTGGTGACCGTCGGGGTCGTCTCCGCGCCGGCGCTGGGCCGGCGCTGGTGGGCCGCCCGCGGCCAGGGGGCATTCGGGACCGATGGCTCCGGGGGCGAGCCGCGTCGCCTACGGGTGTCGGGCATCCAGGACCTCGCCGACGCCCAGCTGTGCTTCGGCGGCATGGAGGAATGGCGGGAGGCCGGGCGGCTCGACGGGCTGCTGGCCCTGGGCGAGCGATGCTGGCGCACGCGCGGCTACGGCGACTTCTGGAGCTACATGCTCGTCGCCGAGGGGGCGGTGGAGATCGGCACCGACCCCTCGGTCTCGCTGTGGGATCTCGCCGCGCCGATGGTCGTGGTGCAGGAGGCGGGCGGGACGTTCACCGACCTCGACGGTCAGGTGACGGCGGCCGGGGGGAGCGCGGTTGCCAGCAACGGCCGACTGCATGAGCAGGCCCGAGCGCTGCTCACGGGCCGCTGAGGTCCAGCAGCTACCCCAGGCACACCGGTCGCGCAGCGAGAATCTCGGCGTTGACGGCGGCCAACGTCGAGGAGTGACTGGGGAGGAACTGATCGGGCTGTCCGGCCGGCAATGAACGGCCGGCGGCGAGCGCGACCAGGGGTGGGCCGTTGTACGGCTGGCCCGGGGGGCAGCTCCGCGCACCGGCGACGGCCGTCTCGAACTGAGTGCCGGTCAGCGTGATGCCCCACGCCGGCGCGGAGAACGCGCGCAGGAACGGGATGGCGTTGGACGGGGCGGTGATCAGCGAGACGCTCTGAGCGAGCGTGAACGCGAGCGCGACGATGCATCCGGCCGCCATCCAGCGGCGGGGGCGCGGCGCCGACGCCCGAGCCGCGCGCAGGGCCAGAACCGCTCCGCAGACGGCCGGCGCCACCAGCGATGCCTCCACCGGGACGGTGATGTTGAGTCCGGTGCCCTGCTTGAAGTTGCTCAGGAAGGTCACCAGGTTGGCCACTGCGAGCCCGATCGCAATCCACAGCAGCCGACGGTCGGCGACCCGGCGTCGCAGCGCCAGCGCGACCCCGGTGCAGAACAGCAGCCCGAGCACGTTCCAGCCCGACTGCGCCCAGTATCCCACGATCGCCGTCAGCGGCCGGGACCCGCTGTGCAACTGCGCGATCAGGGTGTCGCGCCAGAACCCCGACCCGCCCGCCAACCAGGCCGCGCCGAGTCCGGCGGCGAGCGTGATCACGGCGGCCGGCGCCGCCAGGCGCACCCGGCCGCTCATCGCCACCAGCACCACCGCGGGGATCGCCAGCGGGAACTTGACGAGCACCAGCAGCCCGCACAGGACCCCGGTCAGCAACGCGCGGCGGGGTTCGGCGGCGCTCAGCGCCGCGCCGAGCATGACCGGCAGCGCAACCAGCTCTGGGGTCAGGGCCCCGTGCTCGTGCACCGCCCACGGCGTCAGCAGCATGGCCGCCGGGGTGAGGACCGTGGCGATCGCGCTGCCGGTGAGGCGGAAGACGATCCGGGCCGCGAACAGGCCCGCGACGAGCTGCAGGCAGCCGACGCCGAGCCGCAGCCACTCGACGCCGGAGTGGATCGCCTCGATCGCTGCTCCGGCGAGGAACACGCCGGGCGGCTGGGCACCGACCATCTGGCCGTAGAGGTCGGCGCCGTGCAGCAGTTCGTGCGCGGTCAGCGCATAGACGCCCTCGCTGTAGTCCCAGTAGGTGTGCAGCAGCAGCAGATGGACAGCGACCAGCACCGCTGCTCCGACGGCCAGCGCCGCCACCGGCACTCCAACCCGATCCCGCACTGTCTCAGCGGTCCTGCCCGTTGCCCGACGGCGTGTAGATGACCGTCCCCCGCAGCTCCTCGGGCAGGAACTCGATCGCCTCGCCCCCCGGCTGGGAGGCGTGGATGTACCCATCGCCGATGCCCATCCGCCGGTCGATCGCGGTGGCGGCGTTGCGCAGGTGCGCGGGGACGGGGTAATGCGGCCGCTCGGACACGAGCCGCCGGGCCTCGCCGAGCCCCTTGTAGGCGGCCCAGCTCTTCGGGGCGCGGGCGAGATAGGCGGTGACGTGCGCCAGGTGCAGCCAGCATTCCGGGGGCCCGATCATCTTGACCGCCTGCATGCCGGAGACGGCGACGGTGAGTGCTCCGGAGGCGGCCACCCCGACCTCCTCCGAGGCCGAGATGACCAGCCGGCGGGCGACGAACTCCGGCGCCTCACCGCCGGCCTCCATGCGCGCCAGCCAGTACAGCGCCGCATCGGGGTCAGACCCGCGGATCGACTTGATGAACGCCGAGATGACCGCGTAGTGCTCGTCGGCGCCCTTGTCGTAGGCGACGGCACGCTGGCCGGCCGCCTTCTCGATCGTCGCCAGCGCGATCGTGCCCCCGCCGGGGGTCAGCTGCGCGGCTCGCTCGATCGTTCCCAGCAACCGCCGCGCGTCGCCGCCGGAGGTCAGCAGCAGGTGCTCCAGTGCCGAGGGCTGAAGCTCATACTGGGGGCGGTCGTCGCCATCCGCAATGCCCACGCCGCGGTCGGAGTCGCCCAGCGCCCGGTTGGCCAATTCGGTCAGCTCGGGGTCGCCGAGGGGCAGGACGACGTGGAGCTGGAGGCGGGAGACGAGGGCCCGGTTGAGCTCGAACCCGGGATTCTCGGTCGTTGAGCCGACGAGCACCACCGTCCCGTTTTCGACGTAGGGCAGCAACGCGTCCTGCTGGGCCTTGTTCCAGCGGGCGATCTCGTCGATGAACAGCAGCGTCCGGCCGCCGGTGGCGCGGCGCTGCTCGGCGCGGGCGATCACCGCGCGCAGCTCCTTGATCCCGTCGGTGACGGCATTGAGCTGCTCGACCTCGGCGTCGACGACGGCGGCGACGCACAGCGCGATCGTCGTCTTGCCGGTCCCCGGCGGCCCCCACAGGACCATCGAATGCGGGGCTCCGGACTCCAGGGCCACCCGGAGCGGGGAGCCGGGGGCGGTCAACTGGGGCTGCCCGACGACCTCGTCGAGGGTGCGCGGCCGCATTCGCTCAGCCAGGGGCCGGTTGCGATTGGGGATCGAGCCGCCGAGGGTCATCTGCTCATCCACGGCCACAACGGTACCCGCGTACCGGGATCACGATCGGCGTGCGTCGGCGGCGGCCCGCGGGGCGCCGGCGGCGGGTGCAAGGTCTGTTGCGTGCCGCCGAAGCTACTAACCTGTAGGAAATGATCGACGGCCTTGATCCCGGCGCCCTGCTGGCCCGCACCTACGCCCTTCCCGGCGGTCCGCGTGTGACCCTGCGCCTCGCGCGGGCGCGTGACGTGACGGGCATCGATGCCCTCCTGCGCGCTCAGGGTGGCCCCCACGACGAGCTTGAGGCCGCCCGGCTCGTCAACTGCGACATCGGTCGGCGACGCGTGCTGTGCGCGACGGCGCTGATCGGTGCGAGCGAGCAGGTCGTCGGCTTCGGCGTGATCGACCTCTCCGACGTGGGCGCGATCGCCCCGACGACGGTGGTCGTCGACGAGCAGTTCGCCGACGGGCTGGCGCCGCTGCTGCACGACGCGCTGGTGGGTCACGCGGGCGGGCTGCGCCGCTCCCGGGCGGCCTGACCGCCCGCGTCCCCCCTGCCGCCCCCCAGGCCGTCGACGTCCAACGACGCGCCGCGCTTCGAGGAGGGTTGACGTTTGCAGCACCACGACTGCCCGGCAGCCTTTACCCTCGGGAGGGTGAGCTGGTGGCGGAGATCCGTGGTGATCGGCGTGCTGGCAGCGGCCGCCCCCGCATCGGCATCCCCGCTCGCTCACACGGCCGCCACCCCCGGCCCGGCGCGGTTCGTGATCGGCCATTCGGTCCGCGGCCGGCCGATCGTCGCGTGGCGCTTCGGGCCCGCCGCTGCCCGGCGGCGGATCCTGATCGTCGGCTGCATCCACGGCAACGAGTGCGCGGGGCTGGCAATCGCCTCGGCGCTGCGCCGCCAGCCCGTCCCGTCCGGAGTGGCGCTGTGGATCGTGCCGGAGCTCAACCCCGACGGGGCCGCCGCCGACACCCGCCAGAACGCCGACGGCGTGGACCTCAATCGCAACTTCCCGTACCTGTGGCAGTACACGAGCGTGCCCGTCTACTACTCCGGTCCGCGCCCGGAGTCCGAGCCTGAGACCCGCGCGATGATGGCGTTCGTGCGGCGCATCCGCCCGGCGGTGACGATCACCTATCACCAGCACATGGACCTCGTCGACCTCGTCGGCGCCGACCGCGGGGTGGCTCGGCGCTACGCACAGGTCGCGGGCCTGCGCCCCACCTGCCTGACATTTCTGCCCGGCGAGGAGACCCGCTGGTCAAATCACACCTTCCCGGGGACGACGTCGTTCGTCGTCGAGCTGCCCGCCGGGCCGGTGCCCGCCGATGCGCTGGCCCGCCACCTGCGAGCGGTGCGGGCGATGGAGCTCGGCGAGCGGTCGGGGTCGCCCGCGCGGTGTGACTCGGTGACGACCGCGTCCTGAACGGTGGCCGGGGCGCGGGAGTCGACCGACTAGGCTTAACCGATGCCCGCTCAGGCCTACGCCGGTAAGGAATGCGTCTGCCAGCTCCGCAAGGGGATCTGCGATCAGGCCTGCGTGCGCGGCATGTTGGAGACCCCGTTCTACATCGCCTGCCTGCGGCTCACGGGCCGTCGCTGCCTCGTCGTCGGCGGCGGTGATGTCGGCCTGGAGAAGGTGGAGGGGCTGCTCGCGTGCGACGCCGATGTAACGCTGATGGCGCCCGAGGCGCATCCGGTGCTCCAGGAGCTCGCCGCCGAGGGTTCGATCCGCTGGGAGCGTCGTGAGTACGAGCCCGACGCGCTGGAGGGCTGCCTGATAGCGATCGCGGCGACGGACAACAGCGAGGTCAACATCCGCGTGTTCGACGACGCCGAGCGACGGGCGATGCTCGTCAACGTCGTCGACGTACCGCCGCTGTGCAACTTCATCCTCCCCGCGATCGTTCGCACGGGACCGCTCGCCGTGGCGATCTCGACCGCGGGCGCCTCGCCGGCGCTCGCCAAGCGCATGAAGCGGGAGATCTCCGAGCTGTTCGGGGAGCCCTACGCCACGCTTGCGGTACTGCTCAACGACGCGCGCGGGTGGGCCAAGGGAACGCTGCCGACCTATCAGGACCGCAAGGAATTCTTCGAGTCGATCGTCAACGGCGACCCGGACCCGATCGAGCTGCTGCGTGCCGGTGAGGCCGACCGTGTGCGCCAGCTGATCCAGTCAGCCCAGCACGCCCACGCCCCGGCCTGACGGCGAACCGGCGCAGCCGCCCGATAGCGACCGTGAGTGAGCTCACCCACCTCGACGCAGCCGGCCGGGCCAGGATGGTCGATGTCTCCGACAAGCCGGCCACCGAGCGCCGCGCCGTGGCTCGCGCTCTCGTCCGGGTCACTCCCGAGACCGCGGCGCGGGTCAAGGCCGGGGATGCGCCGAAGGGGGACGTGATCGGCGTGGCCCGGATCGCCGGCATCCAGGCGGCCAAGCGCACCTCTGAGCTGATCCCGCTGTGTCACCCCCTCGCGCTGTCCTATGTCGGCGTCGAAGGGGAGATCGACGCCGCTGCCGGCGAGATCACCCTGATCGCCGAGGCACGGACGACCGGCCCCACCGGTGTGGAGATGGAGGCGCTGACCGCCGCGTCGGTGGCCGCGCTGACCGTCTACGACATGGTCAAGGGGATCGAGCGCGGTGCCGAGATCGCCTCGGTGGCGCTTGATGCGAAGTCCGGCGGGCGCTCCGGCGAATGGCGTCGCGACGGCGCCTGAGCGCCGCTGCCCGCGCGCGGCAGCAGCGCCCACTTATCCTCCCCGTCTGCAGATGAAGACCGCAATCCTCACCGTTTCGACGTCCGTCGCCGCCGGGGAGACCGAGGATCGTTCCGGCATCGCGCTCGCTGAGCATGCCGAGGCGGCCGGGGCCCAGGTCGTCGCGCGGGACGTCGTGGCCGATGACCAGGCCGGGATCGAGCAGTGGCTGCGCCGTCAGGTGGCGGCCGGGGTGCCGCTCATCTTCACCACCGGCGGCACCGGGCTCACCGATGACGACCTCACGCCCGAGGCCACCGAGGCGGTGATCGACCGCCCGGCGCCCGGCTTTGCCGAGGCGATGCGCGCCGAGGCGGTCAGGCACACCCCGATGGGGATCCTCACGCGAGGTGTGTCGGGCATCGCGGGGCGCTCGCTGATCGTCAACTTCCCCGGTAACCCCCGGGCCATCGCGGAGCTGTTCGGGGTGGTGGCGCCAACGCTCGAGCACGTCGTCGCCACGCTGCAGCGCGAGCGTGGAACCCGCACCCCCGGCCATTGAGCTGCGCGGGCTCGCCCGCTACTTCGGCGAGCGGACCGCCCTGCGCGACGTGTCGGTCCGGGTGCCGGCGGGCGCGACGCTCGCCGTGCTCGGCCGCAACGGCGCGGGCAAGTCGACGCTGCTGCGGATCCTCGCCTCGCTGCTGCGGCCCCACGCCGGCGAGGTGCTGGTGTTCGGCGAGCCGCTGCCGCGCCGGGGGTTCGCGGTCCGGGCCCGGCTCGGCTTGCTCGGCCACGATCCGCTGCTCTACCGGGAGCTGAGCGGCCGTGAGAACCTGACCTACCACGCCCGCCTGCACCGGGTCGAGCTTCAGCGCGTCGATGAGGTGCTGCGGGCGGTGCAGATGGAGGGGCGGGCCGATGATCCGGTGCGGCTGCTGTCCCGCGGGATGGTCCAGCGGCTGGCCGTCGCCCGGGCGGTGCTGCACCGCCCCGCGCTGTTGCTGCTCGACGAGCCGCGCGCCAACCTGGACCCGGCGGCCAGTGCGCTGATCGAACCGCTCATCGGCCGTCCGAGCGGTACCACCCGGGTGCTCATCAGCCACGACCCGGCAGCCGCGCTGGCCGAGGCCGATCTCGTGCTGGCGCTGCGCGACGGCCGGGTGGCGTACCTGGGGGAGCCCGGCGGCTTCGCCGCCGCCGCGGTCACGGAGCTGTACGCATGAGGACCGCGCTGATCGTCCTGCGCAAGGACCTGCGCCTCGAACTGCGCACGCTGGAGACGCTGCCGGCGATGGTGCTGTTCTCGCTGGTGACGTTCGTGATCTTCCACTTCGGCCTCAACCAGGATGCGATCGCCGGTCAGCTCGCGGCGGGGGTGCTGATCGTGACGCTGCTGTTCGCGGCGCTGCTGGGGATCAACCGGCTGTTCGTGGCCGAGCGTGAGCAGGGTGGCTTTGACGCCTTCCTGCTCGCTCCCGTGGACCGCAGCGCGATGCTCCTGGCCAAGGCGGCGGCGCTGTTCCTGTTCCTCGCCGCGCTGGAGGTCGTCGCCGTTCCCGCCTTCGCGCTGTTGCTGCTCAAGCCGTCGCTCGGCCCTGCGCTGCCCGGGCTGATCCTCGTATTGGTCCTCGCGGACCTCGGGCTGGCGGTGATCGGCACGCTCGTGTCGGCGATCGCGGTCAACACGCGCGCCCGGGACCTGATCGGCCCGATCCTCGGCCTGCCCCTGCTCGTGCCGGCGCTGATCGCCACCGCCCGCGCCGCGGGGCCGCTGCTGGCCGTCACGCACCCGGCCGGGGCGCCCCCAGGCCGGTGGCTGCTCATCCTGGCGCTTTATGATGTGGTGTTCGCACTGCTCGCCTACGCAGTGTTCGACTTCCTCCTGGAGGACTGACAGCAGTGGGTTCCACGACTTACGGAAAGGGCCT
>JBAWFG010000034.1:0-13181 GCA_049591655.1 Solirubrobacteraceae bacterium
TGCTAGGTCTGCGGGGGTGTGAGGCGTCAGCGCAAGCCGCGCGAGCACGGCGTCGGCGGTACCTCCGACGCCCAACGCTCGACCCGCGCCGAATGGCAGCAACGGCGCTGTCTCCCGCGCGGATACGGAGTTAGGGCGCGCGGCCAGCCAAACCAGCGGCGCTGGAGCGGCGCGCGTGAGGCCGTGGTGTCAGGTGAGGCGGGGTGGTGGCGCGGGCGATTGCCGTGCTCGCGTGAACCCTGGCGCACGTCACGTCGCCCAGCAACCCCAGCACGCACGGCAAGCGGCTGCGTCCACCGCCGCGCCCCAGGGACCCCAGCCGCCAAACAGCGAACCGCCTACAGAACCCGCTCGATCTTGAGCTTGCGGGTGCCCTTCGGAGTTGACACTTCGACGATTTGGCCGGCGGTTTTGTCCATCAGCGCGCGGGCGACGGGTGACTCGGCCGAGAGTTTGCCGGCGGCGCGGTCAGCTTCGGTGGCGCCGACGATGGTCCAGGTGTGAACCTCGCCGGTCCCCTCGTCGCGGACCTCGGCCGAACGGCCGAACGCGAACGTGGAGGAGGCGGAGGTGTCGGCGGTGTCGACGTCGACGACGACGGCGGCGCGCAGGCGTTGGCGCAGCCGCAGGATCCGGGTCTCCAGGTGCGCCTGGTCCTCCTTGGCGGCGTGATACTCGGCGTTCTCCTTGAGGTCGCCATGGCCGCGGGCGGTGAGAATCCGCGCGGCGATGTCACGCCGGGCGACTGTTTCCAGTTCGCCGATCTCAGCCTTGAGTGCCGCGAGCCCCTCCTCGGTGATGGGCTCGCCGTCCTGTTGCTCTGATGTGCTCATTCGGGCATTCTGCCACGCCCGCAACTCTCCGGCCCGCCGCCCCGGCGCAGCCGTGTCACCATCCGCAGACGATGCGCGCCCTCTCCCAGTTCTTCCGCGCCAATCCTCAGGCGTTCGTGCTGCTGATGATCTGCCTGGTGCTGGGACTCGGCACGTTCATCGCGGTGCTCGTCGCCATTGCTCAGTCGGGCACCTCGGCGACGCCCAGCGGCGAGCCGTCGGGTGTGATCGCCCTCGCGGGCGGCCTGCTCGGCTAGGAGCTACCGCTGCGAGCGCTCAGCCGGGCGCTCGGGGCGCTCGGCGGGGCGCGAAACGGGGGAGAGGCAGTGGGCTGGGCGGGCCGGCACGGCACCGGCGCGACGGTGGCGCTCGATGCGCACCGGACGGCGGTGAGGGTGGGGATTCGGCTCGGGCTCGGGATCGCCGAGGACGTCGTCGACCAGCGACATCAGGGCTCGGAATCGATGGGCTGGCCGCTGGAACATATGTTCGTAAGACTAGATCGGGCCGCGGACGGAACGCCGGGGGCTCGTTGCGCGTGTCACAAGAGTCTTCACGATCCCAGCGAGGACCAAACGTCGAGCTTGGTCGCGATCCGCTCGACGACGGCGGTGGTGAACTCGGTCGTCCCCGTGTGGCCGCCGAGATCGGGGGTCTTGGTGCCCGCGGCGATCGTCTCGAGCGTGCCCTCGTAGATCGCCCGCGAGGCCCGCTCGCAGGCGGGCCCGTGCCGGTCGGCGGCATGGCGCAGCAACGCGCCGCAGGCGAGGATCATCGCCAGCGGATTGGCGAGGTCCTTGCCGAGCAGGGCCGGCGCGGTCCCGTGGGGCGCCTCGGCCATCGCGCACGTGGTGTCGTAGTCGTCGTCGAATGCCAGCAGTACCGATTCGGCGCCGGCGATCGAGCCGAACATCGGCAACACCAGGTCTGACAGGCAGTCGCCGTCGCGATTGAGGGCCGGGATGACGAGCGGGGCGTCGGTGGCGCCCGACAGCAGTCCCGCATAGGTGGCATCGATCAGTACCGGCTGATACGGGATGTCCGGATGACGGGCGGCGGCAGCGTCCATCTCCTCCTTGAGCATCCCCTCATACACCGGGGAGACGGTCCACTTCGGGCCTCCGTACACGCGAGCGCCCATCTTGGTCGCAGTGCGGAAGGCGTATTCGGCGACCGCCCGGCACGTGGACCGGGTGATCTTCTCGGTCCGGTAAGCGACCTCGTCGGGCTCACCCGCCACACCCTCACGGCTCTCCGCCGCGCCGTAGGCGTCCTCGACCGCCATGCGCACGACCGAGATCGGGTGATAGATCCCGGCAATGGGGGCCACTCCCGGCAGGCGGCGTCCGGTGCGGACGATCACCTTGCCGTCGACCGCCTCACGCAGGACCCGGTTGGGGGAGCCGACGTCGCCGGCGCCCTCCGGGGTGATCGTCGCCGCTTTCAGGCCCAGTCCGGCCTCGCGCATCGCCACCGCCGCCTCGTCGACCACGCCGTTGCGCGTGTCCCGGCGGCTCTGAAGCGACAGGTCGAAGCGCTGCAGTTGGAGGTCGAGGCCGAGCAGTTCGGCATCGAGCACCCGCAGCGACTGCTCGAGTAGCTCCTGGCCGGTCTCATCGCCTTCCAGGATGACCACGTGCACCGTGTCGGCCATCTCAGGCCCCCTCTGACCGGCCGGCGGCGGGCATCAGCGTGTCGCGACGTTCGGCCAATGCGGCGATCACGATCGACACGTGCTCATCGAAGTCGACGCCGAGATCGGCAGCCCCGGCGGTCAGGTCCTCACGGTTGATCGCGGCAGCGAATGCCGGCGTCTTCATCTTCTTCTTGACCGACTTGGGCGTCATGCCGACCAGTCCCTCCGGGCGCACGTACGCGCATGCCAGCACGAAGCCCGACAGCTCATCAACGGCGAACAGGGCCTTTTCCATCGGCGTGTCTCGGCTCACGCCGAGGTAGGTGGCGTGTGAGGCGACGGCCCGGACGAGCTCTGGCGGATAGCCGCGGGACTCCAGCTCTCGCAGCGCGTAGCGGGGGTGGCCGTCGGCGAGGTCGGGATAGCGCTCGTAGTCGAGATCGTGGAGCAGGCCGGTCAGGCCCCACAGCTCGACATCGCCGCCGAAACGGGGCGCGTAGGCCCGCATCGCGGCCTCGACGGCGAGCATGTGGCGCCGCAGCGAGTCTGACTCCGTCCATTCGCAAAGCAGGTCCCAGGCTTGCGCTCGCGAATTGTCTTCCAGCATGGCCGTTACCCTAGCTCAGGGCTCGGTTTTGGCCCATCCCGCCGCACCTCCGGCATCGCCATCACCAGCTAGGCTGACTGACGTCCGACCACTATCCACCAGAGCGGGGTCGATACCACTGGAGAAGTTCGTAATCGAGGGCGGCGTGCCTCTGTCGGGCACGATCACCGCCGCTGGGAATAAGAACGGGGCGCTGCCGATCCTGGCCGCCTGCCTGCTTACCGACGACGAGGTCATCCTCCGCAACGTCCCGCGGATCAGCGATGTCGAGGCGATGGTCACGCTTCTGCAGACGCTCGGGGCGCGCGTCGAATGGCTCGGGGCCAGCGAGGTGCTGATCGACAGCTCGACTGTCGAGACGACCTCCGTCGACCGCCATCTTGCTGAGCGCATTCGCGCCTCCTTCCTGCTGGCCGGGCCTCTGCTGGCCCGCTTCGGTTCCGCCCACATGCCGCCGCCGGGCGGCGACGTGATCGGCCGCCGGCGACTGGATCCGCACCTGGACGCCTTCCGCGCGCTGGGCGCGCAGGCCGATGACCGTGAGGCCGAGGTCGTACTGACCGCACCGCCGCTGGGGCTGAGCCCGTGCGACTTCCTGATGGACGAGCCCTCGGTGATGGCGACCGAGAACGCCCTGATGGCCGCCGCGCTGACCCGCGGTCCGACCGTGATCCGCAACGCCGCCTCTGAGCCCCACGTGCAGGACCTGGCGCGGATGCTGATCGCGATGGGCGCCGCGATCGACGGTGTCGGCTCCAACGTCATGACCGTCCACGGGCAGGCGAGCCTGCGTGGCTGCACCTATGAGATCGCGCCTGATCACATCGAGATCGGCTCGTTCATGGCCCTGGCCGGCGTCACCGGGGGCGAACTGGTCATCAAGGACACACGTCCCGACGATCTGCGCATGATCCGGCTGGTGTTCGACCGGCTCGGCCTGCGGACCGAGCTCCATGAGGACGACGTGATCGTGCCCGGCAACCAGGATCTGGTCATCCGCAACGACCACGGCGATCACATGCCCAAGGTCGAGGATGGCCCGTGGCCGGCGTTCCCCGCCGATCTGACGAGCATCGCGCTGGCGCTCGCCACCCAGTCCACCGGTTCGGTCATGATCCACGAGAAGATGTTCGAGAACCGCCTGTTCTTCACCGACAAGCTGGTGAGCATGGGGGCGGCGATCACGATCTGTGACCCGCATCGTGCGATCGTGCTCGGCTCACGCCGGTTGCGCGGCGCCCGGGTCGAGTCTCCGGATATCCGCGCCGGGATGGCGATGCTGATCGCCGCCCTGTGCGCCGATGGCGAGACCGAGATCGGCAACATCCGCCAGATCGACCGTGGATATGAGCGGATCGACGAGCGGTTGCGTGAGCTCGGCGCTCGCATCACCCGCCTGGAAGACGCGCCCGTAGCCGCGTGAGCTCGCTCCGCTCCGCTCGCGCCGGCGGCACGGAGATCGCCGCCGTCGAGCGGATCCCCAGCGGCACCCGGGATGTGCTCCCGGACGAGATGGCGGAGCTGCGGGCGATGACCGACCGGATCCGTGACGTGTTCACCGCCTCCGGCTACGGCGAGGTCTACACACCCGCGCTCGAGTACGAGCAGACGTTCTCCCGCGCCAACATCAGTGGTGCGCGTCCCGCCTACCGCGTCTTCGACGAGCACGGCAGCGTGCTCGTGCTCCGCGCTGACATGACGGTCCCGATCGCGCGGCTCGTCGCCACCCGCTACGCGGCCGCGGAGCCGCCGCTGCGCTTCAGCTACGTCGCTCATGCCTATCGCGGCGTGCGCCCCCAGCGTGGCCAGTCACGTGAGCTGCTCCAGGCCGGAGTGGAGCTGATCGGCGTTCCGGGCGCGGCCGGCACCGCCGAGGTGCTCGGTGTCCTGTGCGCCGCCCTGGATGCCGCCGGCCTCGCCAACTACCGCATCGGCGTCGGCGACGCCTCGCTGTATCCGTCGTTGCTGGAGGCCTTCGGCGTCGCCCCCCAGCTCCGGGAGCTCATCCTCACCGAACTGGCCGCCGGGGACTTCGTCGGCGCCGACCGGGAGATCCATGCCCTGGGGCTGTCTGACGCCGACGCTGACCTGCTGCTGCGCGTCGCCCGGACCCGCGGCGGCCCGGAGGTGCTCGACGGACAGACCGAGGCCCTGCACGCCGCGCTGAGCGGCATGCGTGAGGTCCACAGCCGGCTTGCGGCGCCGGTCGCGGAGCGGATCATCTTCGACCTGGGGCTGGTGCGCAGCCTGGGCTATTACACCGGCGCCGTGTTTCAGGTCTACGACCCGGCCTACGGGGTTCCGGTGGGCAACGGCGGCCGCTACGACGAGTTGCTCGGCTCGTTCGGTCGCCCGCTGGCGGCGGTCGGCTTCGCGCTCAACGTCGAGCGGCTGCACATAGCGCTCACCGGTGAGGAGCGCGGGCGGACCGGGAGGAGCGGGCGGTGAGCGATCTGCGGATCGCCGTTCCCCGCGGTGCGCTGTTGAGCGACACGCTTGACCTGCTTGACCGCATCGGGATCGACACGACCGAGGTGCGCGAGAACGACCGCAAGCTGCTGTTCGAGGAGTCCGGGATCGTGACCATGCGGCCCTCCGATGTCCCGACCTACGTCGAGGCGGGCGCCGCCGACATCGGCATCACCGGTAAGGACGTGCTGCTGGAGCAGTCCGAGCGTGAGGTCTACGAGCTGATCGACCTCGGCTACGGCCGCTGCGAGATGGTCCTGGCCGGCGTCGCGGGTGAGGATCTCGCCGAGGAGGCCCTGCGGCGCCTCGGGGTCGTCCGGATCGCGACCAAGTATCCCCGGATCGCAGCCGCCCACTTCGCCGCCACCGGCCGCCAGGCCGAAATCGTCGAGGTCAAGGGATCGGTCGAGCTGGCGCCGCTGACCGGGCTGGTCGAGGCGATCGTCGACCTCACCGCGACCGGCACGACGCTGCGGGAGAACGGGCTCGTGATCCGTGAGGAGATCGCCGTCTGCACCGCGCGCCTGATCGCCAACCCGGTCGCCCACAAGCTGCGGGCCGCGTCCATCGACCAGTTGCTGGAGCGGATCAATGGAGCTTGAGCGACTGACCCTGTCGGGCGACCCGGCGACGCTGGCCGAGGAGCTGCGTGAGCTCGTCCCCGCCCCGGAATCGGTGTCCGAGCAGGTGGCGCAGATCATCACCCGCGTGCGCGCGAGCGGCGACGACGCGCTGCGCTTCTATACCCGGGAATACGACACTGGCGGTACGACTCCGGCGGCGCTGCGCGTGCCCGAGGCGGAGCTGGCCACCGCCGAGACGCGCCTGGACGATGCTGTACGGGCGGGGCTCGGGCTGGCGATCCGGAACGTCACCCGGGTGGCGGAGGCCGGGCTGCAGGGCGACCGCGGCGTGTCCTTTGACGGCCACGAGGTGACCCTCCGGGAGGTGCCGGTGGACCGCGCGGCGGTGTACGTGCCCGGTGGGCGCGCGCCCTACCCCTCGACGGTCGTGATGGGCGTGATCACCGCCAAGGTCGCCGGTGTGTCGGAGATCGCGGTGTGCGCGCCGCCGGGCGCCAACGGGGAGGTCAATGCCGTCGTGCTCGGGGCGTGCCGGCTGGCCGGCGCCACCGCCGTCTACCGCATGGGCGGCGCCCAGGCGATCGCCGCGCTGGCATTCGGCACCGAGACCGTCACCCCGGTCGACGTGATCGTCGGTCCCGGCAATCTCTATGTCCAGGAGGCCAAGCGCCAGGTGTTCGGTCAGGTCGGGATCGACGGCTTCGCGGGGCCCAGCGATCTGGTCGTGATCGCCGGCGGCGAGGCCGAGCCCGAGGCGCTCAGCCTCGACCTGCTCGCTCAGGCCGAGCACGGGCCGGGCTCGATGGTCGTCGCGATCTCGGATTCCAGTGAGCTGCTCGATGCGCTGGCGCGGCGGATCGCTGACGAGCCGGAAACCGAGGCGGTCGTGCGGCTGGTCGGCGTCGGCGGGCTCGACCAGGCGCTGGCCATCTCTGAGACGTTCGCTCCGGAGCACCTCCAGCTCGTGGGCGCGGGCGCTGAGGAGCTCGCGGGCTCGGTGCGCCACGCCGGGTGCGTGTTCATCGGCGCGGCGAGCGGAACCGCGTTCGGGGACTACATCGCCGGTTCCAACCACGTGCTGCCGACCAACGGCGCGGCCCGGTTCGCGTCAGCGCTGTCACCGATGCATTTCCGCCGGCGTTTTACCGAGATCCGGATCGGCGACGGGGCGGCCCAACTGGCCCGGACGGCGGCGCCGCTGGCCCGCGCGGAGGGCTTTGAGCTGCACGCCAGGTCGATGGAGGCCCGCATTCGCGACAATGGCAGCGGATGAACCGCGCTGCCGAGATCAACCGGAGCACCGCTGAGACCGAGATCGCTCTGTCGCTGGCCCTCGACGGCACCGGGGCCGGCGAACGCTCGACCGGCGTCGGGTTCTTCGATCACATGCTCGACCTGCTGGCCCGTCACGGGCGGATGGATCTCAACGTCACCGCCCGCGGCGACTTGGAGACGGGTGCCCACCACACCGTCGAGGACGTCGGCATCTGCCTGGGGCAGGCGCTGGATCGCGCGCTTGGTGACCGGGCCGGTATCTACCGCTACGGCCAGGCGACGGTCCCGATGGACGAGTCCCGCGCCTCGTGTGCGATCGACATCTCCGGCCGGGGATTGCTCGCCTTCGAGTCCCCACTGGGGCCCGGGGCGATCGGCAACTACGACCACGAGCTGACCGAGGAGTTCTTCCGGGCGTTCGCCGCCAACGCGCGCATGACCCTCCATCTCACCGTGGAGGCGGGCACCAACGCCCACCACGTGATCGAGGCGACGTTCAAGTCGTGTGCCCGTGCGCTGCGCGCCGCGGTGGCGATCGATCCCACCGAAACCGGCGTCCCGAGCACCAAGGGCACGCTCACATGAGCCGGCGGCCGTCGATCGCGGTCGTCGACTACGGCATGGGCAACCGGCGCTCGGTACAGAAGGCGCTGGAGCACGTCGGCGCCGACGCGCGGATCACCGCCGAGCACGCCGATCTGCGAGCTGCCGATGCCATCGTCGTTCCCGGCGTGGGCGCGTTCCCGCAGGGAATGCGCAACCTGATGGCGCGCGGCCTCGATGCGCAGATCCGCGCCGCGGCGACCGACGGGGTGCCGGTGCTCGGTATCTGCCTCGGCATGCAGCTGCTGTTCACCGCCTCGGAGGAGCATGAGCGCACCGACGGGCTCGGACTCATCGCTGGGGAAGTCACACCGCTGCGGGCCGGCAGCCTGCGGATCCCGCACATCGGCTGGAATGAGGTCAGCTTCCGGCGCCCGTCGCCCCTGATCGCCGAGCTGCCCGCTCCCGGCCGGCCCTTCTACCACGTGCACTCGCTCGCCGCCCGTCCGCTGGACCCCGCCGACGTCATCGCCACCACCACCTACGGCGAGACGTTCGCCACGATCGTTGCCCGGGCCAACGTCTACGGGGTCCAGTTTCACCCGGAGAAGTCCTCCGCTGACGGGCTCGCGCTGCTGCGAGGCTTCATCGGCCTGTGCCGGGGTGGGTCGGTCGGCTCGGATGGGCCGGTGGCCTCCCGCGGACACGCGGCGGGCTGGGTGGGGTCCGCGTCCTCGTGATCCTGCTCCCGGCGATCGACATCCTGGAGGGCAAGGCGGTGCGGCTGGCCCGGGGGGACTTCGACCAGCGCACCGTCTATGACGCCGATCCGCTCGACGCCGCACGCCGCTGGGTGGCAGGCGGCGCCCGGGCGCTGCACGTCGTCGACCTCGACGGCGCGCGCGACGGCCGCCCGGCCAACCTCGAGCACGTGCGGCGGATCGCTGAGGCGGTCGACGTGCCGGTACAGGTCGGCGGCGGCCTGCGGGACATCGCCGCGGTGCGTGCGGCGATTGACGCCGGGGCCTCGCGGGTGATCCTCGGCACCGCCGCCTACACCGACATCGACTTCCTCGACGCCGTGATCGCCGAGCATCGTGACCGGATCGTGGTGTCAGTCGACGCTCGCCGGGGCCTGCTGGCCGCATCGGGCTGGACCGATCAGACCGAGATTCCCGCCGAGTCGGTGATCGAGACGCTCGGGCGCCGCGGGGTCACCCGCTTCGTGTACTCGAGCATCGAGCGCGACGGAATGCTCAGCGGTCCGGATCTCGCCGAGGTCACCCGGATCGCCGGAGTTCTACGCGGAACGTTCGTCTACTCCGGGGGGGTCGCTTCGCCCGACGATCTCAGCGCGCTTGCCGCGCTACGCCAGGTCAACCTCACCGGCGTCATTGTCGGCAAGGCGCTCTACGAGGAGCGTTTCGACGTGGCCACCGGCCAGGCGGCGCTCGACACCGCGACCACCGCCGGGTAGGGCCGGGTGCACTACAAGCGCGTGATCCCCTGCCTTGACGTCGACCGCGGACGGGTCGTCAAGGGTGTCGGCTTCCTGGATCTGCGTGACGCCGGGGATCCGGTCGAGCTTGCGGCGCGATATGACGCGGCGGGCGCCGACGAGCTCGTGTTCCTCGACATCACCGCCACGTCGGACAAGCGCGCGACCGTCGTGGAGCTCGCCCGGCAGGCGGCCGATGAGCTCTTCATCCCGTTCACGATCGGCGGTGGGATCCGCTCGGTCGCCGATGCTCAGGCGGTGCTCGATGCCGGCGCCGACAAGGTGTCGGTCAACTCAGCGGCGCTGGAGCGCCCGGCCCTGATCGACGAGCTGACACGGACGTTCGGCGCCCAGTGCGTGGTACTGGCGATCGACGCTAAGCAGCGTGACGCGTCCAGCTGGGAGGCCTACCTGGCCGGTGGGCGGCGCGCCACCGGCCGCGACGCGGTGGCGTGGGCGAAGGAGGGCGAGGCGCGGGGCGCAGGGGAGATCCTCCTGACCAGCATGGACCGCGACGGCACCAATGCCGGATATGACCTCGCGCTGACCCGAGCGGTGGCGCGGACGGTGGGGGTACCGGTGATCGCCTCAGGCGGCGCGGGCCGCCTGGAGGATCTTGCCGATGCCGTGCATGCCGGAGCCGACGCCGTGCTCGTGGCGTCGATCCTGCACTACGGCCATCATACGGTTGCCGAGGTCAAACGCTCGATGTCCGAAGCGGGCATCGACGTGCGTCAATCGCACAGCAACGCGTGACCGCGAGCACGCATGACGCGACCGCCGGGGGTGAATGCAGTTTTGTTGGGGTGATCCGGGCTGCGAACAGCCGCGCTCAGGCGGCTTCTTCGACGTATCCCGCGGCCGAGCACGTATCGCAATACGCGGCGGGCGGGACGCGCGGCTCATAACAGCCGGGACGACAGCAGGTGGACGAACGCTTGGGCCGGCCCCGACCGATACGAGCCGCGGCGGCATCCTTGAGCTCTTCGCGCATGCGATCGAGCTCTGCCGCGTGCTCCGGGCAAAACCGACGGCCCTTCTCGGCCGGCTGCTGACAGTGACTTCCACTTCTACAACGCATAGGCATATAATTCTAGCAAGGAGGCCCGGGAGGGCCGCATTAGCGGCTGATTATGCGCGGGCGGGAGGGTGCCGCACGCAATTGGGGCCGGGGGACACGCCGGGCATTGACGTGCCGTCAGCCGCGCTTGCGCTGCGCGCGGGCTCGACGCGCCGCCTGCCGCTGGTGGTGTGCGACGTGGCGTTTCTGTACGCGAGCCTGATGGCGCGCCTTGGGCTTCGGCTTGGGCTTGGGCTTGGGCGCTGGATGGCGGTGCGGGGGCGGGCCCGGAAGCAGCTGGTAGATCTCGCCGTAGCCGTCGAGATAGAGGGCGTGGTAGTCGGCGATGATCGGCGTGAAGGCGCCGTCGGGGAATGAGAACACCGGCCGGCCGGTGACGACGTCCAGGCCGGTCGTCGTCTTTGAGCCGAGGTCTGAGTAGTAGACGACGTTGCCGATCACCGTCGACGATCCGGAGATCCGGCCGCCGGCCGCGTGGCGCCAGCGCACCGCACCCGACTGGGCGTTGAACGCGTACATGTTCCCGTCATAGGAGCCCACGTACAGCGTCGGCCCCAGACCCCTGGGATCGGCCACCGAGGCTGAGGCGTAGACGTAGGCGCCGGTCGACGTCGCCCATGCCAGCGCCCCCGTCCGGGCGCCGAACGAGTAGACCCGCCCGTCGGTGTTGCCCATGTAGACGCGCCCGAAGGCGACCGCCGGCGTTGCGTAGAAGTTCCCGGAGCCAAACCCGAAGTGCGTTCCGGAGGTGCCGACTGCCCAGATCTGGCGGCCACTGACCGCGTTGACGGCATAGGCGCGGCCCGCGTAGTCGCCGAAGTACAGGACCCCGTTGACGAGCGCCGGCCCCCCCTTGATGGCGCCGCTGGCGTGATAGGTCCAGTACAGGTGACCGGTGGCGACGTTACGGGCGTACAGCGTGCCGCCCTGATCGCCGAAGTAGACGGTGTTGCCGTGGACCATGGGCGAGGACTCGCTCCCGGGCCCCACCGGGCGTGTCCAGACGACGCGGCCGTTCTTCATCGACAGCGCGACGACGCTCCCGCCGCCGGGTGAATGGCCGTGAACCGAGAGCACCGGCATGATGATCAGCTTGGCCTGGGTTGAGACCGCCGGCGAGGACGCGGCCAGCGTGCCGATGACGCGGTGCCAGAGCACGTGGCCGTTGCGGACATCGATCGCTCGAGCCGACCCGTTGTCGTCAAGCACGAACATCGTCTCGTGGTAGATGACCGGCGGGAACTCCAGCAGCGCCCCGTCGGAGAATCGCCAGCCGACGTGCAGCGGGGGTCGCAGGTTCGGCGGCGCCGCGAAGAACCGCGTCCGGCCGGCGTCGAACCCGTACCACGGCCACAGGAAGTTGTCGACCACCGCCTTGCGCTTCGGCGGCGGCGCGGCGGCCGTCGTCGTCGTCGGTTGGGTGAACTGGAGATTGGGGTGCGACACGTTGCCGGGCGTGTGGGCCAGCACATACACCACCACTCCGGCGGCGATGACCAGGACGACCGCCAACGCAGCGAGGCCGCGCCACAGCAGTCGCCGCGATGCGGGACTCGGCATGCCGGCGATGGTAGAAGGTCAGCGGGAGCCATCGCGCGCCCCGCAGCGCAGGCCCCGGGGGGCGGGCGGACGGGCGAAACCGCGATCATTGACGCGTGACCGAGCCCGACGCGGAGACGCTCCGAGGCCAACTGGAGGCGCTGCCGGGGGCCGCGGTCCTGCTGGCACGCCTGCGCCCGGGCGACGCCGTCTACCTCGTCGGTGGGGCGCTGCGCGACCTCATCCTCGGCATCAGTCCGCTGGACCTCGATCTCGTCGTGGAGGGTGATCTGGAGCCGGTCGCCGCAGCGCTCGGCGAGCCCGTTCGCTCCCACGCGCGCTTCGGGACGTGCACCGTGTCGGTGGATGGCCGGCGGTATGACCTGGCCCGGGCGCGCACCGAGACCTACTCGCGACCCGGAGCGCTGCCGACGGTGGCCCCGGCGACGATCGACGAGGACCTCTCCCGCCGGGACTTCACCGTCAACGCGCTGGCGCTCGGCCTGTCGGGCCCGCGCGCGGGCGAGCTGCTGGCAGTTGACGGCGGCTGGGATGACCTGCGCCGCCGCGAGCTCCGGGTCATCCATGACGCGAGCTTCATCGACGACCCCACCCGCCTGCTGCGCCTCGTCCGCTACGCCACACGGCTGCCCTTCACCGTCGAGGCGCACACCGGCGCGCTGGCCCGGGCCGCCGTCGCCGCCGGCGCGCTGTCAACCGTGGGCGGCAGCCGGATCGGCGCCGAACTGCGCCTGCTCGCCGCCGAGCCCGATCCGGTCGCCGCCATCCACGGCCTCTCCATCTGGCGGCTCGACACCGCCATCGCCCGGGATTTTGGGCTGGCGACGCCGGAGGCGACCCGGCGTGCCCGCGAGGCACTGGCGCTGCTGCCCCCCGACGGGGACCCCGCCGCGCTGGTGCTCGCCGCGGCGGCGCTGGAGCTCTCAGAGCTGCCCCTGAAGCGGCTGCTGCGCGACCTCGGCTTCCCCAACCAGCCGGGTCAGGTGATCGAGTCCGCGGCGCTGGGATCGCCCCCGCTGGCACAGGCGCTCAGAGCGGCGCGCCGCCCCTCGGAGATCGCTGCGGCGGTCGGCCACCACGGCGTCGAGACCGTGG
>JBAWFG010000035.1:0-2171 GCA_049591655.1 Solirubrobacteraceae bacterium
CGGGACTGGATCACCGCCGAGGTCCCGCTGCTCACGCGGCCCGGCCAGACATCGACGGCGTTCCCATTCAGCGGCTGGGACGCCGAGGCGTGCTATTTCCACGATCCCGCCGGCAACATCGTCGAGCTGATCGCCCACCACGGCCGGGGCGAGTCCGGCCGCTCGGGGCGGTTCTCGGCCGGGGAGCTGCTCGGGATCTCCGAGGTCGGGCTCGTCGCCGCCGACCTGCGGGCCGCCGGTGACCGCCTACAGGCCGCCGGGGTGGAGATGTGGTCCGGTTCGCTGGCGGGCGCCGACGCGCTCGGCTTCTTCGGCCGCCAGGCACACACCCTCATCCTGTGTGCGCCGGGACGGCCGTGGCTGCCGACGGGCCGCCCGGCGCAGTCGCACACCATCACCGCGGCGCTGCAGACGACCGCCGGGGAGGTTGAGGTCAGGCTCCGCGACGGAGAGCTGAGCGTCGCCGGCCCCTGATCGCTCTGCGGGTGGTGAGGCCCCCACCCGGCGCGGAGACGAGTCGCCTCCGCGCCGGGCCCGGCTTGCGCGCCCCCGGTTCCGGCCACCATCATGTCCCGCGCCACAGAACCGCGCATCAGGGAAAATCCTGATGTTGGGGCACATCGGCCCCGGGTCGCTCAGACGGAGGCGACGTGACCGGAGGGCGCCAGGCGGCGCGTCATCTCGCTGCGCGAGCGAACCCCTACCTTGCGGTAGATCTGGCGCAGGTGGGTCTCAATCGTGCGGGGGCTGACGAACAGGGCGCTGGCCGCCTCGTCGTAGGTCGCTCCCTCGATGATCACCTGGGCGACGCGCGTCTCCGCGGCGGTCAGCTCCGACCACGGGGACGCTTCTGCGGGCGCCGGGCGGCTGTAGCCGGCGGCAGCAAGCTCGCGCTCGGCGCGCTCGCCCCAGATCGTCGCGCCCAGGCCGCGAAATGTCGCCGAGGCCCGAGCGAGCTGCTCCCGGGCATCGGTTCGCCGTCGGGCCCGGCGCAGCCGCTCTCCGTAGCAGAGCTCGGTGCGGGCCCGCGCGAACGGCAGCGGCGTGGCGTCGTGCCAGCGCAGCGCGGCTGCGAAGTGATCGTCGATCTCGCCGGCCGAGCAGAGCAGGCCGCGGCAGCGGGCCGCGACCGCGTGGGCCCAGGTGCGGCCGGTGTCCACAGCCTTGCGCTCCAGGTCATCAAGCTCACGCTCGGCCTGGGCGTGGCGCCCGGCCCGGACGCTCGCCTCGATCATCACGTCATCGAGGTGCTCCCAGCCGGGCTCGAGCACCCATTCACGGATGTCGACCGTCGTCCGTGACCACACCGATGCGGCGGTCTCGTGCTCACCGAGGCTGAGGGCGAGCGAGGCGAGGGCCAGCACCGGCTCGGGCTCGACGGCCCACGCGTTGAGCTGCTTGCAGATGGCCAGGCTCTCCTCGGCATGGGCCCGGGTGGGTGCGGGGCGCCCCAGCGCCGCTTCGACCTGGGCGAGTGCCGCCAGACTGGAGGCGAGCATCGCGCCGCCAACCATGTCCCGGGAGAGCTCGACCGCCTCCTGCGCTCCGGCCAGGGCGGCGGGGAAGCGGCCGAGCTCCAGGTCCAGCAGGGCGCGCCCGCTGAGCGGATAGGGAAGGGCCCGGACCGCCCCGCGATCCCGGGCGCTGGTTACCATCGCCGCGAACAGACGCTCGGCGCGGTCAAATCGTTCGATCGAGGCGTGCAGGCAGGCGTACATACCCGGCAGCTCAGGCGCCGCCTGCCAGACCTCGGGCTGCTCGACGATCGCTCCGTAGCGGTCAAAGAGCTCCAGCCCCTCGGCGGTGCGTGCCGACAGCAGCAGCCCGCAGCCGAGTGCGACCGCAGCCATCGCCTCCACCTCGCCGCCGACCGGCCGGGCGAGCTCCAACGCGCGTTCGGCCGTCTCCCGGTAGGCCGCGACCGGCCCGGTCATGGTGCGGGCGAGCACGGCCTCGGTCATCGCCGCGGCGGCCATCGGCCGGTCGATCCCGGTCATCGCCTCAGCGATCGCCACCAGGCGATCGTGGGCCGCGTGGGGGCTGCCGCGCAGCATCTCCACTCGGGCGCGGATCCGCTCGCCGCTTGCCCGCAGCCGCGGGTCGTCACTGCGACCACGGGCGCCGTCGAGCAGCTGCGCCGTTTCGTCCCAACGCCCCACCGCGAACGCCAA
>JBAWFG010000036.1:0-13132 GCA_049591655.1 Solirubrobacteraceae bacterium
GTGCAGGCCGGCGCCAAGCCGCGCCCGGCGGCCACGGTCGTCGCCGAGCTGACCGGGGTACCCGCCAACGCCCTGTACCGCGCGCTCACCGACCGGCGCGCCGCCCCCGACTGACCGCCCCGACGCCTGACCACCCCGGCCGCCTGACCACCCCAACGCCCTGACCACCCCCGGCAATTTGCGACAGATCCGGCCAGCCCATACGAGTTTGTCGCAGAGCGCGGGGTGAGCACCCATTCTGCGCCCCGTCCACTCGGGCGGGCCGGATTTGTCGCGATCCGCAGGCCGATCCGCACCGCAATACGCGGGCCCGGGGCCGACTAGGCTTGCAATCCGGCGTGTCCTTCTACATCACCACCCCGATCTACTACGTCAACGCGCAGCCGCACCTCGGCCACGCGTACACGACGATCGCCACCGACGTGGTGGCGCGGCATATGCGCCAGCGCGGCGAGGACGTGTTCTTCCTCACCGGCACCGACGAGCACGGCGAGCCGGTCGCCGACGCCGCCCACGCTCAGGGCGTCAGCCCCCAGGAGCTCGCCGACCGCAACGCCGAGCGCTTCAAGGCACTGGCCCCGCGCCTGAACGCGTCCAACGACTTCTTCATTCGCACCACCGACGAGGAGCACATGCGCCGCGTCCAGGAGGTGCTCCAGCGCGTCCACGACAACGGGCACACCTACAAGGGCGTGTATGAGGGGTGGTACTGCCCACGCTGCGCCGACTTCAAGGTCGACAACGAGATCGCCGAGGGCAACCGCTGCCCGATCCACGAGATCGTGCTCGAGCGCCACCAGGAGGAGAACTGGTTCTTCCGCCTCTCCACCTTCCAGGAGCCGCTCGAGCGCCTGTACGCCGAGCACACCGACTTCGTCATGCCCTCGGCGCGCTACAACGAGGCGCGATCGTTCATCGGCTCCGGCCTGCAGGACATCTCGCTCTCCCGCAAGCGGCTGAAGTGGGGCGTGACGGTGCCGTGGGATCCCGAGCACGTGTTCTACGTGTGGTTCGACGCGCTGCTCAACTACTACACCGCGCTCGGCTACGCGCGCCCCGGCGAGGACCTCACCGACCGGTTCTGGCCCGCTCAGTACCACATCATCGGCAAGGACATCCTCAAGTTCCACACCGTGTTCTGGCCGGCGATGCTGCTCGCCGCCGAGCTGCCGCTGCCCGAGCACGTGTTCGTCCACGGCTTCCTGCTCGGTGCCGACGGGCGCAAGATGAGCAAGTCGCTGGGCAACGTGCTCGACCCGTTTGAGGTGATGGAGCAGTTCAGCACCGACGCGCTGCGCTTCTACCTGATGCGCGATGTCGCCTTCGGGTCCGACGGCACCGTCGGCATGGACGCCGTGACCGCCCGGTATGAGAACGAGCTCGCCAACGAGTACGGCAACCTGGCCAGCCGCTCGATCGCGATGATCCGCCGCTACCGGGACGGCGTCGTACCCGACGTCGAGACCGATCCGGCGATGGCCCGCGAGTTCGACGGGCTGCCACAACGCGTCTGCGAGCTGCTCGACCGCGTCGAGATCCACGCCGCCCTGGAGGAGATCTGGCAGCGCGTGCGGCGCAGCAACCGCTACGTCGAGGAGCGCGCCCCGTGGGCGATGGCCAAGGATCCCGGCCAGGCGGCGGCGCTCGATCAGACGCTGGCGTCGCTGGCGGAGGCGATCCGCGTCATCAGCGTGCTGCTCTCGGCGTTCATGCCGGAGAGCACCGCGACGCTGCTCGATGCGCTCGGCGCGCCCGACACGTCGACGGCCGGCGCCACGTTCGCGACGCACGGCGGAGGCCGGACCGTCGATGCCCTGCCGCCGCTGTTCCCCAAGCGGGCCTGAGCGCACCGATGATCGACAGCCACACCCATCTCGACTCGTGCGAGCCGTCCAACGCCGAGCTCGTCGCCGCCGCGGTGCAGGCGGGGGTCACGCGGATGGTCACCGTCGGGACCGACGGCGCCTCGTGCCGCGCCGCGCTGGCCGCTGCCGAGGACTTCCCGCAGGTCTACGCGGCGATCGGACGTCACCCCAACTCGGCCACCGGCTTCGATGACGCCGACTTCGCCGAGCTCGAGGCGCTGGCCGCCCACGAGAAGTGCGTCGCGATCGGCGAGACCGGACTTGATTACTACCGTGATCACGCGCCGCGGGAGGATCAGCGGCGGGCGTTTGAGGCCCACATCGAGCTCGCCCGCAGCGTCGGCAAGCCGCTCGTCATCCACACCCGCGCCGCCGATGACGACACCATCGGATTGCTGGCCGAGCGCGCCGACGGGCTCCGGGTCATCCTGCACTGCTTCTCGATGGCCGCCCGCGTCGAGGAGTGCCTGGCGCACGCGGACTGGTGGTTCTCGTTTGCCGGCAACTGCACCTACCCGAGCGCCGGTGACCTGCGCTCAGCGGCCCTCCGGGTGCCCGCCGAGCGCCTGCTCGTCGAGACCGACGCGCCCTACCTCTCGCCCCAGCCGGTCCGCGGCCGGCCCAACCAGCCCGCCAACGTTGTCGCCACCGCTCAGGCGATCGCGGTGGAGCGCCGCGTGTCCTATGCGGAGCTCGAGCGCACCGTCGAGGCCAATGCGGCGGACCTGTTCGGATGGTGAGGGCGCGCTCGGCGCGCCAGCGTGAGCTCGGCCAGAACTTCCTGGTCGACCACAACATCCTGGATGTGATCGAGCGCCTGGCGGAGCTGGACGCCGCCGATGTGGTGCTCGAGGTCGGGGGTGGTCCCGGGATCCTGTCCACCCGCCTGGCCGCCCGCGTCGCCCATCTGCACGTCGTCGAGGTCGATCCGCGGCTGGAGGCGAGACTGAGCGAGGCATTGGCGCCGTTTGACAACGTCAGCCTCCACATGGCCGACGCGCTGACCGTCGATCTCGCCGGTCTGGTCCCCGCGCCGACCGCGATGGTGGCCAACCTGCCTTATGGAGTCGCCGCGACGGTGATCCTGCGCACGATCGAGGAGCTGCCGGGGATCGGGCGCTGGGTGGTGATGGTGCAACGCGAGGTGGGGGAGCGGTTCGCGGCGTCCCCCGGGAACGGCGCCTACGGCGTCCCGTCGGTGCTCGCCCAGCTGGCCTGCGAGGTCAAGGTGCTGCGCGCCGTCTCGCGGACGGTGTTTCGCCCCATTCCCAATGTCGACTCGGTCCTGCTCGGGCTGCGGCGCACCGGCCCGGGGGCGCAACCAGGGCTGCGGGCGCTCGTCCACGCCGCGTTTGCCCACCGTCGTAAGGCGCTGGCCGGTTCCCTGGCGCTCGCCGGGGGCTTCGGGCCCGATGTGCGCACGCGGGCCCGGGAGGCGCTCGTCGGACTCGGGCACCCGGCCGACGCACGGGCCGAACGCCTCACGCCCGCGGAGTTCCGGGCCCTCTATGAGGCCCTCACCTCATGACCGTGCTCGCCACCGAACTCGCCCCGGCCAAGATCAACCTCTGCCTGTATCTGGGGCCGACCCGCCCCGACGGGCGCCACGAGCTGGTCACGGTGTTTGACTCGCTGAGCTTCGGCGACCAGCTCACGGTCAGCGCCTCCGCCGCTGGCCAGGGCGACGAGGTGGTCTGCGTGGAGGTCCCGGGCCCGAACCTCGTCTCCGCCGCTCTGCACGCCCTGCGCGCCGCCGGTTGGTCCGCCCCGCCGGTCCGCGTGGAGATCACCAAGCGCATCCCGATCGCGGCCGGGATGGGCGGTGGCTCGGCCGACGCGGCGGCGATGCTGCGCCTGGCCCCGCGCCTGGCCGCCGTCGGCAACGGGGTGCTCGCCGAGATCGCCACCGCGCTCGGCGCCGACGTCCCCGGCCAGCTGCGCCCCGGGATCAGCCTTGCCACCGGGGCCGGCGAGGTGCTCGAGCCACTGACGGCGCTTGACCCCTACGGTGTGCTCGTCCTGCCCCAGCCCTTCCCGCTGTCGACTGCCGACGTCTACCGGGAGGCCGACCACCTGGGCCTCGGCCGTCCGGCCGCCGAGCTGCACGAGCTGCGGGCCACCGTACGGGCGTCGGCCCATGGCGCGCTGCCGGCGTCGCTGGCGGTCAACGATCTCCAGGATGCGGCGCTGTCACTGGCGCCGCGGATCGCCGACGCGTTGGCGGCCGCGCAGGGGGCCGGCGCCGACCGGGCGATGGTGTGCGGATCGGGGCCGACGGTGATCGGGCTGTTCACCGGCTCCGACGGACCGGCCCGGGCGCAGCGCGCCGTGGCGGTGGTGGCCGGCGCGTATCCGGAGGCCCGCGCGGTCACCCAGATGGCGGCAGGGGCCGGTGCGCCGGCGGCGAACTGAACCCTCGATGTTCGCTATTTGCGCACGTCGTGACCTTTTCGGGCCGGTTCCGGCCGCTGTTGTGCACAATCAAGGTCGCGACCTGTGAGCAACTCCACCGTCACATACGTTGTCGGCGCCGGCTGCGCCCTGATCGGGATCATCGCGTTCTGCACCCTGGTCATGGTTCCGTCGATCACCGCGTACCGTCGCCCGCTGGAGCGGGTGGCCGCCACGCTGTTGTCGCTGTACGTACTGGCGGCGTTCGTGGGTGCGGGCGTCCTGCTCGGGGCGCTGATCATCCTCGAATGGCCGCGAGTGTTCTGATCCGCGCGCGGTCGCGGCATCTTTCCGGGGGTGGATGAGCTGGCCGAAAGCGCTGAGCGTGGCGGGTCACGCACCCCCGATCTCGGGGCGTTCGCGGCGATCACCGACGCCGTCGAGGCCGGCGCCGGCCTGCCGGAGATCCTGCGAGCCGCCGCTCGCGCGCTCGACGCGAGCCTGATCCTCATCGATCGCTCGGCCACGGTGCTCGCGGTGGCCGCGCGTTCGCCGGCTGACGAGCGCTCGCTGATGCGGGACTCAGAGGACGTCACCACCGTGCCACTGCGGGTCGCCGAGTCCCCGGTCGGCCAGCTGCGGATGCGCGGCCGCGGAGGCATGCCCGACGGCGCGCTGCTGCGTCTGGTCACGACGCTGATCGCCTCCGAGGTCGAGCGCGTCCGGGCCCCGGAGCGGGCATCTGAAGAGGCAGCGACGAGCTTCCAGCGCGCCGTCCTGGCTCGCCGGATCACCAACCGTGAGGACCTGCTCGCCCGTGGCAAGGAACTCGGCACCGACCTGGCCTCCGGAGCGAGCGTCGCCGTCGTGCGTGCCCATCCGCGCAAGACCACCGAGGACGACTGGCGCCGGCGGCTGCTGGCCGTCGCCACCCGGGGGGCCCGGTCGATCGCATCGGGGGCGATCGCCTCGCCGACCGAGATAGACGCTGGTGAGGTCGTGCTGCTGATCCCCGACGGTGATGGTGAGACCGGCCGCCGCGTGTGCTCCTCGGTGCTGCGTGAGCTCGAGGCGGGCCTGGCCGGCTTCGCCTTCGCGCTCGGGCGCAGCCGTCGGGTCGAGGACCCGCTCGACCTCCACCGCGCCTACAACGAGGCGCTGCTGGCGCTCAACGTCGTCGAGGGCGACGCCGAGCGCTCCGAGCTGGCCTATGAGGAGACCGGGACCTATCAGCTGCTGCTGCCCTACATGAGCGATCCGGCCGAGCTCAAGCGCTTCTACAACGAGACCGTGCGGCCGCTCGTCTCCTACGACGAGCAGTACGAGACCGATCTGCTCGGCACCCTGGCCACATTCCTGGACTGCGACGCCAACGTCAACGCTACGGCGTCGCGGCTCATCACCCATCGCCACACGATCCGCTACCGGTTCGAGCGCGTCCGGGAGTTGACCGGCCTCGACGTGTCCTCCACCGACGGCCGGGAGAAGCTCTCACTCGGCCTCAAGGCGATGCGGGTGCTCGGGATCGCTCCGCCGCGCGGCCCGGCCTCCGAGCCCGGCGCCGGTGCCGGGCGCGTTCCGCACTGAAATCTGGTTGGTCCGATCGGGGGGCCGAGCCTCCACCGATCGGCTCTAAACCCCGATGAACATGGGGGATTTCGCTCAAGCTCCCCGGTTCGGATGTCGATCCAGGGACCGATGGAGCGACTCATCTCGCGCGCGCTGCCGCGCACCGCCGACCTCCGGCCCGGGCAACGAAGGGGCGTGGGCTGCGCGTTCGCGCTGCTCGGGTTGCTCCTGCTCGTCACGGCCGTCAACGCGGTCGGTGTCGGCGGTCCCACGGTGGCGCACACGGTCCGGGACTCAGTCTCCTCGGCCATCTACGTGCTCGTCGCCGGGCTGGTCACCCTGCGCGCCATCCGGATCCCGCACCGCCGGTTGGCATGGGTGATGTTCGCGGTCGGCATCTCGGCCTACGGACTGGGCAACATCCTGTGGTCGTTCTGGATCGGCAGGCTCGCCGCCCCGCCGATCCCGTCGATCTGCGACGCGCTGTGGCTGACCTTCTATCCGTTCGCCGCCCTGGCGATGATCCTCCTGACCCTCAACCGTGACCGCAACCGGCCGCCCGCGGCGACGTGGCTCGACGGCATCGTGGCCGGCGCCGGACTGTCGGCGATCGGCACCGCGGTCGCGTTCGCCCCGCTGCTCGCAACAACGAGCGGCAGTCGCCTCGCCGTGGTCGTCGAGATGGCCTATCCAATCGGCGATCTGCTGCTCGTCGGCGTGATCGTGGGCGTCGTCGCCCTGCGCGGCTGGCGGATCGACCGGGGCTGGACGATGATGGGACTCGGCTTCCTCCTGCTGGCGGTGGCCGACTTCATGTATGCGATCAGCGTCGCTGCCGGGAACAGCCTGCCGAGCGCGGTCATCAACCTCGTCTACGTGCTCTCGGTGGCGGTGATGGCGTTCGCGTCCTGGCAGTTGCCCCCGAGCCGGCCGCAGCCGAAGGTGACCAGCTGGTCGGTGATCGTCGTGCCGACCGGCTTCATGATCGCGGCGCTTGGGGTTCTCATGTCGGACCGCATCGACCACCTCAACGCCCTCTCCTACGGCCTGGCCGCGCTCACGCTCGTCGCCGCGATCGGTCGCATGGCGGTCGCCTTCCGCGACGTCCGCGGGCTCTCGGAGGCCCGCCGGCTCGCCGCCACCGACGATCTCACCTCGCTGCCCAACCGCCGCCAGTTCATGGGCCTGACCGAGCAGGCGATCGCCGCCACCGACCTGCACGGGGGCGCCCTGGCGGTGATGATGCTCGACCTCGACAACTTCAAGCAGCTCAACGACACCCTCGGCCACCACGCCGGTGATGCCCTGCTGCGGATGATCGGGCCTCGGCTTGATCAGGCCCTGCGGGGCATGCACACGGTCGCCCGGCTCGGCGGTGACGAGTTCGCCGTGCTCGTGCACCCGGCCCCCTCGCGGGACAGCGTGATCGGGATCGCCGAGCAGGCCCTCGGCGCCCTGCGCGAGCCGTTCAAGGTTCACGGCCTGGCGCTGCGGGTGACCGGGAGCCTTGGGATCGCCTCCTATCCCGGCAGCGCGCGAGACGCCGACGAGCTCATGCGCCACGCCGACATCGCCATGTACCAGGCCAAGACGACCCGCAACGGCTACGAGTTCTACGCCCATGAGCGAGACACCAACTCCCGGGAGCGGTTGGCGCTCGCGGCCGAGCTCGAGCTCGCGCTGCGCTCCGGCGGGATCGAGGTGCACTTCCAGCCCAAGGCGGAGGCCCGTACTCGCCGGATCACCGGAGTGGAGGCGCTGGTGCGCTGGCGCCGCAGCGACGGCCGGCTGATCCCGCCGTCGGATTTCGTCACCGCAGCCGAGCATGCCGGGCTCTCCCGGGCGCTGACCGCGCAGGTGATCGAGCAGGCGCTGGCCCAGGTGCGGGTGTGGCGGGCGGCCGGCCACGACCTGACCGTGGCCGTCAACACCACTGTCGCCGACCTGCTCGACGGGGCGTTCCCGGGTGCGGTCGCCGACGCGCTGCACCGCCACGGGCTGGCCCCCGACGCGCTCATTCTGGAGATCACCGAGACTTCGGTGCTCGCCGATCCGGACCGGATCGGGCGGATTCTCGGTCAGCTGTGCGAGCTGGGGATCGAGCTCTCGCTCGACGATTTCGGGACCGGCTACTCGTCGCTGACCCACCTCAAAGCGCTGCCGGTCGCCGAGCTCAAGGTCGATCGCTCGTTTGTGGCGCGGATGTGCTCTGACCCCACCGACTCGGCGATCGTGTTCGCGATGATCCAGCTCGCCCGCAAGCTCGGGATCCGGGTCGTCGCCGAAGGCGTCGAGGACGCCGCCACCTGGGAGGCTCTGTGCGCACTGGAGTGCGAGCTCGTCCAGGGTTACCTGCTCAGCCGGCCGGTGCCCGCCGATGAGCTGACGCGCCTGCTGGCGGAGCATGGCCATGATCGGTCCGCCGCGCCGCCGGCTGAGCGCCATGGCGCGGTGATGGCCGTCACCGCTCAGGGCGTCTGACCTGTCGCCCGGGCGAAAGTAGGATCCGGCCCATGCCGGTCGCGATCATCACCGGGTCGGGCACCCACGCCCTGCCGGGCTTCACCGATGCTCGGACGAGCACCGAGCCGACCCCGTTCGGCGCCGTGCAGGTCTCCCGGGGCCGATTGGCCGGCACCGATGTGCTGCACCTCTCCCGCCACGGTGCCGGGCACGTGCGGCTGTCGCACCAGGTCACCCACCGGGCCAATGTCTGGGCGCTCAAGCGCCTCGGCGCGACGGCGGTGATCGGCTGCACTGCGTGCGGGGCGGTTGACCCCAGCCTGCCGCTCGGCTCGCTCGTCGTCTTCGACGACCTCCATTTCAGCTCCAACCGACTGCCCGACGGGTCGCTGTGCACCTTCTTCGACAAGCCCGGGGACCCGGAGCGCGGCCACTGGATCCTGCATGGTGGACCGTTCTCTGACGGCGTGCGTGTGGCGCTGCTGCGCGGGGCCGCGGAATTCGGCCACCACGCCCGGGATGGTGGCGTCTACGGGCACGTCGACGGCCCTCGCTTCAACACGCCGGCCGAGATCGCCCAGCTCGCCGCCTGCGGCGTCGTGGCGGTCAGCCAGACCGGTGGGCCCGAGACGGTGCTGTGCGGGGAGCTCGAGCTGCCGTTCGCGCTGATCGGCTTCGTCACCGACTACGCCAACGAGGTCAAGCCCGGGGAGCCGACCCCGGTGGCCACCCTCGTGGAGCTGATGGGGCGCAGCAGCGGGGTGCTCGCCGACGTGCTCGCCGGCGCGGTTGGGGCGGTCGCCGGCCAGGCCCCGGCGCCCGGTGGGACCATGTTCCGACTCGGGCAGGGCTGACCGGCACCATGCCCGCTGACGGGTCGCCGGGATCGGTTTCGGTACTGCTGGCCGGACCACCCGCGCATGACGGCACGTCACGCCCCCAGCTGCGTCAGCTGCTCGGTTCGGCGCGCTCGGCGGCGCTCGATGAGCTGCTGATGGGCCGTGCCCAGGCGTGGGCGCTCCAGGTCGCTCCGGGCCGGGTCACCATCGGTGCCGGCGACGATCTCGGTGGCGCGGTGCGGGCGTCGTTTGATGCCCACGGGGGTCCGGTGCTCGTCGTCTGGCCCGACCTGCCGCGTTGGCGCCCCGAGCATGCGTCGGGGGCGCTGGAGGACCTCGGCGCGGGCTGTGACCTCTCGCTCGGGCCGGTGTTCGACGGGGGCTTCTACCTGCTGGCGCTGGCCCGCCCGCTGCCCGCCCTGTTCACACTCGCCGCTGACGCCTGGCGCGGCCCTGACGCGATGACGCTGGCGCTGGAGGCCGTCAACCAGGCGGGGCTCCAGGTGGGCCTGCTGCGCGCCGAGCGGGGGCTGCGGCGTTCTGCCGACGTCCGTGCTGCGCTGGCCGATCCGCTGCTCGACGACGAGCTGGCGGCGCTCCTGTCGGGCTGAGCCCGGGCCTCGGAGGCGTCAGCCGCTGGTGGCGTCCAACAGCTGCAGCAGGTCGTGGGCGGCCAGCTCGATCGCCTTGTGGCGCCACTCGCTGGCCCGGTAGACCGAGGCGTACAGCGCCGCGCGGTGCACGCGGCGGAAGTCGCCGTAGACGAACGCATAGCGGGCCTTGGTCTCGTCCGTGGCGCCATCGGTCAGGCCGAGATGCCACTGCGCGTACTCATCCCACGAGTGCTGCTTGAGGAACGCGTTCTGCTGCCGGGGCCCCGGCTGGACGGTTCCCCAGTCGCTGTCGAGCACGTACTGGTGAGCGCGGATCAGCTGCTCGGCGCGTCGCACCGCGTCGTCGTTGACCGTGTAGGAGGCCACGGCCCCACACGCTACCCGTGCCGGAGGCCCGCGCTCAAGTGCGGCTGGTCACGGCTCGGGATGCAATCACCACCGCGTCCTGGCGTCTCGGATACCGTGTGCGGGCACGCACTTCTGCGCCCTGGGGAGTGGTGTAACGGCAGCACTGGACACTTTGGATGTCCAAGTTCAGGTTCGAATCCTGGCTCCCCAACTCGCCGCCGCCAACGTTGCGAAAAGACCGACTAGGATCACCCCGTGACCGCGCCCGTCGTCGTCATTCTCGCCGCAGGGCAGGGCACGCGCATGCGCTCGGCCGTGCAGAAGCTGCTGCACCCGCTGTGCGGCCGCCCGATCATCGACTGGCCGATCGCGGCTGCGCTGGAGGCGGGCGCCGGCAAGGTGGTCGTCGTCGACTCCCCGGAGCGACGGCTGGAGGCTGCGCTGCCCGACGGAGCCGTGCTCGTGGTACAGGAGCGACCGCTCGGCACCGGTGACGCGGTGCGGGCGGCCGTGGGCGAGATCTCGGCTGATGACACGGTGGTGGTCGTCACCGGCGACGCGCCGCTCATCACCCCGGAGTCGCTGCGGGCGCTGGTCGCCGCCCACGAGCACGCGGGCGCGGGCGCGACGATCGCGACGATGGTCCTGGAGGACCCGAGCGGCTACGGCCGCGTCGTCCGGGCGCCGGACGGCACCGTGGAACGGGTCGTCGAGACCAAGGCCTCCGGTGACGCCAGCCAGCTCGAGCTGCACATCCGAGAGGTCAACACCGGCACGTTCGCCTTCGACGGGGGCGCGCTGACCGCAGCGCTGGCCGAGATCCGCGCCGACAACGCGCAGGGGGAGTACTACCTGCCCGACGTGCTGCCGATCCTGCGGCGGTCCGAGCGGACGGTGGTCGCCTACGAGATCGAGAATCCCGAGGAGCTGCTCGGCGTCAATGACCGCCGCCAGCTCGCCGAGGTCACGGCTGTCGCCCAGCGCCAGATCCTGGAGCGTCACATGCTCGCCGGGGTGACGATTGTCAATCCCGCCGCCACGCTCGTCGATGTCTCGGTCACGATCGGCCCTGACACCGTGATCGCCCCCGGCACGAGCCTGCACGGCACCACGGCCATCGGGGGCGGATCCACGATCGGCCCCCAGAGCACGCTCATCGACGCCCGGGTGGGGGACGGGTCAGCCGTTGTTCACTCCTACGTGACCGGAGCGGTGATCGGCGACCGCGTCAGCGTCGGACCGTTCGCCTACCTGCGCCCCGGCACGACCCTGCGCGAGGGGTCCAAGGCGGGGACATTCGTGGAGATCAAGAACTCCGACGTGGGACGGGGGAGCAAGGTGCCCCACCTGTCCTACATCGGGGACGCCGACATCGGTGAGCAGACCAACCTCGGAGCGAGCACGATCACCGCCAACTACGACGGCCACCGCAAGCACCGCACCACGATCGGGGACCGGGTCAAGACGAGCGTCGACACGACGTTGGTGGCTCCGGTGACGATCGGCGACGACGCCTACACCGCCGCGGGCTCGGTGATCACGACCGATGTGCCCGACGGGGCGCTGGGGGTCGCCCGCGAGCGCCAGCGCAACATCGAGGGCTACGCGGAGAAGCGCCGCCGGCGTGTCGAGGCCGAATCGAGGGACGTCTCATGAGCACCACGGAGCCGTCGGACGCCGGGCGTACACTGCCCGCCACGATGGGAGTCGTTGAGACACACTCGGTACCGACGGTCCTGCGCCGGGAGTACGACAAGCGCCTGATGCTCGTCGCCGGCCGTGCAAATCCCGAGCTCGCGGCCCGGATCGCCGACAAGCTCGGCGTCGAGCTCAGCGACGCGAACACCAAGACGTTCGCCAACACCGAGGTCTACTGCCGCTTCCAGGAGTCGGTGCGCGGCGCCGACGTGTTCATTGTCCAGCCCACCTGTGCCAACGAGGCCGCGGGGCTGAGCGCCAACGATGCGCTGATGGAGCTGATGACGATGGTCGACGCCGCCGTCGGCGGCTCGGCGCATCGGGTCATCGCCGTGACCCCGTGGTACGGCTACTCACGCCAGGACAAGAAGTCATCGCCGCGGGAGCCGATCAGCGCCCGGCTGGTCGCCCGCATGCTCGAGGCGGCCGGGATCGACCGGATCCTCACCATGGACCTGCACTCGGGCCAGATCCAGGGCTTCTTCCAGAAGCCCTGCGATCACATGACCGCGCTGTTCATGCTCACCCAGTACTTCGACGACCTCGGCCTCGAGGACCTCGTCGTGGTCGCCCCCGATGCGGGCCGCGTCAAGCTCAACAAGCAGTTCGCGGCCAAGATCGGCGCCGACCTGGCGATCCTCAACAAGGAGCGCCCCGCCCAGCAGGTGGCCGAGATCAGCTACGTGATCGGCGATGTGCGCAACAAGACCGCGCTGCTCGTCGACGACATGATCGGCACCGCCGGCACGCTCGCGGCTGCCGCTCAGGCGGTCAAGGATGCCGGGGCCCGGCGGATCTACGCTGCTGCCACCCACGGCAACTTCTCCGGCAACGCCTGGCAGAACCTCGCCGCGGCGGGCTTTGAGCAGGTGGTCGTCACCGACACGATCCCGTTGCCGCCGGGTGCGCCGGCCAACGTCCGCGTGCTCTCCTGCGCGGACCTGCTGACCAACTCGATCCGTCAGATCTTCACCGACGGCTCGGTCAGCGACGTGTTCGGCGGCGAGAACCAGCTTTTCTAGCTCGCGGGCGCCAAGTCGCCTGCCGTCCGGCGTTGTGCCGGCGGCGCGACGCAGTGCGCTCTCAATGCGCCTGCGTCGCGCCAACGCGTGGGAACCACGCCCCGGTTGCCCATATACGCTGCCGGGGGCTACGTAAACGTGTCGTCAAGTTGCGTCGGCCGAGCACCGTGCGGCGAGGCCGGATAAATGCCACGGGAGCCGATCAGCCGGATATGGTGGCACCTGCGCGTATGCGCACCGCGCGTGTCTTGCGCCCCCAGGGCGCGCGCCAGGGGCCCGCGACAGCTCCGCTCTGCGCCGCAGCGGTCGCGGGCCCCGACCTC
>JBAWFG010000037.1:0-2902 GCA_049591655.1 Solirubrobacteraceae bacterium
GCGCGCCGACGGCGCGGTCGACTACTACGACGGCGAGGGCTGACGGGCCCGGCTGCCGGCGCGTCGGAAAGCGACGCGCTCAGACGCCGGCGAACTCGTTGACCTGGGTGAGGCGCAGGTGATTGCCCGACGGGTCGCGGAAGCCGGCATCGATCCCGTAGGGCCGGTCCTCGGGCTCCTCGACGAACTCGACGCCGCGGGACTTGAGCGACTCAAAGCTCGCGCGGCAGTCGTCGGTGGTGAGGAACACCGTCCCGGCGACGCCCTTGGCCATCACGGCGTGGATCTGGTCGACCGTCTCCTGCTCGAACACGGGCGGCCCGGGGATCGCCATCAGCACGATGGCGACGTCGTCCTGCCCCGGAGGCCCGACGGTCAGCCAGCGGAAGTCACCGAGCTCCGCCATGCTGACGTCGGCCTTGACCTCCATTCCGACCTGCTCGGTGTAGAACTTCAGCGCCTCGTCCTGGTCACGGACCCACAGCTGGGTGGTGGCGATCTTGAACATGTGTCCCTCCGGGAGAGCGGGTGAGTTGGTGTCGCAACGCTAACCCCGACCGGCGGACCTGTCTTCTCCATTTGTGCTGCGTTGGGGCCGGCCGTAGGCGCGCAGCACACAGCTCGGAACCATGGCCAGATGAGCGGCCGGCGGGTAGGCCGCGCGGTAGGCGGTCGGGGCCATCCCGTAGGCCCGGGTGAAGCTCGTCGTGAACGATCCGAGGCTGGTCAGGCCAACCGACAGGCAGATGTCGACGACCGGCCGGTCGGTGGTGCGCAGCAGCGTCGCGGCACGTTCCAGCCGCCGGGTGAGCAGATAGGCGTGCGGCGACTCGCCGAACGCCCGGCGGAACTCCCGGCTGAAATGCGCCCGTGACAGACCGGCCGCGGCGGCGAGGTCGTCGACACCGAGGGCATCGGCATACCGGGCATCGGCGAGGTCCTTGGCGCGCAGCAGATGCCGCGCGGTCGGGGAGAACACCATCGCGGCGAGTATCGCGCTGCGGGAGGCGTCAGTCCAGATCGGCGTGCAGCAGCGCGGCCGCGTCGCCGCGCGTGATCACCGGCAGGACCGCGGTGAGGTCATCGGCGGGCGGGCGGTCCTCGTGCAGCATCGGGACGAGCCCGCGCACCGCGCCGTGCAGCTGTGCGACCACCTCGCCCGGCGCGCCGGGATCGCAGTCGATCGCCTGGCAGGCACACAGCAGCTCGATCGCCACCACCTTCTCCAACCGCTCGGCGGCCTCGAGGGCCATGAGCGCCGCGGTCATCCCCATCGAAACGTGGTCCTCCTGGTTATCGGAGGTGGCGATGCTGTCGATCGACACCGGCTGAGCGAGCGCGCGCAGCTCAGCGACAAGCGCCGCGGCCGTGTACTGGAGCACCATGTAGCCGCTGGACGCGCCGGCGTCGTTGGTGAGGAACGCCGGCAGCCGTCCGTTGAGCGTCGGGGAGACGAGGCGGAAGGTCCGCCGCTCCGAGATCGAGCCGAGGTCGGCGAGGGCCAGCTTCAGCGTGTCGAACGCCAGCGCCAAGCTCTGGCCGTGGAAGTTGCCGGCCGAGATCACCTCACCGGGATCCTCGAACACGAGCGGGTTGTCGGTCACCGCGTTGAGGTCGGCGGTGACCAGTTCGGAGAAGAACCGGGTCCCCTCCCGAGCCGCGCCGTGGACCTGAGCGGCGCAGCGCAGCGAATAGGCGTCCTGGAGGGTGGCCGAGCCCGGACCGGCGATGCGGCTCGAGCCCCCCAGGGCGTGGCGGATATGGGCGGCCGACAGGCTCTGGCCCGACAGCGGGCGCAGCCGGTGCACGCGCGCGTCAAACGCCGGCAGGGCGCCGCGCAGCGCGTCGACGGTGGCGGCGGCGACCACATCGATCGCATCGAGCAGCCGGGCGACGCGGACCGCCAGCAGCGCCCCGATCGCGCTCATGAAGTGGGTCCCGTTGATGAGCGCCAGCCCCTCTTTGCTCTCCAGCGAGAGCGGCTCGAGGCCCAGCGCGCCCAGCGCCTGGGCTCCGGTCACCCGGCGGCCGTCGGGCCCGACGGCATGCCCCTCGCCGAGCAGCGGCAGAAAGGCGTGGGCGCTCGGCGCCAGGTCGCCGCTGGCACCCAGCGATCCGGTCCGCGGGACCACCGGCGTGAAACCGCCGTTGAGCAGCTCCGCCACCCGGGTGACGACGAGCGGGCGGATTCCCGAGTGGCCGAGCAGCAGGCCGTTGATGCGCACGGCCATCGCGCCGCGGACGACCGCGTCAGGAAGCTCGGCGCCGGTGCCGGCGGCGTGGCTGCGCAGCAGGTTGACCTGGAGGTGGCGCTGGAGCTCGGGGGCGACCGTGTTGGAGACCAGCGCCCCGAAGCCGGTGCTGATCCCGTAGACCGGAGTGCCGGTGCTGAGGATCGTCTCCAGCGTCTCCCGGTTGCGACGCACGCGCTCCAGCGCAGCCGGTGCGAGCTCGATCCGCGCGCCACTCCCGATCGCGGCGACGGCATCGGCGCTGAGCTGCCCGTCGAGGACGACGGGATCGGGTGCCGGCGTATCGGGCATGCGGCGGCGAGAATAGCCATCCTCTCGCCGGGCGGGTATTACGCTGGCGGGATATGCGGCTCCCCACGGTCACCCCGGGCGCGATCACGCCGTCGGACTCCTTTGCCGCCTGCCTGGGCGCGGTGCTCGAGACCGATCCCGACGAGCTGCCATCGCTGGACGCATCCGGGGATCCGGCGGGGATCATGCTCGTCAACCGCTCGCTGGCCGGACTGGGGCTCGGCATCGCCCGGCTCGTGGGGCCCGAGGCGTTCTCCTGGCCCGGCCCGTGGATCGCTCGGATCGTGCCACCGACCGCGGCCGGGGGCGGGGCGGAAGGGGCGGCCGGGGCGGCCGGGGCGGCCGGGGCAGCTGGGGCG
>JBAWFG010000038.1:0-2631 GCA_049591655.1 Solirubrobacteraceae bacterium
GAGCCTACTCGGGAGCGACGGCCACGCCCGGCTGGCCGGCGCGCGCACCCCGCTGCGCCTGCGCCACGCCGAGATCCTCACCCTGCTCTGCTCTCGGCCCTCGGGGCTGACCGGTGAGCAGCTGGCCGCCGACGTCTACGGCGACCCGACCCGGGCGGGGGGGATCCGGGTCGAGATCTCCCGGCTGCGCAAGCTGCTCGGCGACGTCATCGAGAACGAGCCCTACCGGCTGCGCGGAGGTGTGTCCTCCGACGTCGCCCAAGTCTGCGGTCTGCTGCATCGCGGCGAGGTGCGCGAGGCGGCCGTCCGCTACGCCGGACCACTGCTGCCGCGCTCCAGCGCACCGGGCGTCGTGGCCGAGCGTGAAGCGCTCGAGCACTGGCTCCGCCAGTCGGTGATGAGCGGCGGCGATCAGGACGCGCTGTGGGCATGGGTGCAGACCGTGTCGGGGGCCCACGACCTGCCCGCGTGGCAACGCCTGCTCGTCAACCTGCCGTTTGCCGACCCTCGCCGGGCGCTGGCCGCCTCCCGGATCGCGCAACTCCGTCACGACCCCGCTGCGCCGGTCCACACACCTGCTGTAACGCCCGTGTAACCCCTACTTCGGGGTACGTGGGCTACTGTCGGTTGGGTGGAGGTCGGCGCTGCCGTCGGCTGGATTTCCACCCTGAGAGAGAGGAGCCGGGACATTGCCGCGTGACTCCGCGCGCCTTACGGCGGGCGCGCCCGTTGCCGCCTCGAGCCGCAGTCTCAGCACCGCTCGGGCCGTGCTGCGCGTCTTCTCGCTGCTGCTCGAGCATCCGTCTGGTGTACGCGCCGATGAGGTTGCCAAGGCACTGGGCAAGAGCGTCTCGACCGCCTACTACCTGCTCACCAGCCTCTGTGAAGAGGGGTTCGCCGTCCACGAGAGCAAGGGCATCTACCGCCCGGCCCGCGGACTGGAGGAACTGACCGCCGCGGTGGATCGTGAGATCCGTCCCGGGCATCCGCTCCATGACGGCCTCGCCGGCAGCGTTGACCAGCTCTTCCTGCGTACCCGCAAGCGCTCCTACCTCGGGGTGGTCAAGGCGGGCCGGATCGAGATCACCGCCTTCGCCGGTCGTCAGGGCGTGCCCCGCATGCCCGGTCTGGGCAGCGAGATCCGTGACAACGCACATGCGCTGGCGATGGGCAAGGTCGTGCTCTCGCTGCTCGGGCCCAACGGCCTGGCCCGGTATGTGTCGCGGGGGCTCAAACCGTTCACGCGCCACACCGTGACCACTCCGGCCGAGCTTGAGGCTGAGCTGGCGCAGGTCCGCGCCGACGGTTACGCGGTCGACCGGGAGGAGTTCGACAAGAACTTCTGCTGTATCGCCGCGCCGGTCTTCGATGAGCGCGGGCGGTTCCTGGCTGCGCTCGGGCTGTCGGTGACCGCCAACGTGTTCGACGCCGATGGGGACCGGCTGGCGGCGATCGTGCGCGACGTCGCCCAACGCGCCGGAGGGGCGCGAGCGGCGGATGAGGCGCTCCCCGCTGCCATCTCGGTCAACCCGGCGCCCACCGCAACGCGCCCTCGCCTGGCCACGGTCTAGGCAATTGCAAGCTACTGCGAAAAACCACCACCTTCTTGTCACTGACAACCACCACGACAAAGATCTCATCAGCAGTCCGTGCGGCGGACCACGCGTCGGCGGAGACGAGGGAATCCAGCGAAGGAGTGAAGGGTGAGTAGAGCGAGCATCACGAAGGCTCACAACAAGATCCAGGAACTGTCCTGGGAGCCCACGTACGTCTCCCCTGTGGAGAAGTACGCAACCGACTACACCTTCGAAAAGGCGCCGAAGAAGGATCCGCTCAAGCAGGTCCTGAGGTCCTACTTCCCGATGGAGGAGGAGAAGGACAACCGCGTCTTCGGCGCAATGGACGGGGCGATCCGCGGCAACATGTTCCGCCAGGTTCAGGAGCGCTGGATGGAATGGCAGAAGCTGTTCCTGTCCATCATCCCGTTCCCGGAGATCTCCGCCGCCCGGGCGATGCCGCTGACGATCGGCACCGTCCCCAACCCCGAGGTCCACAACGGACTGGCGATCCAGATGATCGACGAGGTCCGTCACTCGACGATCCAGATGAACCTCAAGCGGCTGTACATGAACCATTACATCGATCCGGCCGGCTTCGACATCACCGAGAAGGCCTTCCAGAACTGCTACGCCGGCACGATCGGCCGCCAGTTCGGTGAGGGCTTCATCACCGGCGATGCCATCACCGCCGCCAACATCTACCTGACGATCGTCGCCGAGACGGCATTCACCAATGTGCTGTTCGTGGCGATGCCCGCGGAGGCTGCGGCCAACGGTGACTACCTGCTGCCGACGGTCTTCCATTCGGTGCAATCCGACGAGAGCCGCCACATCTCCAACGGTTACTCGATCATCCTCATGGCGCTGGCCGACGAGCGCAACCGCGAACTGCTGGAGCGCGACCTGCGCTACGCCTGGTGGAACAACCACGCGGTCGTCGATGCGGCGATCGGGACGTTCATCGAGTACGGCACCAAGGACCGGCGCAAGGATCGCGAGAGCTACGCGGAGGCGTGGCGGCGGTGGATCTATGACGACTACTACCGCAGCTACCTGATGCCGCTGGAGAAGT
>JBAWFG010000039.1:0-2498 GCA_049591655.1 Solirubrobacteraceae bacterium
AACGATCCCTATCGGCTGGGTCCCGAGGCGTGGACTGTGCACGCCGGCGGCCGGACCAGCTACCTCACCGCGTCCATGACCCGCCAGGAAGCACTCGACAAGCTGATCGCGGATCTCGTCCAGTAGACCGCGCCGCGTCGGTGCGCTCAGCCCACGAAAAGGACGGCAGCCATGACGAGTTCCGATTCGTCGACCGACCGGTACGCGCCGCCCGGGGTGGCCCGCGAGATCAGCGACGGCATCTTCGCCTACGTCCAGCCGGACGGGACCTGGTGGATCAACAACACCGGCTTCCTGGTGAGCGGGTCCGGCGTGATCAGCATCGACGCCTGCTCGACCGAACGCCGGACCCGGGCCTACCTCGACGCGATCGCCCGGGTCACCGACCGGCCGATCCGCACGCTCGTCAACACCCATCACCACGGTGACCACACGTTCGGCAACTACCTGTTCGGCGGGGCGACGATCGTCGCCCACGACGGGGTCCGTGAGGCGATACGCGCGTGGGGCGGACCGCGCTCGGCGCCGTTCTGGGACGAGGTCGACTGGGGGCACATCGAGATCGCCCCGCCGTTCCTCACCTACCGCGACGAGGTCACGATCTACGTCGACGACCTGGCCTGCCAGGTACGGCACGTCGGCACCGCCGCGCACACGGCCAACGACTCCATCGTGTGGATCCCCGAGCGGCGGGTGCTGTTCAGCGGGGACCTGCTGTTCAACGGCGGGACGCCGTTCCTGCTCCAGGGCTCGATCGCCGGGGCGCTGCGCGTGGTCGCCGAGCTGCGCCTGCTGGGCGCGGAGACGATCGTGCCGGGGCACGGCGAGGTCTGCGGCCCGGAGGTGATCGACACCGTCGAGGGATACCTGCGCTTCCTGCAGGCGCTGGCTCGAGACGGCCACGCGGCGGGTGTCGCGCCGCTCGAACTGGCCCGCCAGACCGATCTGGGACCGTACGCCGATCTTCTCGACGCCGAGCGCCTCGTCGGTAACCTGTATCGCGCCTACGCCGAACTCGACGGGGCGGCACCCGGCGCGACGATCGATGCCGGCGCCGCGCTGCGCGACATGGTCGCCTACAACGGTGGCCGGCCGCTCACCTGCCACGCCTGAGCCAGCTCCGGAGGACACATCCGGGGACCGACACCGCAACCGCGTCACTCGATGGCGCCAGGAGTGACTGGGACCACGCGGATTCCCTCTACTCGTGGGTAGCGCGGATAGTTGGACGTCCTAGCAGTTTTCGAGGGGACCCTACGCATGTCCGCACCGCTCTCGACCGTCGTACCTCGCCCGATGCTGCTCGGTGCCGAACCGGGACTGCAGCCGGCCACGGGCTCGCGACTCGTGGGCGTGGGTCACGCGCAGCCGGCTCGGGTCGTCACCGCCCACGAACTCGGCGAGCCGTTCGGACGGACCGCGGAGTGGATCCACACCCGCACCGGCATCCGCTCCGTCCGGCGCCTCGGTGCCGCCGACGACATCGTCGACCTCGCGACCGGGGCGGGCCACGCGGCACTGGCCAACGCGTCCCTGCAAGCGGTCGATCTCGTCATCACCGCCTCGTGCAGCATCTCGGCCGGCGCGAGCGAGCAGATCGCGCTGCGCCTGGCGCCCCGGGCAGCCCGGCTCGCGGTCAACGCCGCGTGCAGCGGGTTCTCCTACGCGGTGAGCACGGCCGACTCGCTCATCCGATCCGGCTCGGCGCAGCACGTGCTCGTGGTCGCCGCCGAGCACATGAGCGGCATCATCGATCCTGCCGATCTCGGCACGTCCATCATCTTCGGCGACGGAGCCGGTGCCGCCGTGGTCGGTCCTGCGCTCGGTAGCGAGGCCGGTATCGGGCCGGTGGTCTGGGGCAGTGACGGCGCGAACGCCGCCCTCATCGCCTGTCGCCCGGACGGGCTGCTGAGCATGGCCGGCCGCGAGGTGTTCCGATGGGCCGTCGAGACGATGCCGGAGATCGCGCGCACGGCGTGCGAGCGGGCCGGGGTCGACGTCGCGGAGATCGAGGTCTTCGTGCCACATCAGGCTAACCTGCGCATCGTCGACGCGATCGCCCGCAAGCTCGGGCTGCTGGACGTCGTGATCGCCTCGGACGTGAGCGAGTCCGGCAACACCTCGGCCGCCTCGATCCCGATCGCGCTCAGCAAGCTGATCGAGCGACGCGAGGTGCGCCGTGGACAGCTCGCGCTGCTGATCGGTTTCGGGGCCGGGCTGGCCTACGCCGCGCAGGTCGTCGTGTTGCCGTGACTGCGCCGTCCGGCGCGGCCGGGCCGCGTCGGCCCCGCTCGCGCTCAGCACGTTGACCGAGCGTCGCTGAGCAACTGATCGAGCGGCGCGACGGGACCTATTCCGAGGCGAGTCGAGGGTGCGCGAACTCCGCGGCGGGCATCACATCGAAGATGTGCGCAGCGCCGGACGATCCCGCCTTGCTCCGCCAATGCACGTACGGGGGCGCGCGGGAAACTCGCGAAATCAACGAAACGACGACCGCG
>JBAWFG010000040.1:0-10822 GCA_049591655.1 Solirubrobacteraceae bacterium
GAGGTCTTGCCGGTCGGGATCAGGCGGCCGAACAGCTGAGGTCCGATGATGCCGCCGAGGCCGGTCCCGACCGCGTAGAAGAGGGCGATCGCGAGCGCGCGCGTCTCCATCGGGAAGATCTCTGAGACGGTCAGGTAGGCCGCGCTCACCCCCGCCGAGGCGAAGAAGAACACGATCGACCAGGCGATCGTCAGGGTGGTGGCGTTGAGCGAATGCTGGTCGAACAGATAGCCGGTGATGAGCAGCAGCACGCCGGACAGGATGTAGGTCCCGGCGATCATCGGTTTGCGGCCGATCGAGTCAAACAGCGGGCCGAGCACGAGCGGCCCCAGCAGGTTGCCGACCGCGAACGCGACGAGGTAATACGGGGCATTGGCGGTGGGGACCCCGTAGAACGTGCTCAGCAGCGTCGCGTAGCCGAACAGGATCGCGTTGTAGAGGAAGGCCTGGCCGATAAACAGGGAGAGCCCCAGCACCGTCCGCTTTGGATAGGTGGAGACGATCGCGCGGGTGATCTCCCACAGGGGAATCGACCGGCGCTGGCGGATCGTGATCGTGTCATCGACCTCCTCCAGCTCAGCGCCGGTGGCGTCGATGACCTGGCGCTCGATGTCCCGCGTGACCTCCTCGGCCTCCTGCTCATGGCCGTGGATGAACAACCAGCGCGGACTCTCGGGCACGTGACGGCGGACGATCAGGATCGCGGTGCCGAGCACGAATCCGAGCGCGAAGCAGACGCGCCAGTCGAGGAACGGGGAGAAGATATGCAGGGCCGCGACCGACAGCAGCGCGCCGGCTGCCGCGCCGGCCCAGTAGGTGCCGTTGATGATGATGTCGATTCGGCCCCGGTGCCGGGCGGGGATGAGCTCGTCGATCGCCGAGTTGATCGCTGAGTACTCACCGCCGATGCCCATGCCGGTCACAAACCGGCAGACGAAGAAGAACAGCGCTGTCGGCGAGAACGCGGTCGCGATCGTCGCCACCAGATAGACGCCGAGCGTGATCATGAACAGCCGTTTGCGGCCGAAGATGTCGGTCAGCCGGCCGAACAGCAGCGCCCCCACGCATGCGCCGGCCACATAGAGCGAGGCCGCCCACCCCGCGATGTCGGCGGAGGAGATGTGGATTCCGCTGCCCTTGGCCGAGATCGCGCCGGCGATCGAGCCGACGATCGTCACCTCGAGGCCGTCGAGGATCCAGACGGTGCCGAGGCCGATCAGGATCCTCCAGTGCCAGCTCGACCATGGCAGGCGGTCCAGCCGCGCCGGGATGTCGGTCTCGATCGTCCCGAGTTCTTCGTCTGTCTGTGCCGCCGTCGCTGTGGCCATTCCAATGGACCTCCTCCGGGTATTTCCAGCAAGGTCCTACCCGGAAGGGCCCGGTCAACTCACAACGTGGCGACGCCCCCGCCGGGCCAAGCCCGGCGGGGGCGTCTGTGCTGCGCTCAGGTGTTGCGGACCCGGCGGCTAGGAGGCGGCCGGCGCGGCCGGCGCCCCCTTGGGCGCCAGAACCTTGCTCTCCTCCGGCGTGCGGGCGGCGTGCCAGAAGCCGAGGCCGACGAGGATGGCCATCAGCGCGGCCATGATGAATGAGGCGATCGCGCCCCACAGCATGACCTGGCCGATCTTCGAGAACGCGTAGGCCTCAAGCAGCAGACCGCGCAATGTGGTCCCCTGGAATGAGGTCTGCTTCAGCGCCGTCAGGGCCGTGCTGGTGGGCTTGGCCAGCGCCGCAGCGCTGATCTTCGAGTACACGCCGCCCATCGGCATCTCGGACAGGTGGACCGCGATGAAGTGGTCGGCGTACGCCTCCGCCTGCGCGCCGGTGGTGAGCTGCTGACCGGCGTACTTACCGATGTAGGGAATCATCCCCGGTGTGATCTCCGTTCCCGGCTTGGCGTGTGCCAGCGCACTCTGGGACGGGAAGTAGATCTGCTGCTGGGCCAGCTGATCGTGGACGTTGGAGGTGACGAAACTGTGGCCCCAGGTCAAAAGACCACCGGCCACGAGCAGGACGACGACGACGATGACGCCGCCGGCGCTGGTGAGCTTGTCGAATACCTTGCGAGACATGGTGTGAGGCCTCCGGTTGAGGGTCCTGAATACCGTTTTGATTGACCTCATAAGCATCCGTCGTCGGGGGCCTGCAGCGATCCGCAGCTCACAGCAGATCGGTCGCACAGAAATACGGAGAGGGGTACCGGGCGGCTCCTGCGCGCGTGTCGTAGTGACCGCGGCTGTGGAAAGGTCAGGCCGGGTTTGTGGGGGCGCTGCCGGGGATCGCGCTCGTCGGCGGGATCGGCGGTCCGACGGTGCCGTGCACGTCCGGCGTGCCGTAGGTGTGGAAGGTCTCGATCGTCTTGACCCCCCAGGCCTGGCCGCGGGCCCGCTCTGCCTGGGTCCAGCGGATCGGCTCGTAGGCGGGGTCGTAGATGAAGTGCGTCCCGGTCGTCACCTCGACGCGGTTGCCGCCGGGTTCGTACACATACAGGAACATTCCCTGGGCGACCGCGTGCTTGGACGGAGCGGCCTCGATCGGCACGTCGGCGTCGAGGAAGAGGTCGGCGGCGCGCAGCAGTTCCTCGCGCGTGTCCACGAACCACGCGAGGTGATGCAGGCGTCCGCTGCCGCCGGCATGGTCGGCGGTATAGATGAGCTCGTGGGCGGCGATCGTCAGGCTCATCCACGCCCCGGCCTCCTCACCGCTGTCGAGCACGACCTGCTCGTAGAGCCGGAAGCCGAGGGTGTCCATCGCGAACCGGCGGTTGGCCGCGACGTCGGAGGCGAGCACGTTGACGTGGTCGATCCGCTTGACCGACGCGCCGCGATCGACGTGGCGCTGGGGGACGTTCTTCAGCCGCGGGCGCAGGTGCTCAGGGGGCACGTAGCGGTCCTGCTCGTGAAAGATCTCAAAGCGGTGCCCGTCGGGGTCGCGGAAGCGGTAGGCGGGGCCGTGGCCGTGGTCGCCCTCGCTCCAGCCATCGCCGAGCCCGGCGGCCTCGATCTGCCCGGCGCGACGCTCCAGGGCATCCTGGCTCCAGGCCCGGATGGCGGTGTGCCCGATTCCGGGCAGCGCGGCCTCGGTGAGCTTGAGTCCGTAGGGCTGATACTCGCCCCAGCCGCGGAGGTACACCGACTGACCCTCGCGATGCTCGATCTCCATCCCGAACAGGTCGGTGAAGAACCGCAGGCTCTGCTCCGCAAACGGGGTCAGCAGCTCGGCATGGGCGATGTGAGCGAGATCGGGCGGCTCGTTCATGACGTTCCCTCCACGTGGGCGCGCAGGCCGTCGAGGTCATAGGAGAGCGCTCCGTCCTGCAGCTTGGCCCGCTTGATCCGTTCTCGCTCCTCGCGCTCCAGCGACGCGGCGAGCACCGCCTCGGCGCGCTCGGACTCCACCACGGCGACCCCGTCGGTGTCGAGCACGAGCACGTCCCCGGAGCGGATCGTGGCTCCGCCGACCTGTACCGGGTCCCCGATCGAGCCGGGGACGTCCTTGTCGGCGCCCCTGACGCGCACCCACCGGGCCCAGATCGGCAGCCCGAGTTCCCGCAGTTCCTCGACGTCGCGCACGGAGGCATCGACGAGCATCGCGGCCGCACCGCGGGTATGGGCCTGGGTGGCCAGCAGGTCCCCGACGAGCGCCACCGGCCGGGGCTCGGGCATCGAGAGCACGATCACCTCCCCGGCGCGGACCGCCGCCATCGCGGCGTGCACCATGAGGTTGTCGTCCTGCCCGCACCGGACGGTCAATGCCGGCCCGGCAACGCGGGAGCCGGGAACGATCTGGTGCAGGTCGGCGTCGACGAAACCGCGGCGCCCACCTGCCTCGTACACCGTCGCTGATCCGAGCCGGGCCAGCTCACGCAGCAGGTTGGTCATAGAGCAGGCACCACCTGAGGAGTCACGCGCTGGAACGCCTCCGCCTGGCGGATCTTCTGGTCGCCCGACGAGCGCCGCGCATGGTTGCCGCGATGGTCGGCGCGCTCGGTGTAGTACGTCTGCAGGTAGGCCTGGGCCTTCATCTCGCTCATCGCGTGACGCTTGGCGTCCATCACTGCAGTGATGTCGACGAACGTCGTCGGGGTGAAGTTGCACAGCTCGGGCTGGTGGGGCTCGAACAGGAACAGCTCCGGCGGCCTGACGGTGCCGAATGCGCTTGGGATGCCGGCTCCGGCCGCGAGGCTCCGAGCCCGGTCAACGGCGGCGTGGGCGACCGGGTGGTCGGGGTTGAACGGGTCGGTGTCGGTGTGGGTGACGAGCACGTCGGGGGCGAACTGACGGATCTGGTCGGCGATTGCGATCAATGCGTCCGTGTCGATCTGCAGCGGGTAGTCGCCAAGGTCCATCGCCACGAAGTCCGCGCCGAGGTGCCCGGCGGCGCGCTCGGCTTCGCCGTGGCGCACCCGCTTGACGTTCTCGATCGTCTGCTCGGGCTCCTTCCACAGCTCGCCCGACTCGCCGCGCTCGCCGTAGGACAGGGCGATCACGCGCGCGGTGCCGCCGGCTGCCGTCGCCACGGCGATCGCGCCCCCGGCCCGCCACACAAAGTCGGCCGAGTGGGCGCCGATCACGAGCACGCGTCGTTCGCTCACCACGGGTCGGCTCCGGCCACCCGGCGGGTATTGGTCACGGCCATCATGTGGACCTCCTCATCGGTGAACCCAGCATCGAGCAGCCGGTCGACCATGATCCCCATCCCATCTTCGACGGGCGGGTTGAAGACCTGGCCCAGATCGGTTGACAGCACCGAGCGTTCCGGGCCGGCGGCGCGGATGTGCTCGATCCACGTCTCCCAGGCGACCTTGCCGGTGTGCGGCGTCGTCATGCAGCGCTCCAGCAGCGCACCGCGCTCCGCCAGCGCCACCTGATCCTCGACGCTCAGCGACTGCGCCGGGAACTCGGGGTGGGTGACGACGATCTGCGTGACCCCGGCGGCGCGGGCGGCATCGACCACACTGAAGATCTCATCGCGGTCAAGGTGACCGGTGGCGAGCACGAGCCCGTGATGCGCGACCCGTTCCAGCACCGCGGCTGTCTCCGGCAGCGCCGCGCCGGCGTCGTCGACGACCGGAACCGGCGGGATCTCGATCCCCTGCGCGCGCAGCTCGAGCTGGAGCTTGACCCACACCGGCACCTTCGCGTTGGCGGGTGCGTCGCGCTCGTGGGACTCGTTGACCGAGTCGACCGTCGGCAGCCAGACCGTGCGCGCGCCCTCCCGGGCCGCCACCTCCACCGCGAGCGGGTTGAGCCCGCCGACGGCGCGGTTGAGCACGATCGCGCCGAGCGCCCGGATCCCGGGGACCGCTGCCCGGACGACCGCGGCCCGCTCGGCGGTGCTCGTGTAATGGGACTTGAGCACGAACCCCTCCATGCCCAGCTCGGCGAAGCGCCGTGCCAACGTCACGTCGTCGACGATCCGCTCCACGACGTCGGGGGCGACGTGGATGTGCGTGTCGTAGGCGCCGCGCAGGAGTTCCCGCGCCCGTGAGGAGACCTCGGAGCTCATGCCGGATGCGAGCGCCGTAACGCGTCGGCGACGTGGGAGAGGTGGGTGCGCATCGCCTCCTCGGCCGCCCGCGAATCACCGTCGGCGACGGCGGCGACAATCGCGGCATGCTCGGCGGCCGATCGCTCGCTGCGACCGGGCAGCAGGATCGTCCGATACTGGAAGCGCACCATCTGGGAGTTGAGCGTCCCGGTCAGCCGCGCCGCCGTGGCGTGGCCGCTGATCTGAAGCAACCGCCGGTGGAGCTTGGCGTTCTCATCCGATACGCCGAGCAGATCGTCCCCCTCGCGCAGGCGCTGCATCTCGGCCAGGATCGCCTGCAGGTCCTCGATGTCCCCGGGAGTCGCCCGCTGTGCCGCCAGGCGAGCCGCCAGCCCCTCCAGCACCGCGCGCGTCTCCAGGATCTCCACCGCCTCGCTCTGCGCCACCAGCCGGACCCGCGCGCCGCGGTTGCGCTCGTGCTCGACGAGCCCCTCATGCTCCAGACGGGCCAGCGCGGTACGGACAACGGTGCGGCTGACGCCCATCGAGCGCGCGAGGTCGCTTTCGATCAGCCGCTCGTTGGGCTGCAGGCGACCCGTGACGATCTCGGTCCGGAGGCGGTCCGCGGCGGGCAGCGGGGCCGCGTCGGGCAACGGGGCCGCGGCGCCAATGTTGTCGACGATCTCGTTCACAAGAGGCGAACCTACCACGGGCACACCGGCACGGATAGGACAGGCGACGCGCCGGGCGGCGCCGCTGACTCCGATAGAAAGTTCCATCGCGCCGGGCGCCTAACACGGGCAACGGAGATTTCTGGGGCTGGCGTCACGTTTCTTCCACTGCCGTCAGCGGGCGCACGCCGCGTGGGAAGTTGTGTGGGTTCCGCCCGGCCCCCGGCCCCGGCCTCGGCCCCGGCCGCGGTCCGGCCCGCGGTTCAGTTCCAGCTGACGCTGAGCCCGTCGCGGCTACCGAAGCGCTCCAGGTGGGAGCCGATCACGTGGCGCATCCGCTCCTGGCTCTCGGCGTCGGCGGCGGTGACCGTCAGCTGAAGGCTGGCGTCGGCGGCCTTCAACTCGCAGCGGCCGAACTCGAACTGGATGTAGCCGCTGTCCTCGTCAAAGGACGCGTCGACCTTGTGGCCGAAGTGCTTGCACAGCTGGCGCATGTACGGAACCGGCTTGGCGGTGGCGACGTCGGCGTGAGAGGTGAGCGTTGTGGTCATGCCCATACCGTAGAACGTGGCTGAGCGTGCCCAGGAGGAAGACCGGGGGATCTGGCACCGTTGGTTTCAGAACCATGGCATCAGTGCGCATCGGCATCGTTGGAGCGGGCATCGTCGGCCTCGCCGTCGCCCGGCGGCTGTCGGAGATCGTGCCCGACGCCGAGCTCACGGTGCTCGACAAGGAGGACCGGGTCGGGGCCCACCAGACGAGCCACAACAGCGGCGTGGCCCACGCCGGCGTGTACTACGCCCCGGGCTCGCTGAAGGCCACCTTGTGCCGGCGTGGCATCGAGATGCTCAAGGCCTACTGCGAGCAGCACGCGATCGCCTACGAGGAATGCGGGAAGCTGATCGTCGCCCGGAACGCCGCGGAGCTTCCGCGCCTCGATGACATCCAGGCGCGCGCGACCGCCAACGGCGTCCCCGGGCTACGCCGTCTGTCGGGCGACGAGCTTCGAGAGATCGAGCCGCACGTGCGTGGCTTCGCCGCGCTGCATTCACCAAGCACCGCGATCGTGGACTTCCCGGCGGTCGCCCAGAGCTTCGCGCACGACGTCACGCAGCGGGGTGGGACGGTCCGGCTGGGGTTCCCGGTATCGGGGATCGAGCGCCGGTCCGGGGAGATCCGCGTGTCGACCGGCTCCGGTGAGCAGCTCGCCTTCGATCGACTGGTGGTCTGTGCCGGCCTGCAATCCGACACGATGGCGCAGCTGGCGGGTGACACCCCCAGCCCCTGGATCATCCCGTTCCGCGGCGAGTATCACCGTCTCGTCGCCGAGCGACGCGGTCTCGTCCGGGGACTCATCTATCCGGTCCCCGACCCGGCCTACCCGTTCCTGGGGGTGCATTTCACCCGGCGAGTGAACGGTCACGTCGACATCGGTCCCAATGCGGTATTGGCGCTGGCCCGGGAGGGCTACCGGCGACGTGACGTCTCGTTCTCCGATGCCCGCGCCATCGCCGGCTGCGTGGGCTTTCAGCGCCTGGCGCGCCGGCACTGGCGGATGGGGGCCCGCGAGCTCTACGGCTCGGTCTCCCGCCGGGCGTTCCTGGCCGAGGCCCGGAGCTTCGTGCCCGAACTCCGCGTCCAGGACGTCGAGCCGGCGCCCGCCGGGGTGCGAGCACAGGCGATCGATCCCGACGGGTCGCTGGTCGATGATTTCCGCATCACCCGGCTCGGCGGGATCGTGCTGGTCAGAAACGCTCCGTCCCCGGCGGCGACCTCGTCATTGGCGATCGCGCAATACGTCGCCGACCGGGTCCTCGACACTGAGGCGACGTCCCTCCGCCAGCCGGCCTGAGGACGTCTGTAACACCCGCGCGCGGCTCATCCGTATTGGGTGATGCGGCGGGGCGGGGCGGGGCGGATGCTCGCTGCTCGGTGGCATCGTCCTTCGCCGCCGTTTGTGCCGGCGACCTCAAGAGGAGCAGGACGATGAGCCATGACCCTGTGTTCGTCTACGCGGCCGTATACGCGGATCGCGCCGACGCCGACGCCGACTACGAGGCGCTGCTGGAGCTGCACTCCGCCGACCTGGTGGGCAGCTACGACGTCGCCCTGATGTACAAGGACGACGAGGGCAAGGTGCACGTCTCCAAGCACGAGAAGCCAACCCAGCACGGCGCCTGGACGGGAGCTGCCGTCGGAGCGCTGGTGGGGATCATCTTCCCGCCATCGATCATCGGCGCGGCGGTGGTCGGAGCTGCTGCGGGCGGCGGCATCGGCCATGTCCTGGGGGGCATGTCGCGCAGTGACGCCAAGGAGCTTGGTGAGCAGCTGAGCGAGGGCCAGGCGGCGCTCATCGTGATCGGCCGCTCGCGGGTCCAGGAGCAGATCGACAAGGCGCTGACGCGTGCTGAGAAGAGCGAGGAGCGTGAGGTTGCAGCCGATGGCAAGGCGCTCGCCAAGGAACTCAACGCGCTCCCGGCCTAGCCCCCCTCGTTCCCGAGCAGCGCATCGCTGATGAGCCGGTCCTCACAGCCCCCTCCCGACGAGGCACCTTCCGCCCATGAGGGCATCGTTGCGCAGGCACGCTCGCCGACGTTCTGGGCCGTCGTCCGCTATGCGGCGGTTTTCGGCCTCGTGCTGGCGTTCGTGAGCCTCGCGTTTCTGGGCCTGGTGAGCGGCGGCACGAACCTCTGGTACACCCTGCCCAAGACCCCGAGCTGGTTTGACGGCCCTGTGTGGTGGGTGGCCGTGACGACGGGCGCCGGGCTGCTCGTCGGCGTGCTGCGCCACGTTCTCCGGGTCCCGGTCAACGTGCCGGGCACGGTGGAGGGTATAAAGGCCCAACGGGTGGAGCCCGGCACGGTGCCGGGGGCGGTCGCAGTCTCACTGGTGTCGCTCGCGGGCGGGGCAAGCCTTGGGCCTGAGGCTGCGCTGGGGATGCTGGGCGGCGGCCTGGGGACCTGGTTCTCCGAGCGCAAGAAGCTCAACGAGGACATGCGTGCGACGAACACGCTCAGCGGCATGGCCGGATCGTATGGCGGCATGTTGTCATCGCCACTGCTGGCAACGATCCTGGTGCTCGAGATCGCCCGGGTCAAAGCGAGCCGTCTATCCGACACCCTGGTTGCTGGGCTGACCGCGTCCTCGGTCGCCTTCGCGGTGTACTTCCCGATCGCCGGGTCGACGTTCCTCGGGATCTATTCGCTGCCCGCCTACAAGTACAAGGACTGGCAGTTGCTCGCCGCCGTTCCGCTCGGTCTCGCCGCCGGCCTGCTCGGGCTGGTCACCGCCGTTGCGATCGGCCTCATGAAGAAGCTCACCGCACCGCTGGTCGCGCGGACGGTCCTTCGCCCCGTGATCGGGGGGTTCGTCTTCGGATTGGTCGCCGTCGTGCTGCCGCTGACTCTCTTCACCGGAACCGATCAGCTCACGACGGTGATCCACGACGGCGCCGCGCTCGGCGCCGGCTTGCTGATCGCGGTGGTGTTCGGCAAGATCCTGTGCTTCGCGGTGTGCGAGGCGACCGGCTTCATCGGCGGCCCGTTCCTGGTGATGCTGTTCACCGGCGGCACCGCCGGGGTCGCCGTGCACGTCTTGATCCCGGGGCTGCCCGAGGGGCTCGCCTTTGCGGCGATGTTCGCCGCCCTCCCTGGCGCGCTGGTCGCCGCCCCGTTCTCACTCATCATGCTCGCCGCACTGACGACCCAGATCGGCACGCTGCAGATCGCGCCGGTCGCCATCGCCGTGCTTACCGCCTACCTCGCGGTCTCCGGTTCGGGCCTGCTCAAGGCCCTGGCCGACCGGGCTGCTCGCAACTCCAAGCCGGCCGCCGACGCGATGCCCGCCGCCGAGCCCGCGGCGTCGGGCTGATCAACTCGGCAACAAGCCTCAGGGCCCGGGCTACCAGGGAGCGTAGGCGCCGGCGTTGGCAGCGCGCATGGCGGTCACGTAGCCGGCCCGCTCGCGGGCTGCTGGGTCGTCGGCGGGCGGCGCTGACAGCATCCCGCGTAGCTCCTCGACTGACGCAAAGCCCTTGCGCGCCATCCACGACGAGAGTCCGTCAAGCAGCTCACCCGCGTAGTGCGGACCGTGGCGCAGCAGCGCGGAGGTGGTCATCACCACGTCGGCGCCGGCGAGCAGGTATCTGGCCACGTCGGCCGGGACCTCGACGCCGGTGGTCGCCGCCAGTGAGGCCTGGACGCTGCGTCGCAGCAGCGCGATCCAGGCGCGGGGAAGCCGCCCATCGGCGGGGCTGGAGAGGTTGACGCGGGGCAGCACCGCGAGCTCCTCCGGGTCGATCTCGGGCGCAAGGAAGCGGTTGAACAGGACCAGGGCGTCCGCGCCGGCGGCGTCGAGCGCCAGCACCATCTGGCCCGGCGAGCTGAAATAGGGGCTGAGCTTGATCGCGACCGGCACGGTGACCGCCGCCTTGACGCGTTGCAGGATCTCGACATGGCGCTGCTCGACGTCGCGGCCCGAGATGCGGGGGTCACCAGGCACGTAATAGATGTTGAGCTCGATCGCCGCTGCGCCAGCATCCTGCATGGCGCGGGCACAGTCGGTCCAGCCCTCACTCGTGGCCGCGTTGAGGCTCGCGATCACGGGGATGTCGACGGCGGCCACCGCACGCTCCAGCAGGCTCAGGTAGCTGCGCGGGCCGG
>JBAWFG010000041.1:0-4803 GCA_049591655.1 Solirubrobacteraceae bacterium
GCCCTCAGCCGCCGACGCATTCGCTTTAGCGAATGCGTCCAAGGGGATCCGCTTAAGCGGATCCCCCAGCGACGGCGGGGAGGATCGTGACCTCGTCGCCGTCCTTGACGGGCGTGTCGAGGCCGTCGAGGAACCGGATGTCCTCGGCGCCGACGTAGACGTTGACGAACCGGCGCAGACCGCCGTCTTCGGCGATGCGGCTGCGCAGTTCGCCGAACTGTTCATACAGGGAGTCGAGCACCTCGCCGACGGTCGAGCCCTCGACGCTCGCCGACGTCTCGCCCCCGGTTGCGGATCTCAATTGGGTGGGGATCTTCACGCTCACGGACATGGCGGGGAATCCTACGCCAGTGCGCCGACGCGCTCGTTGGCATCCTGGAACGCCGTCACGCTCGGATCGATCTCCCAGGCCTCAAAGGTCCCGCGCACCGCGTCGAGGGTCTTGAGGCCCTCGCCGGTGATGTAGACCACGACCCGCTCGTCGGGGTCGATGTCACCGCGCTCGGCGAGCTTGCGCAGCACCGCCGTCGTGACGCCACCCGCGGTCTCGGTGAAGATCCCGGTCGTCTGTGCGAGTAGCCGGATCCCCTCGCGGATCTCATCGTCGGTCACGGCGTCGATGCCCCCGTTGCTCCGGCGGGCGAGATCGATCGCGTAGGGACCGTCGGCGGGATTACCGATCGCCAGCGACTTGGCGATCGTGTCCGGCTTGACCGGCCGGCAGAAGTCCTGCCCGTCGGCGAACGCGCTGGCCACCGGCGAGCAGCCGGTCGCCTGGGCGCCGTTGAACACCGGCAGCGAGCCCTCCAGCAGACCGACGTCGATCCACTCCTGGAAGCCGCGGGCGATCTTGGTGAACAGCGAGCCGGACGCGATCGGTGCCACGACCCGGTCGGGCAGCTCAAAGCCGAGCTGCTCGGCGGTCTCGTACGCCAACGTCTTGGAGCCCTCGGCGTAGTAGGGCCGCATGTTGATGTTCACGAACGCCCAGTCGTACTCGCCAGAGAGCTCGGTGCACAGCCGGTTGACGTCGTCGTAGTTACCGCGCACGCCGACCACGTTGGTCCCGTAGACCCCGGTGGCGAGGACCTTCTGCTCCTCCAGGTTGGACGGGATGAACACGTAGGAGTCAAGGCCGGCGGCTGCCGAATGGGCGGCGACGGCGTTGGCCAGGTTGCCGGTCGAGGCGCAGGCGATCGTCTCGAACCCGAGCTCCCGGGCCCGCGCCAGCGCCACCGACACGACGCGGTCCTTGAAGGAGTGGGTCGGGTTGGCGGCGTCGTTCTTGATCCAGACCTCGTTGAGACCGAGCCGCTCGGCAAGCCGGTCGGCACGCAGCAACGGCGTCCACCCGGCCTGGAGCGCGCCCTGGGGCGCGGACTGGACCGGGAGGAAGTCGCCGTAGCGCCACAGCGAGTGCGGGCCGGCCTGGATCCGGCGGCGCAGGGCCTCCGGGTCCTCGTCGGTGCGAGCCGCGTAGGCGACCTCGAGCGGACCGAAGCACCGCTCGCACACGTAGCGCGCGTCAAGCGGATAGGTGGTCTGGCATTCCTTGCAGCGAAGAGACTCTGGCGGCATATGTGAAAAAACCTCCGCCGGGGTCTGTGGTCGGAGGTCGTGCGAAAACCGCCTTGCCACATCTCCCAGGCCTTGAATGTTGTTGGAGCCTGATGGACTTGGCACCTTTCCCTTGCGGGAGGTTGCCGGGGTTTCGTAGGGCCATATCCCTCCACCCCTCTGGATGCGTACTGCTATGTGGACCGAAGTATAACTGCTGATCGGCAGCCCAACCCGGTACCTTGACGGTCGGACGGCCGTCGCGTTACCAACCCGCGTGCGACGAGACCCGCCCCCTCTTCTTCGCATGCCCGCCGTCACGACCGACCCGCTCGATCGCCTCGCGGCGATCACGGAACTGGAGAACCCCGACGCCCCGCGGCGGCGGATGCTGGTGATCGTCAACCCGTACGCCACCACGGTGTCTGACCGCCTCAAGCACCTCGTCGTCTACGCGCTGCGGGGCCGCTACGAGGTCAGCGCGGTCGACACCGAAGCCAAGGATCACGCCACCGAGCTGTGCCGGCAGGCCGCCGACGAGGGCTATGACGTGGTCGTGGCGTTCGGCGGTGACGGCACCGTCAATGAGGCAGCCAACGGACTGGTCGGCTCCGACACTCCCCTGTGCTGCCTGCCGGGTGGGCGCGCCAACGTCTACTGCCGGATGCTCGGCATCCCCACCGATGTTGTGGACGCCACCGAGCACCTGCTGGGAATGGCCCACGACTGGCGCCCTCGCCAGGTCGACGTCGGACGCGTCAACGAACGCCATTTCCTGTTCTCCTCCGGGGTCGGGCTCGACGCGAGCGTCGTGGAGGTGGTCGACGCCCATCCCCGGCTCAAGGCGCGACTCGGCGAGTGGTACTACACGTGGGCGGCGGTCGGCACCTTCAACCGTCGCTACCTCCGGCGGCCGCCGCGCCTGCGCGCCGAGGTCGATGGTGAGACGGTCGACGGGGTCACCGCGATCGTCCAGAACGCCCATCCGTACACGTATTTCGGGGAGCGCGGGGTGCGAATGGCCGAGGGAGCTTCGCTTGACAGCGGGGACCTCGCCGGGATCGTCTTGGAGCGAGCCAGTCCGCTCGACGTCCCGTCGATCTCATGGCGGGCGCTGTCGGGGCGCGCCCACCTCGTCAACCACCGCCGGGTGCACGGCTTCAGCGGCGTCTCGGCGATGCGGATCGTCTCTCGGGACGATCGTCCGCTGCCGCTGCAGGTCGACGGTGACTACATCGGTGACGTCCCTGAGGCGCGCTACTCGTGCGTGCCCCACGGGTTGCGGGTCGTCTCGTGAGGCGGACCGCGCCGGCCCTGCTCGTCTGCGCCGCACTGCTGGGGGCGGGAGTGCTCACGGTGACCGTCGGGGACCGCTCCACGGCGCTCGCGGCCGGGGCGGCGCGGACCCCGCAGCTCGCCGGCTGCCCCGTGCTGCCCGCCGACAACGCGTTCAACCAGCGGGTCGACCGGCTCCCGGTGGCTGCGCACTCCTCCCAGATCATCGCCCGGATCGGGCTCGGCGACCCCGTGCACCCGGACTTCGGGACCGTGTATGACGGAGCTCCGAACGGGATCCCATTCACGGTCGTGGGCAGCAGCACTCGCCGGGTCCCGGTGCGCTTCCAGTACGCATCGGAATCCGATCGGCACCGCTACCCGCTTCCGCCGCACGTGGCGATCGAGGGCGGCCCCCGCTCGACGGGTGACCGCCACGTGATCGTGCTCGACCGCGCCACGTGCACCGACTACGAGCTCTACGCCGCCTATCCACAGGCCGGCGGCCGGCGCTGGACCGCAGGCTCGGGAGCGATCTTCAACCTGCGCTCAGACCATCTGCGACCGGCCGGCTGGACCTCGGCCGACGCCGCCGGCCTGCCGATCCTGCCCGGCCTGGCTCGCTACAGCGAGGTCGCGGCCGGCGCGATCGACCATGCGCTGCGCTTCACCGCCCCGTGCACCGGCGCGCACTTCGTCTACCCAGCCCGCCACGAGGCGGCGACGTGCTCAGGGCGCTTCGCCCCGCCGATGGGGCTGCGGGTGCGCCTGAAGCCGAGCGTCGACATCTCCGGGCTTCCCCGGCAGGCTCGTATCGTCGCGCGGGCGCTCCAGCTCTACGGTCTGATCCTCGCCGACAACGGCAGCCCCTGGTACATCTCCGGCGCTCCGGACCCGCGCTGGAACGACTCGGCGCTGCACGAACTCGACCGGCTCTCGGGCCGTGACTTTCAGGTTGTCGACACACGCTCTGAGCCGCATCCCGGCGGCTGACCGCCCGCGCTGACGGGGGGGTGATTTCCGCGGGCCACCGAGCTCTTAAGCTCTGTGGAGGCGCGCACGCCATCGTCCCGGAGCCGCCGCAGGCGCCCGATCGCGCTCACCGAACGCGATCTGCGGCTGCTGGCGTTCGCCGCCGCGCACCGCTTCGTGCTCCCGGGCCAGATCGCGCTGCTGGAGCGGATCGGCGAAGCGAAGGCCGACACGCGCCTGCGGACGCTGCACGACGGAGGCTACGTCCATCGCGAGCGCCTGCTGCACGGCACGCCTCCCGCCCACCGGATCACGGCGGCCGGACTGCGAGCTGTCGGCAGCGAGCTTCCCGTACCGCGCCGGCCCGATCTGGCCACCTACCGGCACGAGGCCGCGGTCGGCTGGCTCATGCTGCTGGCGCTGCGCGGGCGATTCGGCCCCGTCACCGACGTCGTCTCCGAACGCCGGATGCGCTCCCATGACGGCCGGACAACGGAGCGCTCCGAGCGTTTCGGGGTACGCCTGGGCGGGGTGGGGCCGGGCGGGCGTGAGCGGCTGCACCATCCCGATCTCCTCGCGCTCACGACCTCCGGGCACCGGGTCGCGTTCGAACTCGAGCTGACGACCAAGAGCCCCGCGCGGCGTGAGCAGATCCTCGCCGCCTACGGCGCCGACTCGCGCATCGACGCTGTCGTCTACCTCGTGGAGCGCACCGCGGCGGCCCGCGCGATCCAGCGCTCGGCGTCCCGCGCGGGGGTCAGCGATCTCGTCCTCGTGCAGCGGGCCAGCCTCAAGCCGCCCGCCAGCAGAGGCGGTGCCCGATCAGTCGCCCAGCGCATCCAGAGCCGTCAGCACGGGCCTGAGGCGGGGCGATGACGGCGCGCCGGGCGACACTGGCACTGCTCGCCGGCCTGCTGCTCGCACCGTCGGCGGCGGTGGCGATCGGCCTGCTCGCGGTCGCAGCGGCAGCGACAGCGGGACCCGGGCTGCTCCGTGCGC